>JBJMWN010000477.1:0-6000 GCA_045810085.1 Povalibacter sp. | reverse complement strand
ACTGGAGTCTGACCGCTACGGTAGATTCCGCGCGTGACTACCTGAACATTATGGCCTCCATTGGCTTCTGGTATTTCTAGTCGTTGCACGATCAACGGTGCCGGCCGAGAAAGCGGGATGGGATAGTTTCCATTTACGCCTGACACACTCGAACAGTTGAAAGTTTGCCCACCCGCAGAAAGGACGGACTCAACAGTTATTGATTTTCGCCACTTCGCATCTGAGCATTGAATGCGAAGTGGCCTATTCCTGTCGCTTTCTTTTTCACTTCATCGCCGAATAATCCGTTGGCCGCATGAACACCGATTCCACTTTCGTGACGATCGGGCCATTCGCTTCGGACGCCGCCTTCACTTTCTGCCATTCGGGATCGTCACGGAACGCCGCCCAATTCTTTTCAGCATCGGCGCGGCTCTTGTGTGAGATCACATAGATGAGCGTGTGACCTGCGAGCGGCGGATCTTGGGGGGTCCAGTACGCGACGTTGGTCATGCCGTGACGTTCGAAGATCTTGGTCGTGTGCTCGCGGAACCGTTTGTGCAGTTCGTCGAGCTTCCCCTCTGGCGTTGTGTATGTACGAAGTTCAAATACCTTTGCGTCCGCGTCGGCTGCTTGGGTCAAACGGCCGGCGACGGCGCCGACAGTCAGGCACACAACAACAAGCGCAGTGGTTCTGAAAAGTCTATTCATTAAGATCATCTCGGGTTATTGGGAAAAACAGAGCAGAGCCTATCTGCAGGCTACGATCGCCACTTTACATCGTCTTTCTTGCTTTCTTTGACTCGGAACGTGGTGATCTTGCGAATGAGCGACAGCGGTAGCGGCTCATCGAGCGGAAACTGGATCGAGCCTTTCGCGGTGTGATACTTCGCAAGTTCTTTCTTGAACGCCGTCACCGCAGAGGGCGTGGGATAGAAGCCGATGTGATGTTTGAAAGCGGCGAAGGTCACGAGGATGCGTTGATAAGAGAAGGCCGGCATTCCCCACTTCAAGCTTTCTTCTGCGCCTGGTGCAGCAGCGCGGATGCACTTGCGCATTTCACGCAACTTCAGTTGTGCTTCTTTGGGTGCTGCCTGGATGTACTGGCTGATCGTGACTGGCTTCGTCTTTGCTGTTGGCATGCTGTGCGACTCGCTAGAGGAAGCCCCACACTAACGCCAGCACCCAGCCCGATGCACGCAGAACAGGCGCACTCAATACTGCACTGAGAGCAGCATCTGGGTTGGTCGTCTGCCTGTGGGCTCGGCTTTAGCCGAACAGAATCTCAGCTCGCAGCGGTTGCGCGGCGTTCCTCGATGAGAAAACGCTCAGCGTCGCGAGCGAATCTCTCGAGCGCATCCTCCAGTGACGGCATAATCAGCCCGCGCGTGCTGCTCATTGCACGAAAGCGTCCCCGAGGCTCGGCGGCCGCTATCTCACTCAAACGACTGGCATCGATCCCGAGTCGAGATGCAGTGATCTCAAGCGCACTCTTCCACGTCGACTCGCCCCGACTGACCAGATGCCAGATGCCGTGCTCTGCATCGATCAGCAGATCCAGACTCGCCTCCGCGAGATCGACCACATACGTTGGCGAAACTGTGTTGCTCGCCACCGCGACATGCTCGCCTTGCGCCAGGCGTCGCAGCGCATCGTTGAAATAGGTGAAATCGCTCCATCCACCAATGAAGGCAGACGATCGAACGATCAGCGATGCGGGATGCAGGCGTCGAACGGACTCTTCTGCACGTAGTTTGTTGGCACCATGCTCGTCAGCGGGCTTGGTGTTGGACGCTTCCGTATACGGCTGCGAACTTTCCCCGCCGAACACGGCATCAGAGGAGAACGTCACGAGCGGGATATTGCGACGAGCACAGGCTTCGGCAAGCACCGTGGGTCCTTCCACGTTCGCGCGCAAGCACCTCTGCGGGTCGCGATGACGTGCGTGGGGCTCATAGCCCGCCGCATTGATTACAGCCCAAGGCTTCATCTGCGCGAGTGCATCTTCAACAGCTCTCATGTTGCAAATGTCGAAGTCGTTGCGCTTGAGCGCGCTCACCGTCATGGCGCGACTGTCGCAGACGTGCGTGAGGGCACGACCCAATGTGCCGCCAGCGCCTGCAATGAGTAGCGGGCGTGAAATCCGATGATGACGCTTCACTGCAGGCAGCACATCTTCACGAATGGGGATTGTCATGCGGGTGGGACGCTCCCACCAGCCGGGCTCATGCACGAAGCGCGCTTGATCAAGGGAGACACCGCGCGCAAGTGAGGTGATGAGACTGGCCAACGCAGTCGGACGCGGCTTATCTCCGCGCACATCGAATGCTCCGGGTTCGTAGTGGCCTGCGTCGATGGTCAGCAGACTGTCCCAGTCGTAGCTTCCGAGCAGCGCCCAGGGAGTGATCGCCACCACATTCGCTCCCGCATTCGCGGCCTGATCGGCGGCACGCCAGGCGGTATGCAGCCAACGCAGCTGCTCTTCACGCGAACATCCGAGGTGAACTTCAGTCAGGGCGATTGGCAATGCATAACGAGCCCACGCCTGTTCGATCACACGAGCAAAGCCCGGCTGGTAATCAGGCAACACGCGAACGGCTTCGATGTCCGCGAAGCGATGGCGTCCGTTGCCACCGTGAGTGTGTCGCGCAAACCGACCGCGGTCCTCGTGCAACATCCGATCGCTGGTCACGTAATGATTGATACCGATCATCGAGGGAACACATGGATGATCGAGCAGCCAATCGAGCTCGGAACTCCCGATGCCGGATTCTTCAAGATAGGTACGCAGTGGATGATGACGATTCACCTTCCCACACAGCAGATCCCAGCTCAGCCAACGTCGTTCGTTATCGAAGTCCGCCTGATAGCGCAGCAAAGGTGTGCTGAAGGTTTCGCCGAGATCGTCGGTCTGGATCAACTGTGCTTCCGGATTCACCTGCCGGATACATTCCATTGCGCGAACCGTGGCGACTGTCTCATTGAGCAATGCACGCGCGAGGGCACGATCATTGCGTTGATGCGGGTACCAATGCCCGTAAAGACAACTGAACCGAGCCGTGGTCAGCGGCTCATTGATGGGTGTGTAACAGCGAATCCATGGATAACGCTGCGCGACCATCTGCGCGTAGCGTGCAAATAGCGATGGAAACTGGGCATCAAGAAGATTCGTGTACGCGGGACCGCTGCCATGATGCAGAAGACCAGCGATGGGTTCGATGTTCAACTCGCGCAATCGTGCAAGTCGTTCGTCGGTCCATCGCCAGTCCGGCTGCTCCAGACTGACTGGCGCCACCTGCTCCCACAGCACGGGATATCGCAGGCGAGCGAGCCCCAGCTGCGCGAACAGATCGAGATCGCTGACGCGTCGATCATGCCCGCTCGCCTGCAACTGGCTGCGGTAATGGTCGTGCACGCGATTGATCGTGCACTCGACTCCGCCCCAGATTTCCACCCGCCGTCCCTCGAGGTTCACAGAGAGCATCAGGCTCCCTGCAATGCTTCGACCGGCCTCTGCTCGGCGTAATGCTCGAGCACCGTGTCAGCGGCCTTCTTCCCTGCGATGAAGGCGTGATCGGAGTTGTAATACTCCCATTCGCTGTAGCGACCCGACAGCAGAATATCGTGCTCCTGCAACCAGGTACGGATGGTCTCGACGTGAGTTTTGCGCGCGTGGTCGTACACCACGTAGGCATAGGGCATGTCGATTTCATTCGCAGCCAGAATCGAATCGTCCGCTTTGATCAGGCCTACGCTGATGCAATCCTCGATACAGCGCTGAATGAGTTCGCTGCCTTCGCACGGCAAGGGCTTCGAAGGCGAATAAGTGATCTCACAAGTGATGCCGAAACCTCCTTTCGGATTGCAATGCGGGCTGGCGTTACCCTGCACGAAGATTCGATGGAACACCGTCTCTCCGGGATAGTAGATCCAGTGCTTGTCGGTCACGTTCTCGCGACCGATGCCGAGGTTCACACATCGAACCGAGACGTGGCGCAAGCCTTGCGCGGCTGCGACAACGTGCGGCGGCGCCTCTGCACCGATCATCGAGACGAGCTTCGGCAATGGCAGCGTGCTGATCAGAGACTCATATCGATAAGTGCTGCCATCCTGCAGAGTTACCAAACGCTTGCTGGGCTGTACCTTCACCACTTTGGCATTGGTGCGGACTTTGCCTTTGAGGTGCGGCAGGAAGCCGTTCATCAACGCCTGAAAGCCGCCCTTCAACGGATATCCGAAACGCGCATTGGGACCCACAGGTTTTGCAACAGGTCGCAGCGCGCCTTCGATCATCTCTTCCAGATCAGGCAGTGGCACTCGGCCGCCCAACCATGAAGTCTCCATTTCGTTGAGCGGTGTTGCCCAGAGTTTGCGGTTGTACGGAATGGCAAAATGCTTGGCCACGCCTGCGCCCCACACTTTGTAAATGAACTCCTCGAAGTTGGCGGGCTCTGCGCTACCCGACGTCGACGTCGCTGTCGCATGACCGAGAGGCGCAGTGCTCTCTGTGACACCGTCCGCGCAGCAATCGGTGATCGACTCTGCCTTCCCTTCGCTGGTGGAGCTTCCGCGCGCGCACTTGGCAGCGGACGCAAGTGGTGAAGCGGCCGGCGTTTTCAACGCGCCGAATCGCGCCTCGATGGCGCCCACGATGCATTCCTTTAATACGTTCGGCGGCAAGCCGTACAGCGCACCCTGGAATGGATAGCGCGTGTAGACCTCATTGCTGTAGATCCACGCTTCACGATTCTGCCAATGAACGTTATCTCCGAGCAGCATCTTGTACATGCGATGCACGTAAGGATCGTTGGAGAACATGATGTGGCCGGCATAGTCGAACGTGAACCCATTGTCTTGCACGGAACGGCACCAGCCGCCGATCTGTTCGCATTGCTCCAACAGCAGACTGCCCTCTCCGAGATGGTAGGCAGCACTCAAGCCGGTTGGACCTGCACCGAGAATCACAGTCGAGTGATGCTCTGCCGCTCTCGAAGGCGCGACCCCTGTCGCAGCTCTGGCATGTTCATCCGCCTCGGCGCGATCGATGTTGGTTGCGCGGCGCTTGGTGACGTCGATCCCTTCCATGATCTCGTGCATGCGTCGCGCGGTGTCGTCCCAGGAAGTGCGCTCGAGCGTCGCTCGCATTGCCTCTTCACGCTGAGCCCTGTCTTCTGCCGTTTCGCTCAGTGCGCGTTCGCAGGCCTCGAGGAATTCCGCGGGATCTGCAGCAATCCTGACGATCCCCTTGTACGAGGCGACCACATCGGCAATCGGAGTGCTGACGATCGGCTTCAAAGCCGCCATGTACTCCAGCGTCTTGGTCGGACTGATGTACTTGGTGGACTCGTTCATCGCGAACGGCTGCAGGCACACATCCCAGCCGGCGAGAAACCGTGGCAGATCTTCATACGACTGCTGTCCGAAATAATGAATGTTATCGAGGCGCGGCAGGGTTGCAGGATCGATCTTTACGCATGGACCGACGAGCGAGATCTGCCAGTGAGGTCGAGCCGAAGCGATGGCTGCAATCAGCGGCAGATCGATGCGCTCATCAATCACACCGAAGTAGCCCAGGCGTGGTCGGGCGAGATCGCGTTGCGCCGGATGCTCAGCAGCGGGATCGCACGCTTTTGAAAAATGCGCCGCATCGACGCTGCTCGGAAAACAATACACCGCGGGATGACGCTCCCGTTTCGCGCGATAAAGACTCAGCCCGCCCGTGAATACCACGTCGGCCACTTTCAATAACGCGCTTTCTCTTTGCAGGAGCTGGCGCGGCGCATTGCGGAACGCCGACAGCTCGTCCATGCAGTCGTAGATAACGCGCTTCGGTTTCAGCGACTGCAGCAGCGGCAGCGCCATGGGCGAATAGAACCAGACGCTGTGATCCTCGATTCCTTCACGTTCAATCAACTGCGAAAGCAGGGTTCGGAGCACCGGCAATTGATCGTCATGAAATCCTGGTGCGGTGATTCGTGAGTGAGGACGACATACCACGATGCCCGGGCTTTCCTCCGACAC
>JBJMWN010000476.1:0-6160 GCA_045810085.1 Povalibacter sp. | reverse complement strand
AACAAAGCCTACCAAGATGAGTTCCGCGGGCATTCGTCCTTCGCGCGGAGTTCGAGCATGCCCCGGCAATTTTCGTTCGCCTGTTTGTTTCTTTGCGGCGTCTTGCTGGTCGCATGCACGCGTGAGAACACGTCTTCACCCGTGAACGCTCCGGGCGCGAACGAGCAACTGAAAACACGCGCACTCGAAACTGGCGCCGATGTACTTCAGAGTCGCGCGCCGCTGAACCAGTTGAATGCCTATCTCGACGGCTTCCATTTCTACAACGGCGACGCGCAGGGCCAGATGGAAGCTCATCACTACTGCGGGCACGTCAATGAAGACCTCATCCAGTGCGTGATCTTCGATGGCAATCAGGAAAACGCGAAGCTCATGGGTGTCGAATACATCATTACGAAAAAGCTGTTCGCAAACCTTTCGACTGACGAGAAGCATCTGTGGCACAGCCACGTGCATGAAGTGAAATCGGGTCAGCTGATCGCGCCTGGGATTCCTGCGATGGCCGAACACGAACTGATGGAGCAGATCGCAGGTACTTACGGCAAAACCTGGCATACCTGGCATACGGATCAAGCGAACGCACTGCCCATCGGCATTCCGATGCTGATGATGGGATTCACTCAGGACGGACAATTGAAGGAGCAACTCCTTACGGAGCGGGACAGGCGCTTTGGTGTCTCGAGTGCACAGAACCGCGAACGCAGAGCGGACATTCAATATCCGTCAGTTGATCCCGACGCAAATGCCTGGGAGCGCAACATCGTTGTGCAGCTGCGTGCCGAGCAGCGTGGAAATGCCGATACGGCTCGCCCATAAAGAGCGAGCCGCACCACCAACAAAATCTTAGTGCCGATCCTCGATTCGGAACGCCACCGGCACCTGCTTCCACAACACCACTGGAATGCCATCGCGAGTTCCCGGGACGAACCGCCAACGGCGAGCTTCGCGCGCAGCAGATTCATCGAGCCGCGAATCACCGCTGGAACTATCGATTCGCACATCACCGACACGCCCGTTCTCGAGAACCTGTACTGACAGGACCACCGTCCCTTCGATTCCCTGGCGGATGAGCGACGCTGGATACTGGGGTTCGCTCAAAGCGTGCCGCGGATCAATGCCCGGCATCACTTCGATCGGCGTGCGTTGCGTGGGTTGCACGTGCGTAGGCTCCACGAGCGGTGGCGGATCGTCTGTCACGAGTCGCGGTCCCTTATCTTCTTCTGTGTTGTTGATAGGCGGTGGCTGCAGCACGGGAGGCGTGTAAACAAGAGTCTCCACCTTGAAATCCTGCGGCTGCTTGAATTCCGGCGGTGGTTTGACCGGATTTTCGATGACGAACGCCTCGGTGGCCGGCGGCGGCAGGATCAGCAGCGATCTGGCCATTCCTGAAGTCAGCAGCCAGAAGAAAGCCAGATGGATAACAACGATGATGGCCATCGCCCAACTTCTGGGTGAGTTGAACGAATGACCGGCAGGGAATGCGTGCAACGTCGCGGACATAATGGGCTCCCGGTGAGATCTCACCCGCATGCAAACGCCGCGGACAATTGAACCGGGTTAAGTGCGACGAAATCTTTATGCGTTGGCCCGATCGGGCAACTCGATGCTCGCGTATGGCACTGCCAGCTTCAGGTCGCTCACGAATTGATCGTATGCCGCCGCTCGTTCTGTGTCGGGCATGCGCAGTAGTGAAGAGGGATGAACAGAGAGCAGGATGTCAGGTCGGCGTGTTTCGTCCTGTGCCTGTCCGGAAAATATCCGTCCACGATTTTTGAGAATCGGGATGGCTTTGCCGAAGACACTTCGCGCAGCGGTGCCGCCGAGTGCGAGGATCAGATCGGGCTGGATCATCGACAACTCCTGCTCGAGCCATTGATGGCAAGCCGCGACTTCCATCTCACCTGGCGTCTTATGCAGACGCCGCTTGCCTCGCGCTTCGAATTTGAAATGCTTGACGGCGTTCGTCACGTACAGGCTGTCACGATTCAGACCGGCATCTTTGAGCGCGCGATCGAGCAACTGTCCAGCGGGACCCACGAAGGGTCGACCCGCAATATCTTCATGATCGCCTGGCTGTTCGCCAATGACCACGATGCGCGCATTCTCCGGCCCCTCGCCGAACACCGTCTGAGTCGCGCGCTCCCACAACGGGCATGAACGACACTGCGCAGCCCGGGCGCGCACATCAAAGGGCGCTTCTTCGATCGTCTGAATGGCAGCGACAGCTTCAACTCTGCGCTGATGTCGACGCGCAGGTTCAGTGACCGAATGGTCAATCATGTCTTGAGTGCGACGTCGAGACGCTGCGATCAGATCCGGTATCAACGGGCTCTCTGGCAGATTGCGCCAATATTTCTTCGGCATGTGCGCGCGCATCGAATCCACTTTGAGTCGTGCTGGATTGAAGATGCTCGCGTAGTAATCGCGCCAGAGCGATTCAGCAGCATCTTCTTCAGGCACCTCGCTTCGCTGACCACCTGGTCCCAACGTGAGTTTGTGTAAATCCCATATCGCGCGACGCTCTGGCGTGACGATGGCCCACGGAGTATTTGCGAAACGCCTGACGAAAAAAGGCGCAGCAGCTTCGACGATGTGATGCTGCGGTTCGAACCACGCGATGAACGTCTGCGGCTCGACGCCAGGCACCTGTCGAAAACGCACGAACGCGTGCATCTTGTGAATGTCACGATCAACGGACTTGGCCATGCCCTGCGCCCGCGCCACATCGGCATCCATGGTCACGTCCAACAATCGAGGCTCTGTGCGTAGGCGCCATAACAAGCGATACAGCAAAGCGAAGCGAGCGGGATCGCTGTGCATCGACACAGTTTCAGCCAACCGCATGTAAGCGGCGGGAACCGTGAAGGTAGTTGACGGCGTCCGCTCCGCATCCCATCCATCACTAAACAGGCCCGCTGTCTCTTGTGCTGTCTGCCAGGTCACCTGATCAGGCGGCACGTCATTGCGAATCAGCGCTCGCGCGGCCGTACGAAATCCTGCGAAATCGCCAGCGTGTTGCAGAGTGATGCTATGCACCGGCCGACCAGAGCGACATCTGCGTGGGAGCTGGCATCAAGGATTGCGCGAGACGCTCACTATCCAGGTCCGCTGCCCGTTCTGTTCCGACGAACTTGAGAAACGGCAGCACGCGCTTCAAGGGAACATGCAGGCGTTGCAGATCATCTCGAGTAATCGCACGAACACGGCGCGCAGCCAGAATGCGTGCGACAGCCTTCGTTCCCAGCCCTGGCACTCGTAACAACTGCTCACGTGAACACACATTGATGTCGATCGGGAACTGTTCGCGATGTTTCAGCGCCCAGGCCAGCTTTGGATCAACTTCGAGATCCAGCATGCCATCGGACTGCTCGAAGATTTCTCCCGCTGTGAATCCATAAAATCGCATCAGCCAGTCGGCCTGATACAGACGATGCTCACGCATCAGCGGCGCGGCACGCGATGGCAGCACCTTCGATGAGTCCGCAATCGGACTGAACGCCGAGTAATAGACGCGGCGGAGCTGATACGAGCTATAGAGTGTGGAACTCTTCTCGATGATGAGCTGATCGCTCGCATCATCGGCGCCCACGATCAGCTGAGTACTTTGACCGCCCGGTGCAAACCTCGGCGCCTTGGGCTCGGCACGTTTCTCATCGATACGACTACGCAGATGAGCCATCGAGCGCTTGATGCTTTGCGCATTTTTCTCTGGCGCAAGTGCGTTGAGGCTTTGTTCGGTCGGAAGCTCGATGTTGACGCTGACTCGATCTGCATAACGACCTGCCTGCGCGAGCAATTCCTGATCCGCATCCGGAATCGTTTTCAGATGAATGTAGCCACGAAAATCGTGCACCTCCCTCAACGTCCGCGCGACTGCGACCAGCTGCTCCATCGTGTAGTCGGCATCGCGGATGATCCCGGAACTCAGGAACAGTCCTTCGATGTAGTTGCGTGAGTAGAAGTCGAGCGTGAGCTTGACGACTTCCTCGACCGTAAAACGCGCCCGGGCGATGTTGCTCGAACTACGATTGACGCAGTACAGACAGTCGTAGATACAAAAGTTCGTGAGCAGGATTTTCAGCAGCGAAATGCAGCGGCCATCGGGGGCATAGCTGTGGCAAATGCCCATGCCTTCCGTGGAGCCCATCCCTTTGCCGTTGAGGGAGTCTCGCTTGGCCGAGCCGCTCGAAGCGCACGACGCGTCGTACTTGGCTGCATCCGCAAGGATCCTGAGCTTGCTCTGTATATCCATACAGGCATGCTACAGCACGGAAGCGAGTAGCGATCAGAGGGAAATGCCTGACCCGTCGCGATCGCACGGTGCATTCACTGGCGATGTGCCGTCTCGAAAATCTGAAACACATTACCGTCCGGATCCCAGCCATCGCAAACGCGTGTGCCCTCGTACGTCCATTCCTGATCGGGCTGATACACGCAGCCGCTGAAATGCGAAGCCTGCTCGCGCGACCTCGCGATGCTTGCGACCGGCAGTGATAATTTGATTGCACTCACCTGGCGAATGCGCGGTGGACTTTCGAGCCGGATGTGCTTCGCGTGTTGCTCGGGTATCAGATGCAACGTGAACGAAAACGTTCGACTCTCGAGCACGACGTACTCCTGAGTTCTTTTACGAACACTGAGCTCTAGGACATGCTGATAGAAATCGGCCAACAGATCCATGCGGGTCGTGAAAAGCACAGCGCCTGCGTGAACCTTACCCATGATGCCCTCACGGTATGAGTGGATCGCAATTCAAATCTGACGAGCTGAGTTTCGCGCCGATGCCGTGCTAGGGAAGTCTTTCGCCTGAGCTCAGCGGACCGTTCGCGACTATCTCTTTGCGCTTCATCCAGAAATAAACAGGAAGCCCCGCAACGAACAGCGCCATGCTCCACCAAAAGGCTTCAGCACCCGCGCCATAAAGTGTCCACAACGAGTAGAACGCCGCCAGCGCAGCAACGATGAGCATGCCTTGGACTCGACGTCCCTGCATGCCGAGATCGCCACGCCATGCGAGCTTCAATGCGGCGAGCGAACAGAACAGATACATCACCAGGAACACGGACGTCGACAGCAGCACGGTGAACGTGAAGATCTGCACCATCGAGGCCGTGTAGTTCATCAGCACCAGCGGCGTGGCAAGAACCGAGGTGATGAACAATGCGGGTCCGGGTGTTCCGTAGCGCGACTCGCGCGCAAATATCTGCGGGAAGATACCTTCACGCGCAAGCACTCTGGGCATTTCTCCCTGCAGAAGGATCCAGCCGTTGAGCGCGCCGAAGCCACTGATGAATGTGAACAGCGCGAGCAGTTTGGCGGCCGACTCTCCCCAGAAGATTCGCACGACGTCCGCGAACGGTGCATTCGATTCTGCAAGCTGAGAACCGGGTATCAAGAGAATCACTGTTGTCGATGCAGCGACGTACACCAATGCAGCTACAAACGTTCCAAGCAATGTTGCGCGTGGAATAGTTCGCTGCGGATCGATGACGTGTTCCGCAGGCACGGTGGCGGACTCCAGTCCGAGCAGTGCCCACAAGGTCAGCGTTGCGGAAGCAGTGACTGCTGAAAGCGTAAAGGGCTGCGCTTCCACCTTGATCACCGCGGCGTTCTGTTCGCCAAACAGCACACACGCCAGAACGATGACCGCGAGCAGCGGTAGCAGCTTCAATGCGGTCGTGACGATCTGAAACGCGCCTGCATAACGCACTCCGCGCCAGTTCAGGACGGTGAGTATCCAGATCAACGCGCATGCAGTGATCGCCGGGGCACCCACCGTTGTTTTCAGCTGCGGCACCAGCTCCGACAAGCTCGCGACCGTTGCGATCGAAATGGCAGCATTGCCGACCCACACTGAAATCCAGTAGGCCCATGCCATGAGAAATCCAGTGCACTCGCCGAAGGCGACGCGTGGATACACATAGGGGCCGCCTGCTTGCGGATAAACTCGCGCGAGTTCGGCAAAGACGCTCGCCAGCACCAACGCGCCCGCGGCAGTCACGATCCATCCAAGCACGCTGTTGAGACCATACGGCGCGAGCGACGCCGGCAACAGGAAAACACCTGACCCGATGATGTTGCCCACCACCAGGGCAAGACACATCCAGAAACCCATCTTGCGGCGTTCGTCGTTCTGCTCGTTCATGGGGAACCCGGTTGA
>JBJMWN010000475.1:0-3656 GCA_045810085.1 Povalibacter sp. | reverse complement strand
CCGAGTCCGTGGCTGCTTTGCCCATCGATGTGACCCGAACCTCTTCGCGTCCCACTTGACGCTTCCATGCCCACAGCTTCAGCAACGTATCCATGTATTGCTGCGAGTCCGTGTAAAACTTCGCCGGATCCGCAGAATCCGGACGTCGGATCTTGATCAGCGAATCGCGTTGAAACTCAGCGCTGGCGATATAGCCGTTGTCTTCGAGCTGAGCCGATTGCTGAGTCTGACCGCTGAAGGCATCCCAGTTGCCATCAGGACGACGCGCAATGATCGCGAGCGTCTGCGTGGGAATATTCGTGTAGAGCAGCTGTGCCGCACCGGTCCCGTTGGGGAACAAAGTCGCAGCGTTCTTTTTCTTCAACTCGTTGCTGAGATCTGCGTGCAGCGTCTCGAAGAACGTGTTCGAAGTCTCCGCAACCTCCTCGAGTGACTTCGGCAAAGGAAAATCCAGCTCGCGGCGGCCCGATTCACGCACGTCGACCACCGGCAACATGTAGAACATCTCTATTTCGAGATGGCCCGAGTTCTCCGGCGCGTCGAGCAATTCCGAAATGGGCAGTGCGTAGTTCAGATTTTCGCTTTCAGATTTGCGAAGCACGATGCCGATCACGCGCCCCTGGTTGTCCAGCAAAGGACCACCGCTATTGCCTGGGGAAGCTGCAGCCGAAAAGCGCAGCCATTTCCATTTTCCGTCACGAGCCTCGGGGGTCATGGAAGTCAGAAGACCATCGCGTATGACGATCCCTTCGCCCAGCGCATTGCCAACCGCGAAAACTTCAGTATCGAGCTGTGGCGCGCGATTGATCTTGAGCTCGCTCGGCGCCTTGCAATCGATGCAGGAGAACACGACGAAGTCACGTGGCTGCGAATATTTGTAAATCTGGTCGATGCGATGAATCGATCCATCGGGGCCGCGCAACGAGAGTGGGCCGAATTGCGTGTGAAAGCCGGCAGCCAGCACATGCACGGCAGTGACGAAGCGATTGCTGCCGATTGCGAAGGCCGAGCCGATCGACAGGTATTTGTCGTTGCGCTCGTTGAAGGGCAACAGATCCAGCGGCAGCGGGCGCTCATAGGTGAGCGAGTCCTTCTCCGGTTTCTGCATCACGACTTCGAATGTCGCGGCGCGTACGCGCGACTGCAGCGCGGGCGAGGGTGTGCCTGCGAAGGCAACATGACACATCAACAGGCAGAGGCAGGACACAGCGTGCAGCGGTAATCTCACGAAAAACTCCAGGCGTGCCGAATGTCTAAGGGCTCGCCCGAAGCATACCGCATGGCTCGATCAGCCCGTGCGTGGAATCTGGTTATCGTCGGACCGATTATGTTTGAGAAATTGGCAAGCATCGGTCGATCGAGTCGCCGGGAATTTGAGCGCTACGGGTAGAATCTTCTGATGAAAAGCATCTCTTTGTTTCTCGTTCTGAGTCTGTGTGCGGTCACCTCGAACGCGTTGGAGCAGGCTTCGTACGACAGTGCGGGAAAGCTGACCTCGCTGATTCACGATGGCACCCAGGTCGACGTGCACGCCGGATTTGTGGTGCGGTTCGAAGGCGATGTTGATGTGGAAATGCAGCCGCACGATCAGCGCTCACCCATCACTCGAGAAGATGGGCTGCTGCAATGGAAAGGAACGACGAGTTTTCCGAATGGCCGCGCCGCAGACTTTGCCGTCGCGTGGACGGAGGACGAGAAAGGCGTTGCGTTCGGTGGCGGCCTGTCTCATTCCTCCTCAACTCCCGTGCAAATCGCTTCCATCGAATACGTGATCGATGTGCCGCGTGATGTATTCCTTCGTGGACACATGGCCTCAGCCGATCAGAGTGAATCGCTGGTGTCTTTGGATGAAGTAAAGCGCTCTACGAGCGCGATGTACGAAGGTCACACTCGCGAATTGGAGTTTCGCGATGCCACCCAGAACTGGTCGCTGGGCGTGCGGCTCGACCGCGAGTATCCCGTCAGCGTGGAGGATCGATGGGATGAGGCCGGTCGCTCGATACGAGTGCGCATCCGTCTCAAAGACGGCATGTGGAGTGCAGATGAACCCGTGAGATTGGGCATGCGACTAGTGTTGTCGGGGAAGAGCGGGGGATCGAGAGTCAAACTCAGGGTCGATCCAGGCCACCCTCAGTATTCCTTCGATGGTTTCGGCGCGAACTACTGCTGGGCGACCGACAACGCGGTGACTGACTACACGCTCAGCAATCTGACGCTTGCATGGTCGCGGCACGAACTGAAAGCAATCGCATGGGACCGAGTGCAGGGTCATCCCGACAGTGCGCTGGAAGAAGATTTCAAACGTATCGCACGCATCGACAAGATGGGCGTGCCCTGGATCATGAGTTTGTGGCGCGTGCCTGAGAGGTTTTACACGGATGCGAACCGACATGTCCCAGGCACCTTCGGACGCAAGATCGTGCCGGAGCGATGGGCTGAACTTCAGGAACTGATCGGCGCATATCTCAGCTATCTCAAAACGCACTACCGTGTTGAACCTGCGCTGTTCTCATTCAATGAGCCTGATCTGGGAGTCGATATCGGGCTGACGCCTGATGAGCATCGGAGTGCGATCAAGCGCATCGGCACGTACCTCACGGTCCAAGGGTTCAAAACCAAAATGCTCTTGGGCGACACGGCCAATCCTCGCGATTCGCATCGCTACGTGCTCGCGACGACTGCGGATCCGGACGCAATGAAGCTCGTCGGGGCCGTGTCGTTCCACAGTTGGGGAAATGGATCGGCAGATCAGTATGCCGCGTGGTCAGAGCTGGCTCGCTGGTTGAACGTGCCGCTGCTGGTCGGCGAGGCTGGTGTTGATCCCGGGGCCTATCGCAATCGCAATTACGACAGCTATGCCTATGGCCTGCGTGAAATCGAGCAGACGCAGAATCTGCTGCGCTATGCCCGACCGCAGTCCTCACTGTACTGGCAGTTCACTGCTGACTATGGGCTCGCTCGAATGGCGGGCGACCAGGTGCAACCCACGGGACGGTTCTGGCTCATGAAGCACTTCACGAATCTCACACCGCACCAGAGTAAGTTCATCGCGAGCGAGTCTGATCAGAAGGACGTGCTCATCAGCGCATTCAGCAAAGCAGATGCGTTCACGATCCATATCGTGAATCTTGGACCGCAGCGTCAGGCGACCCTCGCCGGATTGCCCGCGGGTCAATGGCGCCAGGTGCTCACATCCGAGTCAAACGACTGGAGCGAACAGCCGCTCTCGAATACGACAACACTCACGTTGCCTGCACGCAGCATCATCACGCTCATCAGATAAATGAGTCAGGATGCACGCAGATCCTCTACCCATGTACCCGCTGCACGAGCTTCGGCTTCATGGCCCGGCTCGCGCCAGGTCTCTTTCAATGCGGCCTCATACCATTCCTGTGTGCCGCGAAGTGCGCGCAGCCGCCGTGCGTACGCAGCAGGTGCGGGCGGCAATTCAAGTCCATAGGTTTGAATCCTGAACGCGACCGGTGCAAAGAAAGCATCAACCGCGGTGAAGCGATTGTCGGCGAGATAAGGCCCGCCGAAACGTTTCAGTCCTTCAGTCCAGAGTTCCGCGAGGCGTTCTACATCGCGAGCGAGCTCCTGAGGATAGCGATCGAGGCGCACGCGAATTCCACAGTTCATCGTGCAGTAGTTGCGTA
>JBJMWN010000474.1:0-3812 GCA_045810085.1 Povalibacter sp. | reverse complement strand
GTGGACCTGGTGACCGTGTACATCGGCTTTCATCATTGCCCAGTGCCACTGCGCGAGGAGTTTCTGGGTCGGATCCGGGACGTGCTCCGCCCTGGCGGGGTTGTCATTGTCCGAGATCACAATGTCACAGATGAACCGATGCGGCGCATGGTGGCGCTTGCCCATGATGTCTTCAACATGGGCACGAAAGAGACTTGGCAGTACAACGATCACGAACTGCGCAATTTCTATTCGCTCGCAACACTCGATCGCATGATGCACGCCGCCGGGTTCAAGGCGGAAGGACAGAGGCTGCTCCAGACTGGCGATCCCACGCTCAATACACTGTTGAAGTACACCAGAGCCTGACCTCATCAGGCCAAACGGACGCAAAGACTAAAACTATGGAAAGACGAACTCTGGCTCGCTCAGTTCTGAGCGGAGCGAAACGCTGCGCGAAATACTTCCTGCTGTTCGTGCTCGTGTTGACGATCGCCACCACGATTACGATCTGGGTGAGTGGTGATGATCAGTTCGCGTATTCGCCACCTCGGACGCTCATCAACGACATCACAAAGATGAATCCGACCTACGTCGCGCAGGTCTTCGAGCCGACTTCCGTCGATGAGGTCGTCCAGGCACTGAAGAGCACCACCGGTCCGGTTTCGATTGGCGGCGGACGCTTCAGTCAGGGCGGCCAGGTGTCATACCCGGACAGCGTTCATCTCGACATGCGCAAGCTCAATCGGATCGTCAATCTCGATGTCGAGCACAAGCGCATCACAGTCGGCGCCGGCGCGACGTGGCATCAGATTCAGGAGGCGATCGATCCGCACAACCTCTCGATCCGCATCATGCAGACCTACTCCAACTTCACGGTCGGCGGGTCGTTGAGCGTGAATGTGCATGGTCGTTACATCGGCGAAGGCCCAGTGGTGCGATCGGTGGAGTCGATCAAGATCGTGATGGCAGACGGCACGTTGGTGGAGGCGAGCCCCATCCAGAATGCGGACGTGTTCTACGGCGCGATCGGCGGCTACGGCGGGATTGGCGTCATCGTCGAAGCAACCTTGAGTCTGGCGGACGATGTGCGCATCGAGCGTCAGCGCGATGTCATGCCGATGGCCGACTACAACGCATTCTTCAGGAAGAACGTTCGCGACAATCGCGAGATTGTTTTTCACAACGCCGATCTCTATCCGCCGGACTACACCACCGCAAGCGTGGTGAGTTGGCACACAACCGATAAGCCCGTGACGATTGCGGACCGAATCATTCCGGCAAAGACAGAATACGGTTGGCAGCCGAAGATCACGAACTGGGTGGGCAGGACCGACACCGGCAAGTGGGCCCGGCAGCATGTGATCGAGCCGCTCTACTACATGCAGGATCGAGTCGTGTGGCGAAATTGGGAGGCGAGCTATGACGTCGCCGAACTCGAGCCTCCAAGCCGGGACGAGTACACCTATGGGTTGCGTGAGTATTTCATCCCAGTCGAGCACTTCGATGATTTCGTGCCCGTAATGAAGGATATATTCAACAAGCATCACGCGAACATCATCAACGTCTCCGTGCGACATGCACTGCCGGATCCAGGAACGCTGCTGGCCTGGGCAAAAAAGGAAATGTTTGCTTTCGTCGTGTACTACCGGCAGGGGCGCACGGCGGAAGACATCGCGACGGTGCGCGACTGGAGTCGCGAGATGATTGACGCCTCAACGGCTTTGGAAGGTTCGTACTATCTGCCGTATCAGGTGTTCGAGAGTCCCGAGCAGTTCCACGCGGCCTTCCCGCGAGATCAGGAGTACTTCGCGCTGAAAGCGAAGCTCGATCCCGATAACCGTTTCCGCAATCGCCTGTGGCAGCAGCTCTATCCGGCCAATCGCGATCTACTCAGCGCCAAGCGCGCGGCAAACCAGGACTATTACCGCTCTGAGGCGCAGACGTTCCTGACGGTGCCGGAGTGGTATCTCGTCTTTAACCCGGTCGAGTATGCGAACTATCTGCAGGCGCACAAGAACCCGAGCGAGTTCCCGTTCTTCGCGAGCATCGATGAGTATTGGTCCATCTACGATCGCGTCACGGCTATCTCGAAGCTGGACGGCTATCCGAAGAACAGCGAGTACCTGACGATGCTGCGCGTCATCGGCGTGAGCACCACGGTCGAGTACCTATTGAAGGGAAGCTACGAGGGCACGATCGGTAGGCTCACTCGCTGGACCGCGCACGATACTGACACGAGCGAAGATGAACTCATCGCGCAGGCCCAGCATGCCTATGCGGATTTCATCTTCAACAAGGCTTGGTACGAATTCGACTTCAGCCATTGGGTCGGCAAGATGTGGAGTAACACGCCTTTCTTCGGCGAGCACTTCCTCCGCAAGTTGGAACGGCGCCTTTTCTTCACGCTTGAATATGGCGTCAAGCAAGGCTACGCGAAGGTGATCGGCTTCGCCTCGCACTCCGCCTACGGCATCAAGCATGACCGGATCTACATGACGGTGATCGCGCCCGAGAATGCGGTTGCACCCGAGGGAGTTCAGGTTCATGACCAAAACGGTCGGGAGCAGCTCATCTCGACGCTGCGATGGGGTCCCTTCAGCGAAGCGGCGCCACGCTTGGCGGCCGCGGGTTACACATTCGAAGACATCTCCGGCAATCGACGTATCGTGCTGTCGGTCGTCGGGCCGCGCGACGAGCCGCTCGCAGTGAAAGGTGCAGTGGAACTGTTTGCTTCGCGAATGGTGTCGGACACCGATCGCGTGCGTCACGTGTTGCTAGCGGAAGTCGGCCAGCTCTCGAGCATTCTGCAGGCACTGCCAAACTCACATCTGCAGTTCGAACACATTTACGACTACTAATTGAGGCCTCGATCTGTGGCATGAACACGCGCTTCAGATTGCGAACATAAAAAAATATGCGAACCAAGGGACGTATGCTGAAAGGGATCTTTCGGGGACTGAGCTGGATTGTCCTCGTGTTATTGGTGTCGATAACGGCCGTTCTCACGACGTGTCGCTACCAGGCCGATAGGCGCGAAAATATTCCCGCGGCGCTGGCTGCACCGAAAACAGGTCATTTTGTAGACGCAGGCGACGCCAATATCTTCGTGCAAGAGCGTGGATCGAAGGATGGGCCGGCCGTTCTCTTCGTTCATGGGACGGGCGCCTGGAGCGGGCTGTGGAAACAAACTCTGGACGCAACTGCGTCCGCAGGTTTCCATGTCATCGCGATCGACCTGCCGCCGTTCGGTTTTTCGGAGAAGACGCCCAACCTCTCTTACTCGAAGTTCGATCAGGGAAAGCGGATCGTGAAGGTGCTCGAATCCTTGGGCGTTTCACACGCCACGCTCGTCGGGCATTCATTCGGCGCTGGCCCGACGGTGGAGGCGGCGCTGCTTCATCCGGAACGCGTGACGAAGCTCATCATTGTCGATGGCGCACTGAGTCTTCAGGCCCCAGATGCAAATCTCGAACACCGATCGATTGCCTCACGCATGACGCATGCGGTGCTGCACATGGAGCCGCTGAGAAATGCGGTGGTCGCGACGTTTGTAACCAATCCGCGCTTCACTCGGAAGCTGTTTCAGTCACTCATCGCTGATCCGGAAAAAGCTACCGATTGGGTTGTGGACGTATTGCAGCAGCCGATGCACGTTGAGGAACCACGGCCGAGGTTGGGCGGTGGCTGCCGGAGCTCATCGATTCGCACACGATCGCCGCAAGCCAGAGGCCAGCGGAATACTCGAAACTGACTATGCCAGCCACCCTGCTCTGGGGTGAGCTCGACTCGGTCACTCCGATCGATCAGGCGCGGCGGTTACACGATCTTCT
>JBJMWN010000473.1:0-25214 GCA_045810085.1 Povalibacter sp. | reverse complement strand
GCGATCCTTCCGATTGACCCACCAGGTGAAGTTCAGCAGCAAAGGATGAAATGCGCGCTCCAGCCACTCGACATCACCTCTGCCGCGGCGAGCTGCGTCCAGTCGATAAGTGAAGATGGTGGACCACGCATGCACAGGCGGATTCACGTCGCCGAAATTCCATTCATAGGCTGGCAGCTGTCCGTTCGGGTGCAGATAGGTGCTGCGCAACATCAGCTCGAGCTGGTCCTTGCCAAAGCCTTCATCGACGAGCGTCAGCGCGAGGATATGAAACGCAAGATCCCATGCCGCATACCACGGGTACTCCCACTTATCCGGCATCGAGATGATGTCCGCGTCGTACATGTGACGCCAATGGGCGTTGCGGGGAATCCCGCGGCGTTGCGAGCTGTGCTCGCGCACCCATTCTGCAATGTCGTACTGATAGAACTGCTTGGACCAGAGCATTCCGGCCAGCGCCTGACGCATGACGTTGGCAGCATCCGGGTTCAGTGATTTGGGAATGAGCGCCCCATAAAAATCGTCCGCATCTTTTTTGCGAGCCGCGAGTATCGCGTCGAACCCTTCGCCGAACGCTTCTGCCGTGCCGATTCGATCGAGCGCGATCTGATCAGGGGGTGCTTCCGTGAGCCGCAATCTGAATGTGTGCGACTGCCCCGCTCCGATCACCACCGAATAGTGTGGCGCGGCCTTGGTGCCCCGCATGTCCGGATTGACGCGATCGTGCAGTCCATGGACGACGCAATCGTTAATGCCGTCTTTGACGTAGGAGACGACGTTCGGTGTATTGAAAACACGTTCGGTGTTTGTCTCGTTCTCGGTAAAGAGGAATTCGGCGGCACCTTCCGCATAGATGAAGCGCTCGCCCAGTGACGGATGCGTGCAGCCGACAATGCTTCCACTGGAATTCGTCGTGAGCTGCCAGAGTAATGGCCGTTCTGCCGCGTAGGGCGTCAGCCACGTGTTGCGAAACCAGAACGTGGGAAGCACGTGCAGCGGCGCAGCAGAAGGACCGCGATTGAACGCAGTGATCTGAATGAGTATGTCGTCAGGCGAAGCTTTGGCGTATTCGACGAACACGTCGAAATAGCGATCCTCCTCGAAGACTCCCGTATCGAGCAGTTCAAATTCGAACTCGTCGCGTCCTCGCGCTTTGTTGGTCAGCACGATTTCCTCGTACGGGTACGCTCGTTGCGGATACTTGTAGAGGTACTTGAGATAAGAGTGCGTGGGTGTCGAATCCAGGTAGAAGTAGTACTCCTTCACGTCCTCGCCATGATTGCCTTCGCTATTGGTGAGCCCGAACAGCCGTTCCTTCAGGATCGGATCGACACCATTCCACAACGCGAGTGCAATGCAGAGTCGCTGCTTGTCATCGCACACGCCGGCCAGGCCATCCTCGCCGGAGCGATACGCGCGCGAGCGAGCCTGATCATGTGAGAAGTAGTTCCACGCATCGCCTGAGTCGCTGTAGTCCTCGCGAACAGTGCCCCACTGGCGCTCGCTCAAGTAAGGCCCCCATCGTTTCCATGCCGCAGTGCCGTCGCGAGCCGCCTTCAGGCGGGCTTTCTCGTGCTTGCTGCTCATCTGTGAACGCCCCCGTTTGCCGCCGCTCTCTGTGTCGCGGCTTCAGAATGAAGTGAGTTTGAGCCGGCAATGCTGAACACTGTCGTCGCCACCACAATACGGGTCGCGGGAGACCACAAGGTCCCGCTGCATCGCTGTAATCAAGTGTTGCGCGACCGCATCACGCGACGGTGAAGTGCACGCGACTACGCCCTTCCCCAGCGCTCCTCGAAGCGGTCGCAGCGCTATCGTGTGCGTTGTGACGTAGTTGTCTCGCGACGCGAAGAGCATCAGTAATGGGCGCCAAAGGCACCGCGGACTATTCGACGCTTCCAGATTCAAGCAACGGTGCATTTCGGCAGGAACTCGTGCCGAAGCAGGGTCCGCTCGGCTATCTCGATCAGGCAACTGCTCTGAGCGAGGTGCTATTCGGCTTGATCATGACGCTCACCTTCACGCTGAGCGCTGGACTCATCATTGAAGATGAAGGGCGAGCCGGTGCGCGTGAGCTTCTGATTGCTGTGATCGGATGCAACATCGCATGGGGCATCATCGATGCGGCACTCTATCTGGTGGGCCAGCTGTTCGAACGGGGCCGCGTGCGCAAGCTCGAACAGGCGATTCGTTCTGCGACGAACCGAGCCAGCGCTGTTGCGGTCGTGGGTACGGAACTCGATCCTCTAGTGGGGAACGTACTCGAGCCGAGGGAGATCACGAACCTCTACGATCGCATCGCCGAGAGTGTGCTCTCCAGATCCGAAATGAAGTCCGGGACTGGACTGACACGCGACGACTGGCTGGGCGGGGTCATCAGCTTCGTGCTGGTCGTCGTCAGCTGTGTGCCGGCCGCCATTCCCTTCCTTGTGATGGATGACGCACGCCTGGCGTTGCGCGTCTCCAACGGCGTGCTGCTGGCGCTGCTCTTTTTCACCGGCTACTGGTGGTCGCGCTACACGCTTGGCAAACCCTGGGTCGTCGGCACCATCTTTCTTGTGATCGGCCTCGTGCTGGTGTTCGCAGCCATCGCCCTGGGAGGCTGAGAAATGCTCGCCAAGATCCACCACTTGCGGAGCGTTGAAAGCGAGAGGCACGCCGACTCTTCGTTTGAAAAGATTCTCCGCGATCATCTGGATCAACTGCTGGGCAGCTCGTTGTTCGATGCTTCCGCTCGCTCTCGAGACTTCCTCTCTTTTGTCGTCGAAGAAACGCTTGCGGGTCGCGGATCCACCATCAATCAGACCGCTATTGCCATCGGAGTGTTTGGACGCGGCACCGACTTCGATCCGATTCTCGATCCGATCGTGCGCGTCCAGGCAGGGCGACTGAGACGCTCGCTGGAACGTTTTTATCTTCTGAAGAGCGGCTCGCCCGTTCGAATCGAGTTACCCAAAGGCGGATATACACCCAGCTTCGTCCGCGACGCGGATGATTGCAGCGGGCTCATGGCGGTCGAGAGTGAGACGGATTGGCCCAGCGTCGTCGTGCATGAGTTCGAATCCTCACCGGCAGACGCAGAGGCTTGCCAGAACGTCGCAGAAGAGATCGGTCGTGAGCTGCATCGGTATGGCGATATCCATGTCGCCCGACGCAGCGATGTCGCAATGGTCGACGTTCACAATCGACCCGCGGTGCGCTTCGAGCTGCACGGACGACTGCATCAGGTGCAGGGGGGCTACTGCACAACGGTGCGACTGGTCGACAGAAAGACCGGCGAGCAACTCTGGAGTGAAGAGCTCCTGTGCGGAGAAAATGAATTCAGCTTTCGCAATCTTCAAGACGTCTCACGCGTCATCGCCGCTCGTGTCGGCTCTGAACACGGCATCATCATCCGGACACTGAGCAGCGAGTATCGAGCCCGCAGCCCCGATCAAGCCGTCGGTTACTCCACACTGAGGCGGTGCTACCACTACTTCTTTTCTTTCCAGGTCGGTGAATTCATTCCGACCCTTGAAGCACTGGCCAACTTCGTAGCGCAACAGCCCGAGAACGCGCTCGCGTGGACGCATCTCGCACGTCTGTATCTCGCGAACTATTCATTCGAATTGTCCGACCTGCACACGCCGATCGAAAGAGCGATCCACTGTGGTTACCAGGCATTGTTGCTCGACCCTGCTTCGCCGAAAACACGATGCGTCCTCGCGACCGCGCTGTTGGTCAAGGGTGAAATAGCTGCTGCCCAGCATGAACTCAGTCAGGCACTCAAACTGAACGGCCAGTCACTGGCCTACCGCGAAACCATAGGCTGGCTGACAGCTCTCACCGGAAACTGGGATCAGGGCATGGTGCTCATGCGCGACGCCGTGAGCCGCAATCCGTTCTCTCTCGCGCATGTGAACCACGGCTTCTGGGCTCATCATCTGATGCTTGGCAATTTCGAGTCCGCATACATCGCAGCGTTGGCTTATCGCGATCCCAGTTTTTTCTGGGGTGAGCTCATGAAAGCATGTTCACTCGGCCATCTCGGACGCACGAGCGATGCGCGAGCGAGCGTTGCGGATTTATTACGAGCGAAGCCGCAGTTCGCATACCGCGGCAGCACCTTGATCGGTTACTACATTAAATCGGATTCACTTCGACAGCTGATCGAAGAGGGCTTGCGCAAGGCAGGTCTAGTCTTGAATCGCCAATAATTCATCGACTCCGCTGCAATCCTCGTGAGACTGAACGTCTCGCGATCTCTTCGTGCGCAGATCGCTCTCGACGCTCTACTTCACGCGACGAAAATCGCGGCGCGTTACTTACCCACTGTTACTTCCGACGGCTCACGCTGCGCCGAAAACTGTCCGCACAAAGCAGGCAGCGGATTCAGATGCCGGACTCCAAAGACACCGATGACCCGTCTTCCAGCCGTCCGAGTGGCGAAGACTTGCCTTCGGAGCGGTACCTGAATCTGCTGCATGAACGCTTTCCGCATGTGAAGGCAGTGATGGACGAACTCGTGAAGCACTCCCCCACTTTTCGCGATCTCGTAGATGAGTACGGCGCTTGTGCCGACGTACTCGATCGATTCGCAAGCTATCGATCCGCGACATCGCTGCTGCAGGAATACGGCTCACTCCAGCTGCGACTGGAACGAGAGCTTCTGCAGTACATCCAGAACTATCCAGGCACCGACGACAACAGCTGATCCTCACTCATTCATCGAAGGCCAGCACACATGCAAACCAGCGGAAACTCACGTATCAGCCTGCGAGCCTTGATCACCAGCGGCAGCCTCGAACAGACCTCGATGGCCGCGGAAAGCAGGATGCACGCATTGGTCGACGAGCTGCGCGATCGCCGCATCGAGGTGACAGAAGCTCTCTCCTACGAAGATGGCCTGGCGAACGTCGTGTCCGATGCAGGCATCCATTGCATCCTGCTCGATTGGACCGCGAGCACTTCGGACGAAGAGCAACGCACTCAGGCGATCGAACTGTTGCGCGGTGTACGCAAGCGCAATGCAAAGGTCCCGGTGTTCCTCCTGGCCAGCCGCAACATCATCGGAACGGTGTCGGTGGAAGTCGCGCAGCTCGTGGATGAGTTCGTCTGGGTGTTCGAAGACACCGCGAGATTCATCGCCGGCCGCGTGGAATCGGCCGTGCACAAGTACATCGACGCTCTGCTGCCGCCTTATGCCGCTGCCCTTGCTCGCTACGATCGCGAGCGCGAGTACTCGTGGGCCGCGCCGGGACATCAGGGTGGTATCGCGTTTCTGCGATCACCGGTGGGCCGCGTGTTCTTCGATTTCTTTGGCGAGAACCTGTTTCGCACGGACATGGGCATCGAGCGTGGAGCGCTCGGTTCTCTGCTCGGTCACTCCGGCCCTGTCGGTGAGAGTGAACGCAACATCGCACGCATCTTCGGCGCGCATCGCTCGTACTCCGTGCTGAACGGCACCTCGGCTTCCAACCGCGCGATCATGTCTGCATGCGTTGGCGATGATCAGATCGCGCTGTGCGATCGCAATTGTCACAAGTCGATCGAGCAAGGTCTGGCGATGTGCGGCGGCATTCCTGTATTCCTGCGCCCCACCCGCAATCGCTACGGAATTATCGGTCCGATTCCACCGGAGCGGCTGGAGCCCAAAGCAATCGCTCAGGCTATTGATGAGAATCCGCTGGCACGCGCAGCCGGTCATCGACGTGCGGTGTACTCCGTCATCACGAACTGCACGTACGACGGCATGTGCTACCAGGCACACGACGTACAGGAGTTGCTGCAAAAGAGCGTCGATCGCATTCACTTCGATGAAGCCTGGTATGGCTACGCCCGCTTCAATCCGATGTACGGCGAACGCTTTGCCATGCGCGGAGAGGCATCGGCTCACCCGAGCGATGGCCCAACAGTCTTCGCCACGCATTCGACCCACAAGTTATTGGCCGCGCTTTCTCAAACTTCATACATCCACATTCGCGACGGCCGCGGCGCTATCGATCACGGACGCTTCAACGAAGCCTATTGCGCACAGGCCAGCACTTCACCGCTGTATGCGTTGATCGCGTCGAACGATGTGGCCGCCGCGATGATGGATGGACCCGGAGGTGAGGCGCTTACGCAGGACACGATCGACGAAGCGATCGCTTTCCGCCTGGCGCTCGCTCGCGCCAATCGCGAATTCCAGTCGAAGAAAGACTGGTTCTTCACACCGTGGAATGCGGAAGAAGTACGCGAGGGAGGCACGGGACGCAAGATTCCGTTCCACGAGGCGCCGGCAGAACTTCTTGCTCGCGATCCGAACTGCTGGGTTCTGCATCCCAACGAGGCGTGGCATGGATTCGCCGGGTTGCCGGACGGCTATTGCATGCTCGACCCGATCAAAGTCGGCGTGACGTGTCCGGGACTCAAGACGGATGGGACTCTGGAGGATCGTGGAATTCCAGGCGACATCGTCACTGCGTATCTCACACGTGACGGCATCGTTCCGTCGCGCACCACGGATCACATGGTGCTCTTCCTGTTCTCGATGGGCGTGACCAAGGGCAAGTGGGGAACGCTGCTCAACACGCTGCTCGATTTCAAAGCCGATTACGACCGCAACGCTCCGCTATCGGAAGTTCTCCCGAATGTGGTCGCGGCCTCTCCACAGAAATATGCGAACAAGGGTTTGCGTGATCTCGGCGACGAAATGTGGTCACACCTGCGCGCCAGTCGACAAGGTTACTGGCAGGCACAGGCCTACGCATCGCTGCCGGTTCCGCAGATGAAGCCAAGACGCGCATTTCAAGCACTCATGGCGGGCGACGCCGAGAAAGTGCCGCTCAGTCAGCTTGCGGATCGCGTCGTGGCGGTGGGCGTGATTCCTTATCCGCCCGGCATTCCCATCGTGATGCCCGGTGAAAGCATTGGCCCCGCGGATGGCCCATGGCTCACGTATCTGCGCACGCTGCAGGAGTACGGCCATACCTTCCCAGGCTTCGCGAAGGAAGTCGAAGGCGCAGAAGAGCACGAGGGTGTGTACCACGTGTATTGCGTCAAAAGCGCACCTGCTTCCGCGAGGGTCAACAAGTCATGATCGAGTACTCGGTCAGCGCGCCGACAATCCCGATTCCGTTTCATCGGTTGCTGCGAATCGTGGCACTCGTTGATGAAACGGATCGCGACGCGCGGATCGTTCTCGATCAGATCTCTGCAGAGAATTTCCAGATCGAGTTCAGTCGGACCTATGAGCGAGACGTGCTCGCAGATGCAGACGTCGGCGCGTATGTCGTCTCCATTGACGGTGACAATCTCGATCGCGCCCGTCGCCTGGCAACCGCCGTGCGTAGCAAAGGCTTTAGCACTCCGTTGTGGGCACTCACCAACGCGCGCCGTATTTCCGACAGCGTCTCGCCCGAGGTGATTGGTCAGGTCGAAGGTTGCATTTATCTCGGTCAACAAAGTCCGAGCTTCTACGCGAAGCAGGTGATCGCGAGCCTGACCGACTACGGAATGAGTCTGCTGCCACCATTCTTCGGCGGCATGATGGCGTACGACGCAGAGGCGAATATCTCTTTCGCCTGCCCAGGTCACCAGGGCGGACAGTTCTATCGCAAATCGCCGGCCGGTCAGCTGTTCGTCAAACACTTCGGCGAGCAGATCTTCCGCAACGATCTGTGCAACGCCGATGTCGATCTCGGCGATCTGCTCATCCACGTGGGAGCTGCGGTCGAAGCGCAACGACATGCCGCCCGTGTGTTCGGCGCAGATCGTACTTACTTTGTGCTGAACGGAACCTCGTCGTCGAACAAGGTGGTTGCGCACGCAACACTTCACCGTGGCGATCTGGTGCTGTTCGATCGGAACAATCACAAGTCGCTGCATCAGGGAGCACTCGTTCAGGCCGGTGCTACGCCTGTCTTCCTGCCGACCGCACGCAATTCATTCGGAATGATCGGCGCGATCGACTGGGACGCTCTGGATGAAACCTATCTGCGCGAGCAGATCCGAAACAATCCGCTCGTCAAAGATCGAGAACGTTATCGAGCGGAGCGACCGTTCCGACTGGCATGCATCCAACTCGCGACCTACGACGGCACTGTCTACAACGTTCGCAAAGTGATGGAGCGGATCGGCCATCTGTGCGACTACGTTTTGTGGGATGAAGCATGGATTGGCTACAACGCGTTTCATCCGTTGTTCGCTGATCACAGCCCGATGCGCCTGCCGGATCTCGGCCCGGAAATGGCCGGACTGTTCTCGACACAGTCGGTTCACAAGCAAGGCGCCGGATTTTCGCAAGCCTCGCAGATCCATAAACGCGACGAGCACATTCGTGGCCAGCGCCGCTTCATCGAACACAAGCGCTTCAACGAATCGTTCCTGATGCACGCGTCCACTTCGCCCTTTTATCCCCTCTTCGCCTCTCTCGATGTGAACGCGAAAATTCACGACGGCGCCGCGGGTGAGGCTCTGTGGGATCAGTGCATCGTAATCGGAATCGAGGCTCGCAAGAAATTGCGCGAACTCGCCCGCTACTACGAGCGCACTGCGACCGATCCTCAGCAGCAATGGTTCTTCGACCCCTTCGTTCCTGACGTCGTCTCGATCAGCGATTCCAAGCACACCAAGGACGTTGCCGAGATCGCCTGGGAAGACCTTCCGACTGAGGTGTTGAAGCGTGAGCAACAGTGCTGGACGTTCGCACCTGCCGCGAAGTGGCACGGCTATTCAGGGTACTCACCTGAGTACGCCATGGTCGACCCGAACAAGCTGATGCTGTTGACGCCCGGCATCGATCGCAACACGGGCGACTATCGGGACTTCGGCATTCCAGCGACCGTGATCGCGAACTATCTGCGCGAACAGCGAATCATTCCCGAGAAGTGCGACCTGAACAGCATTCTGTTTCTGATGACGCCTGCGGACGATGAAAGCAAGATCAGTGCGCTGCTCGCGAAACTCGTCAAGTTCAAGGATCTCTGGGACAAGGATGCACCGCTCGCCGATGTGCTGCCCACTCTTTACGCACAGAACACTGAGCGCTATCGCGATTACTCGATACGTCGCATCTGCCAGGAGATGCACGACTTCTATCGCAAGGCGAAGGTGAAGGATCTGCAGAAGCAGTGCTTCCGCGCCAGCAGCTTTCCGCAACTGGCGATGACTTCACAGGAAGCCTACGAATCACTCGTCGCCAACAAAGTCGATTACGTCCCGCTCACTGAAGTGCGAGGTCGTGTCGCGGCCACGCTCGCGCTGATCTATCCGCCTGGCATCGGTGTGATCGTACCCGGCGAACGCTGGGACGATCGGGCGAAACCCATGCTCGAGTATTTCCTGGCATTCGAAGAATCGTTCAATCGATTTCCAGGATTCAACTACGAGGTGCAAGGCGTCTATCAGGAAGTCGCGAACGGCCGGATCAAGTTTCACACGTACGTCGTCCAGGAATGAAATCTCACGTTCAGATGTGAGGAGGGAAATATGCAACAGCCAAAGAAGATGAACCTGATGCAGCTCACGTTCATCGTCGCAGTCAACATGATGGGCTCCGGCATCATCATGCTGCCGACCAACATGGCCCAGGTAGGCGCCATATCGCTTCTGTCGTGGTTGGTCACCGCGATTGGATCGATGGCGATCGCCTATGGATTCGCGCAAGCCGGCCTGTTCAACCAGCGCAGCGGCGGCATGGCCGCATACGCAGAGGACGCGTACGGCAAGGACGGATACTTCCAGGTGTTCTTCCTGTACTTCCTGTCGCTTGCGATCGGCAACGTCGCGATTGCGATTTCCGCGGTGGGTTATCTCGCATCGTTCTTCCCATGGCTGGCATCAACACCTGTCTCCACCTGCATCGGTGTGATCGGTCTGCTCTGGCTCACCACCTTCGCGAACTTCGGTGGCCCGAGCGTCACGGGCCGCATCGGCTCCATCACCGTATGGGGCGTCATTCTTCCAGTGGGCGCGCTCTGCATCATCGGCTGGTTCTGGTTCAGCAAGGACACCTTTGCCGCAGCCTGGAATCCGCAAGGCCTGAGCATCGGGGCCGGCATGGGCTCGAGCATCTCGCTGACCCTCTGGGCTTTCCTTGGAATGGAATCAGCCGCGCAGAATTCATCCGCGGTAGAGAACCCGAAGCGCGATGTGCCGCTCGCCTGCATGTTCGGCACCTTGGGTGCAGCTGTGGTTTACGTGCTCTCCACCACTGTGATTCAAGGCATCGTTCCCAACGCTGACCTCGCCAATTCGACGGGCCCGTTCGGTCTCGCTTATGCGCAGATGTTCAACCCCACCGTGGGCTCGATCATCATGGGTCTCGCAGTGCTCGCATGCCTGGGCTCGCTGCTCGGATGGCAGTTCACGATTGCACAGACAGGCAAATCCGCCGCTGACGATCGGATGTTTCCGGCCTTCTTCTCCAAGGTCAACAAGATGGGTGCGCCCGTCACCGGCATGATCGTGCTGGGTGTAGTTCAGACACTGCTTGCGCTGTCGACCATGTCGCCAACACTCAGTGAGCAGTTCAGCGCTCTCGTCAATCTCGCCGTCGTCACCAACGTGATTCCGTACGTCGTCGCGCTCTCCTCACTGATGGTGATGATGAAAGCGGCACAGGTCGGAGAAGCTGTCTACCGACGCAACGTCATCATCGGCGTGGTCGCGATGCTCTACAGCGTGTTCGCGCTCTACGCATCAGGCAAGGATGCAGTGATGGGCGGCATGCTCGTACTCGGCGTCGCTTACGTGATCTGGGGCTTCCTCGCTCCGAAGTTCGCGGCACCGGTTCCCGTGCGCTCTACCACTACAGCGCCGCTCACCGAGCCTTCGAAGTCACCCGCTGCGGCGCCGCGTCCAGCCACCGCTTGACCCACACACCAACAAATCAGGAGCAAGCAACATGAGCATTCATCACTCAATCCAGTGTGGGTCGCGGCGAACGCGCTTCGCAGTGGCGACTGCGGCAACGATTGCGTGGGCTGCGTTCAGCCCGATGACCGCGCACGCGCAGACGCTCGAGCGCGTCGCGCAATCCGGCCACATCCGCTTTGGGTATCTCACCGATGCGCGTCCGTTCTCGTCTCGAACCGAGAGCGGCTCAGCCGAGGGTTACTCCATTCAACTGTGCGAGCAGATTGCAGCGCAGGTGAAAGTGCAGCTGAAGCTGCAGGAGCTCACGGTCGACTGGGTCCCGGTTCCGACGAACAATCGCCTGGAGGAAGTGCAACAGGGCCGAGTCGATCTTCTGTGCGCGCCGACGAGCGTGACTGCGGATCGGCGCGCCGAGGCCTCGTTCTCCATCCCGATCTTCGCGGCAGGCAATCGCAGCATCCTTCGCGCCGATGCACCCGTCGCACTTCGAGAAGCCCTCGCCGCGAATCCAGCCCAGCATCCCGTGTGGCGCGGATCGCCCGCCACCAAAGTATTGACGGGCACCACGTTCGTTGCGGTTTCTGGAACGACCACAGAGAAGTGGCTTGCAACTCGCAAGAAAGATCTGCAGGTCGACGCGCGAATCGTGACCGTTCCGGATCTGCGCACCGGCTTGCAACAATTGCTCGATCGTAAAGCTGACGTGCTGGTCGCAGATCGTACCGGCGTGCTCTCGATTCTCGATGCCAGCAATCGCGACAAGGTCATCATCCTCGACCGAATGCTCACGCATGAACCGGTCTCTCTCGCGATGGCGCGTGGCGATGAGGACTTTCGACTGCTCGTCGATCGCTCGCTCAGCGAGCTGTACGCATCCGATCGCTTCGCGCAGATCTATGAGAAGTGGATCGGGCCGCTCGAACCGGACGCGCACTCCTTCTTCGTCTGGAACACGCTGGCCCAGTAAGTCGATGGCGAGCTCATCTAGCGTGAACACAAGCGAGACACACCATGATTGAACGAAGCACCAAACGACTGAGCATGCGGGCGCTCATCGTCGATGATGAGCTCGGCACCCCGACCACGGAAGGGCGCGCCGCACGTGCCCTGATTCAGGAGCTGAAAGGCCGCGCCGTCGAAGTCGTGGAGGCTCACTCGGCTGAAGATGGCATGTCGGCCATCAGCTCGGACTCGGCTATTCACGCCATTCTGGTCGACTGGACTTTGACGGGCGACAAGGATCACGCGCAGGCGCGAGCTCTCATTTCATTTTGCCGAGGACGCAACGAGCGCATCCCGATCTTTCTGCTCGCCGAACGCGGTGAAGCCTCTGCCATTCCCATCGAAGTGATGGAAATGGTCGATGAATACATCTGGACGCTCGAAGACACAGCGGCATTCGTGGGCGGGCGCGTTGCCGCCGCGATCCGTCGCTACGTCGGCGGCATGCTGCCACCCCTCGCTGCGGCACTCATGCAGTTCAGTCAGGACTACGAACACTCGTGGCACACACCCGGTCACGCAGGCGGCACAGCATTTTTGAAATCGCCCGTCGGACGCATGTTCTTCGATTATTTCGGAGAGAACATGCTGCGCTCCGATCTCTCGATCAGCGTGGGCAGTCTGGGTTCACTGCTGGATCACACCGGCCCGATCGGTGAGCACGAGAAGTACGCGGCGCGAGTCTTCGGCGCACATCGAACCTACTGCGTCACGAACGGCACTTCGATGTCGAACCGCGTCATCTTCATGGCAGCAGTCGGCCGCGATCAGATCGCTCTGTGCGATCGCAACTGCCACAAGTCCATCGAGCACAGCCTGGTGATGACCGGCGCTGTACCGACCTACCTCGTGCCGCTGCGGAATCGCTACGGCATCATCGGCCCAATTCCGCCGGACCGATTGAGCAAGGAGACCATCAAGCAGGCCAATCGCGGCAATCCTCTCGCGAGCGGGCAGACCGATCCGCGTGCGGTGTACGCAGTCGTCACCAACTCCACGTATGACGGGCTTTGCTACAACGCTCGTCGTGTCGAAGAACTGCTCGATCCGAGTGTCGATCGCATTCACTTCGATGAAGCGTGGTACGCCTATGCCCGCTTCAATCCGCTCTACCGCGATCGTCACGCAATGCACGGCGATCCGAAAGATCACAAAGGTCCGACGGTCTTCGCGACGCACTCGACGCACAAGTTGCTTGCAGCGCTCTCGCAAGCTTCTTTCCTGCACATCCGCGATGGTCGCAGCCCCATTCCTCATTCGCGATTCAATGAGTCGTACATGATGCATGCCTCGACCTCCCCGCTGTACGCGATCATCGTTTCCAACGACATCACGACAGCGATGATGGATGGACCCGGCGGTCCGACGCTCACGAACGAGTCCATCCAGGAAGCAATCTCATTCCGCCAGACGCTGGGCCGCGTGCATCGCGAATTCGGCGAGAAGCGTCAATGGTTCTTCAAGACCTGGAATGCGGAGAGCGTCGTCGATCCGAAGTCTGGCAAGCGCGTGCCGTTCGAGACCGCGAGTCCGGAATTGCTCGCAACCGATCCGCAGTGCTGGGTGCTGCATCCGGGTGAGAACTGGCACGGCTTCGGCGATCTCGAAGACAACTACTGCATGCTGGATCCGATCAAGGTCTCGGTCGTCACGCCGGGCGTCGCTGACAAGGGAGGACTGGAAGACAAAGGCATCCCTGCAACGCTCGTCACTGCCTATCTGCACTATCGCGGCGTCGAGGTCGAGAAGACGACGGACTTCACCATCCTGTTCCTGTTCTCGATCGGCATCAGCAAAGGCAAATGGGGAACGCTGCTCAATGCGCTGCTGGATTTCAAACGCGACTACGACAGCAATGCGCCGCTCGAACGCGTCCTGCCACATCTGACATCGAGCTATGCGAGCGTCTACGCCGGAATGGGACTGCGAGATCTCGCGGATCAAATGTTCGCTCAACTGCGTGACGCAAAGCAGACGCAGTGGCTCGCGGAAGCGTTCTCAACACTGCCAGTTCCCGTCATGACACCGAGCGCTGCGTATCAGCATCTGGTGCGAGATGAGATCGAGCATGTTCCCCTCGATGCACTCGCGAACCGTGTGCTTGCAACGAGCCTCGTTCCCTACCCGCCCGGCATTCCAATGCTGATGCCTGGAGAATCGACGGGTCCGGACGATGGTCCGTATCTCGGATACCTGCGCGCGCTGTCGGCGTGGGACAAACGCTTCCCGGGATTCGGGCACGACACGCACGGCGTTGAAAATCGCGACGGCGTTCATTTCGTCCAGTGCCTGAAGTCCGGCACGCAACGCGAAGGCGCAAAGTCCGGCACGGCACGTGAGGTCGCACGCAAGTGAGTGCAGCGGCGGGCAAGATGTCGTTGACGCAGGCCACCATGCTGGTGGCCGGCAACATGATTGGCACAGGGGTATTCCTCTTGCCGGTCAATCTTGCTCAGGTCGGTGGCATCGCGATCTTTGGATGGGTCGTCGCCACGCTGGGTGTTGCGGCACTGGGATTGATCTTCGCAAAACTCGGCGAGCTCAAGCCTAGTGCCGGCGGCCCGTATGCGTACGCTCGCGATTTTCTCGGGCCGTACGCAGGTTTTCAGACCAACTACGTTTACTGGTTCGGCAATTGGATCGGCAACATTGCCATCGCAGTTGCAGCGACCGGATATCTTGCCGAACTCATTCCAGCGCTGAGCGCTCCACCGTTGAGTGTGATCGCCACCGCGGGCGTGATCTGGTTACTCACGTTCGCGAACATCCTCGGGCCTCGAGTGATCGGTGCGCTCGAAAGCTGGACCATGGCACTCGCGCTGATCCCCATTCTCGCGATCGCCACTTTCGGTTGGTACTGGTTCGACACCCAGACGTTCTTGTCCGGCTGGAACGTGAGTGGCGGCTCTGACATGCACGCCATCTCCCGAGCAGCATCGATGGCGCTGTGGGCCTACATGGGAATCGAAAGCGCCGCAGTGTCTGCCGGAGTGATCGAGAATCCTTCGCGCAATGTTCCTCTCGCGACGCTGATCGGACTTGCGCTCGCAGCAGTGATCTACGTGCTCAGCTCATCCGTCATCATGGGCATCCTTCCCAACGAGACGCTGCGCACTTCACACGCACCGTTCGCAGAAGCTGCACGGATGGCGCTCGGAACGCCAGGCGCCGTGATCATCAGCATTTGCGCGATTCTCAAATCGGTCGGTTCACTGGGAGGGTGGATGCTGCTCGTCGGCCAATCCGCACAAGCAGCGGCGAACGACGGAATGTTCCCGCGCATCTTCGCCAAAGAAAATTCAAATGGCGTACCCGGCTCAGGCCTGGTAATCGTTTCGGTCCTGATGACGATCGTCCTGTTTGCCACGATCTCTCCGAGCATCGGCGATCAGTTCAATCACATCGTCAACCTCGCTGTGATTCTGGTGATCGTGCCGTACATCTATTCGGCGGTGTCCGTGGTGAAAGTGATTTACGACCGCGGACTGCCACGCCGCACATTCGTCACCTACAAAGTGCTCGCGATTGCCGCAGTGATCTATTGCCTCTGGGTGATCCTCGGTGGCGATCCCAAGACTGTGGTTCATGCGCTGGTCGCGCTGCTCATCAGCGTGCCTTTGTATCCGTTCTTTATTCGATCGATGGAAGGCGCGGCTCAGCGAAGTTCGCAAACTCAGCTTCACGCTGCGGAAGCTGCGGCGCACTCGCCGACTGCCATTGCCGGTGCGACAACCTGAGGAGCTCATTCATGGAACGCAGAGTGTTTCTTCGACCGACATCCAAGCTGCCTTATGCGTGCGCAACTGCATGGCTTGCGATCGCCTGCTCTACGAGTGCAGCTGCCGAAGAAGAGGCTCCGGCCTTCTCTCCTCCGGGTTTGCCGGAAGATCTCGATTGGGCTTTCAATTTCGATGCAACCTGGGGTGTATTCGGATTCGGGAATTCCCTCTATACCAATCCGAAACCTGACGAACCCTCGGGAGATCTGACGGCCAACTGGATGGAGGCCTCGGCCAAACCCGCACTGAGTGCGACCTACACGACGCAGGGCTCGTCGAAATTCTATGGCGCGCTGAGTGGCGTTGGCGTTCGCACTTTCGGAGCCGCTCCGACGCTGGTCGGAAACGATCATTCCTCCTTCGACATCGAAGACGCATATATCGGCTGGAGTTCCGGCAGCAGCAATTCGCTCGGCGAAGACGTGCTCGATTTCAAGATCGGCCGCACGCAGTACAAGTTAGGACACGGAATGCTGTTGTGGGACGGCGCATCGGACGGCGGCAATCGTGGCGGCTATTGGACGGGCGCGCGCAAAGCCTTCGAGTTCGCAGCTATCGGCACCTTCAAGCCAGGCGCAAACACACTGCAGGCGTTCTATCTGGACAAGGATGACATCCCGGAGTCCAACACCAAGAGCAAGCTCTGGGGACTCAACTACGAATACGCGTTTGGCGAAGACACGACGCTCGGCGCCACTTACATGAAGTGGTCAGCAGATCCCAACGTCGCCCCGCAGCGCGACGGTTTGAATGTTTACAACGTGCGCGCATTCACGGCGCCGTTTTCAGGCCTGAAGGGACTGTCGTTCGAGGGCGAGTACGCGAAGGAAGACAACGGCGATGCGCTGGACTCGACAGCCTGGAACGCGTTGGTGGCGTATCAGCTGGATACCAACTGGAAACCGAAGATCTCGTATCGGTATGCAGTCTTCGAGGGCGACGATCCGAACACGACCACGAACGAAAGCTTCGATGGTCTGCTCACCGGTTTCTACGACTGGGGCACATGGTGGCAGGGTGAAATCGCCGGCGAATACTTCGTCTCGAACTCGAACCTGATCTCACATCAGCTCCGCGTACACACCACGCCGTCAGAGGCCATCTCGACGGGCCTGATCTTCTATGACTTCAAGCTCGATAACCCGGCCGCATCGGCGGTCACTTCCGATGATGTGGCGACGGAGCTCGATTGGTACATGGACTGGTCGATCAACGACAACTTCATCCTGAGTTTTGTGGCCGCTGTTGCCGACCCCGGCAAGGCAATCGAGCAATCGTCCGGGCGAACTGACACTTTCATCTACGGAATGATCTTCGCTGCGTACAGCTACTGAAAGCACATCACATGAAAACCTCAACTCTTTTCCTCGCAACGTGCAGCTGGATGCTTCTGCTGTTCGCGGGTTGTGAAACCACGTCGGAGAGTCTTGCGCCACTGGACGAACTCGCCACCCAGGAAGGACTAGTGCGAGTGGACAGCAAAGCGGTTGCTGTCTTGTATCGCCGCCCTGAAGCGACGCTCAAGGGCTATTCCAAACTGCAGATACCGCCGATCACTGTGCAGTTCGACAAGGATTGGGATCCGCAGAAGAGCGGCTCTGCGCTCTATTCGATGCACGAACCCGATCGCGAGAAAATGAAGACCGAGCTCGCCGAGGCATTTGCCGAAGTATTCAAACGTGATCTGGAAAAAGGCGGCTATGCGGTCGTCACCAACGAAGGCCCTGACGTTCTGGAAGTGCAGGCAGCGATCGTGAATCTGCGCGTCACGGTGCCGGATCCGAACCAGATCAGCGGCCGCACGCAGGTGTACACGACAGATGCCGGTGAAATGACTTTAGTCCTGCAACTTCACGATTCGATTACCGGACAACTGCTCGCTCGAGCTATCGACCGTCGCGCCGCGTCGCACGACTTCTGGAACTGGACAACCTCGGTGAGTAACACCGCCGACGCAAAGCGAATCATCTCGTCGTGGGCTGTCGCACTGAGGAAAGCCTTCGACGCATCTCGCGGTGAGGGCGCACCCCCGATGCAAGCCGTTCAATCATCTGATCAGGAGGCCAAGCCATGAAACTGCTGCGATTACTTCCATTTGCTCTCGCGTGCGGCGTCTGCTCAAGTGCAGCGTATGCAGAGCGCGATACGGGATGGGACTTTGGTGGAGAGCTTCTCTACCAGGCCTCCCAGAACGTCAACTTCACGGGCGGATCATCAGCTGATCTCGAGGACGACCTCGGATTGGCGCTGACATTCGGCTATCGATTCAGTTCCCGCCTCGAGCTCACGTTTGGTCTGGATTGGAACCGGATTGATTACGACTTCGATGTCGTCTCCGATTTGCCGGGAGTGTCGAGCTTCAGCGGCAATGGCGATCTCGAATCCTGGACACCACGAGTCGGCCTGAACTTCAATTTCCTGGATAAGGACCTCACTCCTTACGTGACGGCGGGCGTGGGCTGGGCGTTCATCGACACCAACATTCCCGATTCGCCACCGCAAACTTCCTGCTGGTGGGATCCCTGGTACGGCTACTACTGCGGAACCTTTCAGAGCACGCGAAGCATCGATCAGCTCACGTACAACGCAGGCCTGGGTCTGCGCTGGGACGTCTCACCTGAGTTCACGCTGCGCTTCGCTTATGAGAAACACTGGCTGGAACTCGATGAGGCGAACGGCACGCCGGGCTTCGATCAATTCAAGATCGGTATCTCGGCACGTTATTGAGCAGGCAAACCTATGGACGAGCAGGCGCACGGTGATGTGACGAAACGGCTCAAACAGCGAGTCAGCCGACTCGCTGTTCTTTCGTTGGTGGCTGTTGCTTCCACTGCCCACGCCTCGCTCTTCTCGGGAGATACCCTCGACTTCGTGGCCGACATACTGGCGTGGGTGGTGCTGGTCATCGCGCCCGTGATTGCGATCACGGTCTTCTGGCTCGTTCACATCTTGCCGGAACAAATCGCTGAGAAACGTCACCACCCGCAGGCGGCGGCCATTAAAACGTTGTGCCTGCTCTCGCTTTTCTTTGGCGGTCTTCTATGGCCGCTCGCTTGGCTCTGGGCGTATTCGAAGCCGGTTCTCTACAAGATGGCATACGGAGAGGACAAGGTTGTTCATCATCCCGAGGCCGAGCCGGAGGTCCCCGAGGTCGTCGAGATCGTCGAGGTACCGGAAGCCACTGCGGAAGAACTTGAAGCCAGTGAACGTGTGAGACAGGCGGAGCTTCGCCGGGTCTACTGAGGAAACGATCATGGAGCTTCTACTCTTAGGCATTTATTCCTTCTTTGTCTGGCTGATTTTTTTCAAATTCAAATGGCTGCCCTGGAACACGATCAGCCAGGTCATCGTCATCACGTTGCCAGTCATCGGCATCACGGCACTCATTCTGATTCTGAACATTGTCGCGCCCTCCTCTGCTGACATCCGTGTCATCAACTACGTGGTTGCAATCAATCCGCGGGTGAATGGCCTGGTGACCGAGGTACCGGTGCAACCCAATCGGCCGGTGCGCAAGGGCGAAATCCTTTTCAAGATCGATCCCACGCCGTATGAGATCGAAGTGAGCGGCTTGAAGGCACAACTGCAGCAGCTCGATGCGCAACTCGTCACGGCAAATGCCAATCAAAGAGGTCTCGGCCAGCAGCTACGAAATGCACAGGCGTCGCGAGCAGCAGTCGAATCGCAGCTGAAACTTGCAACCATGCGCGTCAACCAACTGCAGGAGCTGGCGGCATCTGGAGCCGGAAACCGTTTCGACTTTGAACAGGCACAAGCCGACGTCGCGAACCTCAAGGCACAGCTCGCGGCTGCCACTGCGAGCGAGTCTCAGGTCAAAGAGAAGCTGGGTGCAAAAACAACGGCTGGAGAGCAGGACGAGATCGCCAACGTCAACGCGCAGATCGCGCGTGCGCAGTCGCAGCTGGCCGATGCACGCTGGAGGCTGGACCAGACTGTGTTTCGAGCACCTGCCAACGGCACCGTCGTCTCGCTTGCGTTGAGACCCGGTGCGATGGCGGTGCCACTTCCGATGATTCCTGCCATGACCTACGTCGAGGACGATCAGTGGATCATGGCGATCTTCCAGCAAAACGAAGTGCGTGGAATCAAGCCAGGTCAGGAAGCGGAGATCGCACTGAAGATGTATCCCGGGCGGATCATCAAATGCAAAGTGGATTCGATCATGTGGGCCACGGCTCAAGGTCAGTTGCCGATTGGCGGATCAGGTGTGGCCTCGGGTGTAGCACCCGTGCCCCCAAACAGTCTCGCGGTGAGATTGCTGAAGGATTCGCGTGACGCGAACTTATTCCTGGCTTCCGGAGCCAGCGGTGCTGGTGCCATCTACACGGACCGTGGCGCAGCGGTTCACATCATTCGCAAAGTGATCCTGCGCGTCGGCACCAAGATCGACTGGCTGATTCTGAAGCTCCACTAATTCTCACCAACTCAACGGGAGCGGTACTGCATGCAGCGCGCTAGCGCGTGTGATCGACGCAAGCCTTGGTGCTCAGGCTTACGCTGCGTCGGCATCTCTGCCGGGTTCATCTTACTTGCGGCGTGTGTAGCCGCGCCGCCCGAGCCTGAGGACATCCGTAAGGATGCATTGGTAGACGTTCAATTGGCGGAATCGTGGAAGGCTGGCCACGTCGTTTCGACAGAAGCAGTGCAGGACGACTGGCTGCATTCGTTCCAGGATCCCGTTCTCGATCAGCTCGTGCGCGAGGCGCTGGCAAGAAATTTCGATCTGCGAGTAGCAGCCGCCCGCGTAGAACAGGCCGGGCAATACGTCGTCATGGCACAGTCATCACTGCGTCCGAGCGTTCAACTGTTCGGCACGGGAGGCAGCAAGACCGGTGGTTCGGGAGATGCGACCTCAGCCTTGCAAGCAATCATGCTGGGTGCTTCCTGGGAGCTCGATATCTGGGGCCGACTGCGTTATGCACGGAACGCAGCGCAGGAGGATTACGCATCAGCACGCGGAGATCTCGAATTCGCCCGGCAATCTCTCGCAGCATCTGTTGCCAAGGCGTGGTTCACCGCCACGCAACTCAGCTTGCATGCCACGATCGTCGAGGAGATGGCACGCGCATCGGGTGAACTTCATGTTCTCGCACAGGATCGAGAACGCGTTGGTGCAGGCACGGACTCCGAGACTGCAGTCGCAAACGCGAACGTACGTGAAGTGCAAGCCACCCTGCAGCAAGTACAACTGGCACGTTCCCAGGCACTGCGTGCGTTAGAACTCCTGCTGGGCCGCTATCCCGCGGCGGAAATCGAAGCGAGGGTTCAGTTGCTGGCAATGCCAGGCCCGCTCTCCACAGGCATTCCACTGCAGATGCTGGAACGTCGTCCTGATGTCGTCGCTGCCGAACGTCGCGTGGCCGCCGCCTTCAATCGTATCGGCGAAGCGAAAGCGGCTCGCCTGCCGCAAATCACGCTGAGTGCGAATTTCGGTGCATTCGCGAGCGAGATCCTGGAGCTGAAGGAAGATTACGAAAACCCCAGCGCCGGACTGGGCGCGCAGCTGCTGGCTCCGATCTATCGGGGTGGCGCATTGAACGCGAAAGTCGAGATACGAACGCTCGAGCAGAAGGAGGCGATCGCGGATTACGCTCGCGTCGCATTGCGTGCCATCGGTGAGGTCGAGAATGCGCTCGCCGCCAGTGAGTCCCTCGAAACCCAGTCGGCACTTTTAACCGAAGCTCTGCGCGAACAGACCCGGGCGCTGGAGTTCACCGAAACACGATTTCGAATTGGCCGTGCAGATCGCAGAGCCGTTGAGCAGCAACGCCTGACTGTGCAGAGCGCACGTATCGCACTTCTCGATGCGCAGACGAGTGAACTTGCCACCCGTGTGAATCTGCACCTTGCGCTAGGCGGAAGCTTCGCACCGCCGCAGACGTAAGCGGTGGCGTCATGAAACGCTCCATCGGCGCTACACGCGACGCTCTTCGCAGACTTTTTTTCCAGCGATGCTTTTATCTGTTCGTCACGTTGATCACGTTTGTTGCCATCGCTCCTTTCATCGAACCGGCGCCCGGTCGTCTTCTTATAAGAAATCTCATCAACGCATTTGTGATGCTGTCTGCCGTGGCTGCAGTCGGCCGTTCGATGCGATCTTTCCTGGTCGTGACCGCCCTGATCGTCCCTGCCCTCGTACTTCGATGGCTTGCGATGGAATCGAATCTCCCCATGTATCTCGATCTGTCGCTGCGCCTGGACCTTGCCGTCTACGCAGTCACCATCGTGCTGTTGCTGCGATACGTCTTCGAGCGAAGCACCATCACCGCGGATCGCCTCTGGGGTGCCGCGGCCGTTTACGTGATGATCGGAGTGCTTTGGGGCTTCATCTTTGCCGTGGTGGATCGCACCTATCCGGGTTCATTTGCAGTCCGCGGAACGGTCGAACCGTTGAGCCTGCATGATCTTCTCTACTTCAGTTTCTCGACCCTGACGACCACGGGATTCGGCGACATTATTACGATCAGTCCGGTCGGCAAGATGGCCGCGACGCTCGAAGGAATCTTCGGTCAACTATTCATCGCGATCCTTATCGCCAAGCTGGTTGGCGTCTATCCGCCGCGTGTTCCGCAGGAGGAGGAAACACCGGAAGAGTCGCCCGAAAACGTTGCAGAACTCATTCGCGACAAACCCGCCGCCGCGCGCGCATCGCAGGAGGCTGCATGAAAGATGAAGGCACGAGCGATCTTGTGCGAGTCATGTTGCTGGTGCTGTTCACAGGTCTGCTGCTGGTCGGCAGCTTCTGGACCTTGCTTCCATTTCTGGGAGCGCTGATCTGGGCGACGACACTCGTCATCTCCACCTGGCCCGTGCTTCTTTGGGTTCAGCGCCAGACGGGCAACCGCAGATCGCTTGCAGTCGTGTTCATGACCCTGCTGGTCGTGCTGGCCTTCGTAGTTCCACTGCTGCTCGCGATCTACACGCTGATCGATGCCGCAAACAGCAGCCCTGCCGTGCTGCGCGACTTCATGGCACGCGGCCTGTCTGCCCCGCCCTCATGGATTGCGAACATTCCCGCCGTGGGTCCACAGATCTCAGCAAAGTGGCAGACACTCTCTGAGGGAGGCCCTCAAGCGCTCATCGAATACCTTCGACCTCAGGCCCTCTCGCTCGCTTCCTGGATCATTGCAGCAACCGGAGGTATCGGGATGCTGCTCGTCCAGCTGCTGCTGATCATGGTGCTGGTTGCGATCCTTTATGCGCGCGGCGAGATTGCTGCACGAGGCATTCTGATGTTTGCCTATCGGCTCGGAGGCACGCGCGGTGAAGATACGGTCAAGCTTGCCGCCAAAGCTGTGCGCAGTGTGGCTCTCGGCGTGATCGTGACTTCAGTGGTTCAGTCGAGCCTCGCGGGATTTGGCCTGTGGATTGCCGGCATTCCGCACGCGGGTGTGCTGACCGCGATCATGTTCGTGCTAGGTATCGCGCAACTCGGCCCTCTTCCGATCCTCGGACCTGCCGTTGCCTGGCTGTACTGGACCGGCTCGGGAGCAATGGGAACGGTACTGCTGATCTGGAGCTTGCCAGTCATCGCAATGGATAACGTTCTGCGCCCGATCCTCATCCGCAAAGGTGTCGAACTGCCGATGCTGCTCATCATCGCCGGCGTCATCGGCGGCCTGGTCGGTTTCGGCGTGATGGGACTTTTTATGGGACCAGTCCTTCTTGCAGCCACGTACACGCTCACGAAGGCGTGGACGACCGGCCAGAGTTCAACACACGAAGGTCCAGTCGTCGTTCCAGTTGAGCCTGCTGCTGCCGAACCCCTGCGACAGAAAGTGCGCATTTGATCCGCGATGATGCTCATTCTTTCGTCATCTCGTTAGCACGACACCACCCGCACGGGCATAGGTGAAAGGGGGTCGCACAAAGTCACCCGCGCAGGGTTCACGAGCGATGCCTGAGCACGCTACGCTGCGAATGATTGGAGTTGAATGCCTGAGGATTGCGTCAGTGTCGCGAGAAAGAACGTCAGTGACGATCATGAGTACACGAGCGATCTTTCTGCTGACTTTACTGACGAGTGTTTGCAGTGCAGGCAACCTGAGCTTTTTGAACGATACAGCGTTGGCAGCATTGGATGAAGACGATCGAACGCTGCAACGGGCCGCGGCATACAGCGTGCTCGACGCCGAAGATCCCGTTTCATCAAAGGAATGGAAAAACGACAAGTCGGGCAGCTCAGGAAAAATCCACTCGCTGGGAAACTACCGTTCGGACGATGGCCTGCATTGCCGGAAGATCAGAATCCTCACTCAGGCGAAGAGCCTGAAGAACGATGTCACGTTGCCCGTCTGCAAGCTGTCCGATGGCGATTGGATCTTCGCTTCGGGAAAGAAACTAGCGAAGGTCTGAGGTACTCACTTGCGTCGCTCTCCTGTAAATCGCTTTCGATCGCATGCTCGTCCGCTCACGTGGTGCGCTATCTCTGTGACGCTCTCTCTGCTCGTTGGATGTGTGACAACGACACAGGAGCCTGAATACGATCCCTTCGTTCCCGACAGCAATCAGTTCGAACATCTGCCAACGAAAGCTTCGACGGATGTTTATCGTCGGGTCGGTGCATCACTCGCCGCATACAACCGGATCCTGTTGCAACCGCTCGACGTGCAGCTTCGCTCAGGATGGAATCCTGATCGCGATTCCGGATCGAAGGTGGGCCTGCAGGAAGCGCGATCGCGGATCGCAATCACGTTCCAGCAAGAAATGGTGAACGCGATCCAGGGAAGCGGACGCTACACCGTTGCGACGGGCGCTGGTGCGGACGTACTCGAAGTCCGTCCGCGAATCATCGATCTTTACGTGAAAGCAGTCGACGATGCAGCGAACGCCGGCTCCAATGTCAGCACTTACGAGGTTCATGACGCCGAACTGACGTTCGCAGGTGACCTGAGTGACTCAATGACTGGAACTGTTCTCTATCGTGTCTACGACCATCGAACAGCCGGCGTCGGCACGCTGCAACTTAAAACTACCGAAGACAGAAATCTGCAGCTGCGAAAATTGGCCGCACACTGGGCAAAACAACTGATTGATGCACTCGACGCTGCGCGTGCTTCTGCGACCGGCTCCTGATGCTTCAGATCAGCATCTGAATCCGTCGAGCCGAAAGCCCGACACCGGGGCTCGCTAGCCTCCAGTATCGAAGCCGGGGATCGGAGTGGAGCTAGGCAACTCACCTTCCGAGCTCTCCGTTTCATGTCGGCGAAGACCCGCAAGAACGACCTGCATCCAACTGCTCGAGCGAACCTTACCCGCTATCGTCTGGTAAACGGCGTAGCTGACCTTGCCGCGAACGTGAGGCGCGACTTGCACGACTTCGTGGAAGGTCACCTCGTCTGGACGCCAGCGCGTCTTCGATACGTCAGTGCCCGTAGAGAGGTTTACCAGCGACAAGCCTTGTTCGATGGCCCACTTGATCGCCTCGGCCACCGCCGTTGTCATTACGCTGTATTTCGACCACGCGAAATCATGACCCGAATAATAGAGATATAGCTGACGATCGAACTGGAAACCAATACGTGTTGCGACCACTTCGCCTTTGATCTTCAGCTGAAAGATCCGCAACACATC
>JBJMWN010000472.1:0-3734 GCA_045810085.1 Povalibacter sp. | reverse complement strand
CTGAAGAATGGCGCGATCAAAACGATCGAGACTCATGCGCAAGATTCCGTCGGCAGGAGCGCCACTGATGACGGATTCTGCCACATCTAAGGCCTTCAGAGCCGGTTTGTGCAAGCTACTGCCGGAGCCTCGACCCTAACGTAGTGCACCGTTGACACATCAGGGGTCGAGCATGCGTATCGGCGTTCCAAAAGAAATCAAGAATCACGAATACCGGGTTGGGCTCGTGCCTGCAGGTGTGCGCGAGCTCGTGCACGACGGGCATGAAGTGCTTGTGCAAAGTACGGCGGGACTCGGCATCGGTGTGGACGATGCGGCGTATCAGGCAGCAGGTGCAAAGATCGTAAACACTGCGCCCGAGATCTTCGAAGCTGCCGATCTGGTCGTAAAAGTGAAAGAGCCGCAGCTAGCTGAGTGCCGCATGCTGCGACGTGGCCAGACGATTTTCACGTATCTGCATCTTGCTGCGGATGCGGCGCAAGCCAAAGCATTGCTGAGTTCAGGTGCGACAGCGATCGCGTACGAAACCGTGACTTCGGCCGATGGATCATTGCCGCTGCTCACGCCGATGAGTGAAGTTGCCGGCCGTATGTCGGTGCAGGTTGGCGCTGCGTCGTTGCAGAAGGCGAATGGTGGCTTGGGTGTACTGCTCGGCGGAGTGCCGGGCGTTGCGCCTGCGAAAGTCCTGATCCTCGGAGGTGGTGTGTCAGGCACGTGTGCTGCTGAAATGGCCTTGGGCCTGCGCGCAGACGTCACGATCATTGACAGGTCGTTGAAGCGCTTGCGTGCACTCGATGCGCAATTCGGCGGTCATCTCAAAACGGTGGCATCGACGCGTGAGGCGATTGAGTCACTCGTCACGCAGGCGGATCTCGTGATCGGAGCAGTGTTGGTTGCAGGCGCCGCTGCGCCGAAGCTCGTCACGCGCGATATGGTCAGCAAGATGAAGACGGGTGCCGTCATGGTCGACATTTCTATCGATCAAGGTGGCTGCTTCGAGACGAGTCGACCGACGACGCATGCCGAACCGACGTTCGTCGTCGACGGCGTGGTGCACTACTGCGTGACGAACATGCCAGGAGCGGTTCCGCGCACCTCCACGTTCGCACTCACGAATGCGACGCTTCCGTATGTGAAAGCGTTAGCAAAGCATGGACCACAAAACGCCATGGCAGCCGATGAGCATCTCGCACGAGGCCTGAACATTTTCGACGGCGCAGTTACGCACGAAGCCGTTGCGCGGGCATTGGGACTTGCGTATCGGCCGTGGCAGCCGGCGAAGCCGCACGCAGCTTGAGATAATTTCCTATTGACCAACGTTGTTCCACTGCGGGCCCGCTCGGTGCGGGCCTTTTTTTTGCGCTACCGATATTGAATTTGAATTGTCGTCGGCTGCCCGCATACTCGGCTGATGTTCGATCGCATCACGCCCATCAACAAAAGTCTGATTCTGGTCAACATCGTTGTTTTCGGTCTGCAGGCACTGCTTGGACCGATGATGGATTACCAGTTCGCCCTGTGGCCTCCGGAAGCGCGTCAGTTCAATGGTCCGCCGTTTCAGATCTGGCAGGTGCTCACCTACGGATTCATGCATGGCGGGTTCACCCATATTCTTTTCAACATGTTTGCGCTCTTCATGTTCGGCTCCGACATCGAGCGCTTATTCGGGCCGCGACGTTATCTGATCTATTACCTCACTTGTGTAGTCGGCGCAGCGCTGATGCATTTGATCGTCGTGCGCGTCGCGGGGTTACCTCCAGCTCCTGTCGTAGGTGCGTCTGGCGGCGTGTTCGGTATCTTGCTCGCATTCGGCATGGCGTTTCCCACTCGCAAGCTGGTGGTGCTGCCCATTCCAATTCCCATGCCCGCGTGGCTTTTCGTGACGCTCTACGGATTGCTCGAGCTGTACATGGGCATCACGCAAACGAGTCAGGGCGTGGCTCACTTCGCTCATCTCGGCGGCATGGCAACGGGGTTCGTGCTGATCCGATACTGGCAGGCGCAACGAAAAAGATAATGCGACCAGAGTAGCCACAAAGAACACAAAGTACACAAAGGTGGATTGCAGGATTTCCTTTGTGATCTTTGTGCTCTGTGTGGTTACTCCTAAGGTTTTGGGCCGCGAAGCGCCATGACGCGCTCGCGCATCAACTCCAGGCTCGCGTCCTCGGGTGCGATCGGGGTTCCGACTCGAAGATTGATACGAGGCCAGAAGCGGCGAGGCCAGCGCTTCCACAACGGTCCATATCTGCGCGAGAACATCGAGTGCCATAGGCCGCTCAAAGCCAGCGGCACGACCAGCACGGGAGTCTCTTGCAGAATGCGCATCATGCCAGGCCGAAATGCAGCGATCTCACCGTCCGATGTGAGCCGTCCTTCCGGGAAAATGCACACCAGGTTGCCTTCGTGGAGTTCTTTGGCAACGAGCTGAAAGGCACGTTCGTACACTTCCGGATCTTCCTTCGCGGGTGCGACGGGAATGGCTTTCATGCCTTTGAAAATCTGGCGCAGGATCGGAATGCGAAAGATGGAGCTTTCCATGATGAAGCGAATCGGTCTGCGACACGCGGCAGAGATGACGATCGCATCGACGTAGCCCACGTGATTGCAGATCAGAAGCGCTGGTCCACGTTCTGGAATGTGATCGAGTCCCTCCGCTCGCAGCCGGTACATCACGTTAACCAGCAGCCATGCGAAAAAGCGCAGCAGGAATTCCGGGACCAACGTGTAGATGTAGACCGCGACGAACGCATTGAGAATGCCGGCCGCGAGCAGCAATTCTGGGATGCTCATTCCTGATTGCAAAGCAACTGCGCCGAAGACGGCTGCAACGACCATAAACACAGCATTCAAGATGCTGTTCGCACCAATGACCCGAGAGATGACGTCGGGGCGCGAACGCTGCTGCACGAGTGCATTCAGCGGCACGATGAAAAAACCGCCGAACATTCCAATGAGTCCGAGATCCAGGAGCACACGAGGAATGCCTGGCTGATGGATCAATGCTTCGATACCAAGCGATGCAGGTCCGACCGCAGGAGGAATCGCGAAGTACAGATCCACCGCGAATGCCGTGAGCCCAATGGATCCAAACGGCACGAGACCGATTTCAACTTTGTGACCAGACAGACGCTCGCACAGCAAAGAGCCAATCCCGACGCCTGCAGAGAACACGACAAGCAGCAACGTGACGACCTGTTCGCTGCCTCCGAGCACATTGCGTGAGAACAAAGGCAACTGCGCCAGCACCAGCGCGCCGTAAAACCAGAACCATGAGATGCCGAGGATGGAGAGGAATACTGCTCGCGACTCGCGCGCAGCTCGCACGTTGTCGCGAATGGAAGTCCAGGGTCGCCAGTCAATTGCAAGTTGCGGTGCCGCTGCGCGCAGCCGCGGAATCGCAAGGCTCATCACAAATCCCAACGCAGCGATCAGAACAATGGACGCGCTGATCACCCCGGTGTCGCCGTGCGAAGCGAGAAGCCCCGCAAACAATGTCCCCAGCAGGATCGCGACGAACGTGCCCATCTGAATGAGCGCATTACCGCCGACCAGTTCGGTATCGCGCAGAACCTCGGGAAGTATTCCGTACTTGGCTGGCGCGAAAAACGTCGAATGCATTCCCATCATGAAAAGAGCAGCAAGCAGCGTTGGGAGATGTTGGCGTGCAAAGCCCAGAGCTGCGACCGACATGATAAAAATCTCGGCCGCCTTGACGATCTTCAGGACGAGAG
>JBJMWN010000471.1:0-4751 GCA_045810085.1 Povalibacter sp. | reverse complement strand
CGCGTCCTATCGATTCTGCATCCGGGGAATACATCCGCTCGAACTCGGATGCGGTGGCGGGATCGACGACCGACAGAATGAGCTCCGGTCGGAAATACACGAGCAAGCCAATGATCAACGTCGGCAGCACGAAGACAGCTGTGGCAATCCACACGTAAGTTGACTGCTTGCGCACAGCTTGCGGGATCTCATAGGCGATTAACGCCTTGAGACGTGCGAATCCGAATTCCCGGCGTTGGTAAATCACCTGGTGCGCGTCGTGCGTGAGTTGATCCAGGCGGTCGGTGACATAGGCTGGATAAGCACGAGCGCGAGCCAGCGCCAGGTGTTCGCATACGCGGCGGTAGAGCGCGGCGAAATCGGCTCCGGAGATTTCTTTCGTCTCCTTGCGCCTGCTCGCGCGCAGAACCTTCAGAAGACTTTCAAGCGTCTCCCAGTCCTGCTGATACTGCTGTTCGAATTGCAGAGGCGTCATGCTGATCGCTTACCGAGCAGCCATTGCGCCACTGCCAACACGCGCTTGGTCACTATCGGACCCGACTGACCGGCATCGCCGCTGACGGCCGCTGCCAACGCGGCGAGTTCGTCCAAGCGATCGACCGTCATGCGAGGTGCTCGTGCCGCCAATGCAATCACAGCGGCTTGATCGCGCGGGCTCAACGGAATCACCGGTGCCATGGGCTCGACGTTATCGAGTGTGGCTTTTTGCGAAGGCAGCGGTTCGTAAACCACGAGTGTCGCCGCTGCGATGTCTCCCAGACGCTTGAAGTCGCGACGCACGAGCATGCTGATCGCAGCGAAGCCATACATGAAAGGCAGGAAGTCTGCGAAGCGCAGCAGATTGCGGGTGATCGAAGCTGCTGGCGTGATGGGCAGACCGCTATCCATCACGACTTTCAGCTTGAATGCGCGTTTGCCTGGTGTGGCACCCCAACGACTCAGTTCGAACTCGACGGGATAGAACCATTCGAGTGCGAAGACTGCGACCAGATACATGCCTATACCGACACCCTGCAGAAAGCGCGCAAGGGTTCCGACCATCACAACGATCCCGAAGCGGATCAGCTGGTCGATCAGAAATGCGTAGAGGCGGGCGGTCAGTCCGGCGGGACGCAACTCGATCACGATCCCTTCCGGCGTCTCGGCCGAGACGACGGTGTCGAGGATCCCGCTGCTCACGTGGCTCGCTTAAGCGCGCACGACAATCGTGTCAGCGATTTTGTCGTGCAGGCATTGACGATCGGCACCGAAGATAAATAAAGCATCGGCAAGGTTGTAAAGGTACCCAACGACTGGGAGAAGCCCGGGTATCGCATTCACGACGTTGCGCAACCAGAAGATCCGACCGAGCGAAGCACGCGAACCATCTGAACGAACTACTTTGATGCCGAGCAACTTCTTGCCAACGGTCTGACCATTCTTGTTAACGAGATAAATCGTATAGACCAGCCAAACCAGTCCCAGCAGAAAACTGACGCCTCCGCCGACGCCCAGTACAGCCGGGGCGTAGCTCGATGGTTCCCGCCAGTTGAGTCCGCCGAGTACAGCGGTGAAGAGCAGCGGCGCAGCCACTACCACACCAATGAGAAAATCCACGACGGCCGCACCGAGACGAGTGCCTCGATCGGCGGGTTCAACCGTATCCGTTTCGCTGGTGTCGCGGACTTCGGCTGTTGGGGGCGCGTATGGATTGCTTGGATTCGTTGCGTTCATGGATTGTGTGTCCCTGGTTTTGTGGGATTTCCGCTGCTGTCAGCCCCGCTACGTTGGCGAGGATCTCGAGCGATTCTGCCCGCTCATCGGACGGAAAGCACGTGGATAGAAGCAATCAACGACGGCGTTCTCAGGTGAGATGGAAGAGCGGTTCAACTGTGACCCAGTCCCGTGACTACTCGGTGATTCTTGCCAGCTGTTCCGCCTGATATTCCTGTTGCAGAGGTTCGATCACAGGTTCCAGATCGCCGTTCATGACGTCAGCAAGTTTGTAGAGCGTCAGGTTGATGCGGTGATCTGTAATGCGTCCTTGAGGAAAGTTGTAGGTGCGAATGCGTTCCGAGCGATCGCCCGAGCCAACCTGAAGCTTTCGCGATTGTGCTTCAGCCTGATCGCGCTTTTCCCGTTCGGATGCCATCAGTCGCGCCTTCAGCAGCGACATGGCGCGTGAGCGATTTTTGTGTTGCGAACGTTCGTCCTGACATTCGACGACGATGCCGGTCGGTAAATGCGTGATGCGAATGGCCGAGTCGGTTTTGTTCACGTGCTGACCGCCGGCGCCCGAGGAACGATACGTGTCGACTCTCAGCTCGGCGGGATTCAGATCGATGGCTTCGATCTCCGCCAGTTCGGGGAGAATGGCAACCGTGCAGGCCGAGGTGTGAATGCGTCCCTGCGCTTCGGTGGCAGGCACACGTTGCACGCGGTGCGTGCCGGCTTCGAACTTGAGACGCGAGAACGCCCCACGTCCGACGATGCGGCTGATGATTTCTTTGTAGCCGCCGTGCTCGCCGCTACTCTCAGACAGAACCTCGACTTGCCAGCCCTGACGATCCGCATAACGCGAATACATCCGAAATAAGTCGCCGGCGAAGATCGCTGCCTCATCACCGCCGGTTCCCGCACGCACTTCCAGATAGATGTTGCTTTCATCGCGTGCGTCCTTCGGCAACAGCAACTTCGCAAGCTCATCCGTTTCATGGTCGATGCGCGTGGACAGTGAGTTCAACTCTTCTCGTCCGAGATCGCGCAACTCCGCATCGTTGCCGTCAGCCATTTCCTGCGCATTGACGCGTTCGGCGAGAATTTTCTGGTAATCGCGATAGCGAGAGACGACCGGCTCCAGCTTTGCGTACTCCATCGAGAGTTCGCGGAACTTGTCGTTGTTCGAAATGATCTGCGGATCTGCGAGCAACCCACTCACTTCTTCGTGGCGCTCGACGAGCTTTTCCAATTTGTTGCGAATCGAATCTTTCATGAGGCGATGAGATGATCAGTAATCGAATATGGACGTCTTCAGGACGTTCAGCAGGTGACAATCCGTGTCCGCGCGAGCCATCGGAGAGGCGGCGCTGGGGGATGCGCGTCGGTAGGCTAATTCTCTTTCAGCAGAGAATGGATCGCAGCGCTTTCGTTGAGGTCCGCCGAATTGTTTTCGGCAGGTCCGACTTCCGGGGCGAACAGCGCTTTTGCCGCTTGTACCACTTCGAGATCGCCACGTTCGGCCGCTTCACGCAGGCGCTGGCTGGGCGCATGTAGAAGACGATTGGTCAGAGTGCTCGCGAGGAAATCGATGACTTCGCGTGGATCCTTGCCCGAAGCAAGCATGCGCCGCGCCTGATCCGAGGTCTGTGCGCGCAGCGCTTCTGCTTCCTTGCGCAACAGGCGAATGGTAGGCACGGCGTCGAGTGTCTTCCGCTGCTGCTCGAAGGCTGCGATCTCAGCAGCGATCAGTTGATTTGCGTCACGAGCGGCCTCGCGGCGTGACTCCATGTTTTCGTTCACCACGTTCTGCAGATCGTCGATCGTGAACAGGTACACGTCTTCGAGCTTTGCAACTTCGGCCTCGATGTCTCGAGGTACTGCGATGTCGACCATGAACATCGGCCTGCGTTTGCGTGCACGCAGGGCCGCACGCACCGCGGCGTGAGTGATGACCGGCGTGGGACTGGCAGTCGAACTGATCACGATGTCTGCTTCGGGCAGATGATTCGCAATCGCGTCGAGGCCGATCGCGTACCCATTGAATTCGGTGGCGAGTTGCTGCGCGCGTTCGACGCTGCGATTCGCGATGATCATGCGTCGCAGACCGTTGGCGTGCAGATGGCGGGCAGCGAGTGCAATCGTCTCGCCTGCGCCCACCAGCAATGCCGTGTGTTGTTCGAACCGATCGAACACGGTTCGCGCCATGGACACCGCGGCTGAAGCGACCGAGACCGCGTTTGCACCGATGCGAGTTTCAGTGCGAACGCGTTTGGCGACTGAAAATGCAGTCTGTAACAGGCGGTTCAGGAACGGTCCTGTCACACCGTGCTTGAGTGCGGATCGATATGCGTCCTTCAGCTGGCCCAGAATCTGCGGCTCACCGAGAACGAGTGAGTCGAGGCCGCAGGCGACCGAGAACACATGTTGGATCGCAGCGCGGCCTTCGAGTTGATAGAGCGAGTCGCGCAGATCGAGTCGGTGAGCAGCGAGGTCGTGCCATTCACCGAGCCAGTGGACCAGGGATTCGCGATCGCTGTCCGTGAAACAATACATTTCGGTGCGATTGCAGGTGGATACGATCACCGACTCGCGCACGCCCGGCCTGCTGTTGAGCTCTCGCAGCGCTTCAGCCAGCTCCGTGTCCGCAAAGACAACTTTCTCGCGGATCTCGACGGGAGCTGTGCGGTGATTGATGCCGATGACGACGAATGTCATGTGAGGTGTCACGAATCGGCCGGGATTGTCCGGGAACCTCCCCGGGATGACAACCGCTGAACGTCGCGCCTGAATTCCTGACGGACCACAGTCCAGTCGAATCGTCTTGGATCCCTGCGGCTCGTTCGGCAGTTAATCGGAAGCCCGGGGCGATGACAAGTTTCGTTAAGGTTCCCTGATATAGTCGCCCGGCGTTCTAGACTCAATCGACCTGGCCGCCTTTTGCCAGGACTTCACGCCCTTTTTGACGATTGCGAGACCATGCCGATCAACATCGTTCGCCGGAGTCTGACCTTGGTCCAAGACATGAAAGCTGCCGTTCCGTCAGCTCGATCATT
>JBJMWN010000470.1:0-3455 GCA_045810085.1 Povalibacter sp. | reverse complement strand
GATCGATATCGATCGTCCAGAGATTCTTTCCAGCGAAATAGTTTCGCGGATAGTGGCGCGTGTACCAGGCAACGCCGATGAACAGAATGGAGTGCACATCCGGCTGTGCCGTGTAGTACGGAATGATGACCTGCTCGAGCTCACGACGATCATGGGTCGCGAGTTCAACCGGCTTGCCCAACGCGTAACGAACGACCCGCCTGCGATAATCAGGCTCCAGAATCAGCCGCATCAAAGTCGAACGTGTAGAAGGACGGCCTTCTGCATCCATCAGCTCGAGAGCCTCATCAGCGTAGAAAAAAATCGACGGCGTTGATAAACGCCGACGCTGATTGGCCAGTTCCACGCGATCGAATCAGCGCGGCCTTGTGATCTCACCCCAAGATGATGAAGACGATGAGATCGTTGCCGCGATTCTAGCAACGAGGCCGATCAGTTCGTCCGGTAAACGAACTTCAGCAGGAATTGTTCGACGTCGCGAACTGAAGCCATGTCACCGAACAAGCCACCCAGGCTGCGTTCTTCCGGGCCTTCCTGGTAGCCGCCGCGCGAGTACACCGCATACACGTCGGCAGAGCTGCCGATGGAATAACGATAGCGAACCTGTAGCCCGAGATTGTTTACCGTGAAGCCGTCGACAGGTTCGTTCGTGCGCATCAGATTGCCGCGACTATCGGTCACGTAGGACTGGCGTCCGGTGGCATCGATACCGATCCACTGCCATTTCACTCGCAACTCCTGCCTGGGCGAGGGAAACCAGTTGAAGTCGAGAATGTAGTCGAGCCGATTCCAGTTCGCAGTGGCGAAGCGATTGTCTCCATTCCAGAAAAGCCAGTCGTTCTCCCGTTGCGGCACCAGCTCGAGGCTGAGAGTCAATTCGCTTCCTGCATGAAACATCGCAATGGCATCGAGATAGGCTGAGTAGTCACTCACGCCTTCCTGAAATACGCCGGCGCCAAACAGATATTGAAAGTGGCCGAAGCGCGGCGTGCTGAAGTTCGAATAGACACCGTTGCGATGGGAGAGCTGCACGACGCCGTTGCCTTGTGACAGCAGATCATCAACGCCCGCCGTCCAGTGACGCAGATACAGCATCCAGGACCAGCCATTGGCATAGCTGATCGTGCGGGTCAGCGCCGTGCGCGACAGGAGCTGCTCACCGTCCATGTTCTGCTTGTACTGAATGCTCAGGTTGTCGTGGATCGCGTCGACGCCTGACACCTTCGAAGGACGTTTGTTATCGATCACGCCTTCGAAGAATCTCAAACTGTTGCGTTCGAGATAACCCATATCGTTCATATCGAATTCGCGATCGATCAGCAGCGCCTTCAACGAGAAATTGAGGGGCTCCGAACGATTGATGTCCTGCTGCAGCCAGCCGAGATAGCCCGAAGCACTCTCTCCTGCCGTATCGATATCAGAACGAATCACCTGTCCCGATGTGCGAAACGCGGCGTTGTTGGCGAAGTCGAAATCGAACGCGTTCACTGCAGCCTGTCGATCGAGATAGGGACGATCGGTCCAGGTGGACAGATAACCAAATCGACCGATGGATGTTGGCACCATCATGCGGGCCGCGGAAAACAGGCGGCCTTGATCGTGTGAGTAGTCGTCCTCTTGCGCCGCGAATACGCCATACGACGCATTGTTCAAGCTGCCCGTGAGCTTGAGCGCCGCGTCGATATCGGAGGAGCCATCGAGACCGTCATCGGTAGGACCCCCGATGCGGCGTGTGTAGATGAGCTGTCCGTTCTGCGGCGTTCGCAGATCGAACAGTGCCTGGTTCTGAGTGAAGAACGGACGCTTGTCCGTGTACAGCGTTTCAATCGAAGAGAAATTGACGATCAGCTCGTCGCTTTCGACTTGTCCGAAATCTGGATCGATCGAAGCTGCGAGTTGCATGTTGCCCGTGGGACGCCACGTGACGTCCACGCCCGCTTTGACGTGCGTGCTATCTGCAACCAGATCCTGCATCGCTGTCGCGTACGGTGCCGCCGTGAAATCGCTCTGCGGTGCGGGTCGCTCGATATCGATGCGTTGAAAATCCGAGAGCAACGCGGCGTTGTCGTAAGACAGGGCGGGACAAGAGTCACGCTCGCGCTTGTCATAAATCCAGCGGTTGAAATACACACCGATGGTGTGATGCGGCTCCGTCGCGTTGCGCATGTTGATCGTGTTCCATGGGATCAGCACTTCCACTTGCCACGCGGTTGGCGTCTCGAGCACGGCGTGCTGCCATGTTCCATCCCAGTCGAACGAGAACTTGTTCTGATTGATGATCAACCCGTCGCGCGTGCTGCCACCGAGGCTGACCGAAAATTCATAGCCTGTTTGACCGCTACCGTCGAAGTCGACCATGAAGCCAACCGAGTCGCCCAGCAACGATTCTGAATTCTTCGGCGAGCGCTGACGAACGCGTTCGACCTGACTCGGCTGTTGCACGATGAACGCGACCGCGAGTCCTTCGGGCGTGGAGACAACGCTGGCCTGAGTCGGATATTGCGGATCGTCGAGCGTGAATGGATCTGTGCGTTTCCAGCTGCTGCAGGAATACGCATCGGCGCTGCTCCATTCGACGTCGTCGAGATTGCCGTCCACGGTAATGGCGGCGGATGCGCTTGCCCACAGCGCGAAGAGAGTGAGCCCACCGAGAAAGCGCGATGGCCATGCGCGGTGGAGCTGCGAATTGGTCCCAATCATCCGAGCTTTAACGTCCTTGTAACGAGCAGGTACTCAAGCTCCGCTCGAGAGTGATGCCACGGCTGCACACACCAGGATTCATCCAACCCTCCTCGTCCGCCAATGCATCGACTTTCGACTCGAGGAGGACTGCTGCCGCAGTCTAGGCGAGACGCACTAGCAATCAATGCGACTCATTGCTCAGCCTGACATAAGGCGGTTCCTGACTCAGGGGTCAAGCTCGACTCAGCAGCCAGGCGCGGCTCCGTGTGCGCGCGGCATATTAACCGCAGGACAAGGTCTGCCTTCCATTGTCCGTCTCGAGAATTCGCAAATTGCTGGCTGTGGTCTTTTTTACTGCGGCTGGGCGCTCATGACAGCGCTGTACATGCTCGAGAGAGCTGATCGCCAACCCTGCGCATGGAACTCACCTGATCGTGCTTGAGGTGCGCATGCGCCGAAGATTGAGGCGCGAGGTGCCTTGCTGCTCCTCGGCGCCATCATTTGCCAGCCGTCTAATCAATGCAGCTTGTAGCCGCCGTCGATCACGAGGTTCGTACCGATGATATTGGTCGACTCATCCGTAAGCAGGAAACGTGCAGCACGCGCGACCTCCTCCGAAGTACCGAGACGTTTGATCAAAGTCTTTGCCGCGACGTCCGATTCGAACTGCTTCACAGCATCAGCATTCGCGCCGATGGCCTTCTGCAGAATGGGTGTATCGATCGGTCCGGGGCTCAGCGTATTTACGCGCACACCACGCGGCGCAAGTTCCA
>JBJMWN010000469.1:0-7083 GCA_045810085.1 Povalibacter sp. | reverse complement strand
ATCACCGGCACGAACAAGCGTCCGCTGAAGTCGCGCGCTGACATGATCAAAGGCAAGCAGGGCCGCTTCCGTCAGAACTTGCTGGGCAAGCGCGTCGACTACTCTGGCCGTTCGGTCATCGTGGTCGGTCCGACATTGCGTCTGCATCAGTGCGGTCTGCCGAAGAAGATGGCGCTTGAATTGTTCAAGCCTTTCATCTTCTCGAAACTGCAGCTGCGTGGCGAAGCTTCGACCATCAAGGCTGCGAAGCGCATGGTCGAGCGTGAAGGTCCGGAAGTCTGGGACATTCTCGAAGAAGTCATTCGCGAACATCCCGTGATGCTGAACCGCGCGCCGACGCTCCATCGTCTCGGCATTCAGGCGTTCGAGCCGGTGCTGATCGAAGGTAAGGCGATCCAGTTGCATCCGCTGGTCTGTACGGCATTCAACGCCGACTTCGACGGTGACCAGATGGCTGTTCACGTGCCGCTGTCGCTGGAAGCTCAGCTCGAAGCGCGCGCTCTGATGATGTCCTCCAACAACATCCTGTCGCCCGCGAACGGTGATCCGATCATCGTGCCGTCGCAGGACGTCGTCCTCGGTCTGTACTACATGACTCGCGAGCGTGTGAATGCACGTGGTGAAGGCATGATGTTCACGGACGTGCAGGAAGTACATCGCGCGTACGAAAACCGAGTTGCCGATCTGCAGGCTCGCGTCAAAGTACGAGTGCTCGAGTACGTGCGTGATGGTGAGGGTGGTTTCACGCCACGTCATCGCGTCGTCGCGACCACAGTCGGCCGCGCTTTGCTCTCGGACATCCTGCCGAAGGGCATGTCGTTCGATCAGGTGAATCGCGACATGACCAAGAAGGCGATCTCGGGCGTTATCAACGTCTGCTATCGCAGTGTCGGTCTGAAAGAGACTGTCGTGTTTGCCGACCAGCTGATGTACACGGGTTTCGCGTATGCAACGCGTGCCGGTGTGTCGATCGGCGTCGACGACATGGTCGTCCCACTGCAGAAGAGCAAGATCCTTGCAGGGGCGGAGCGCGAGGTGAAGGAGATTCAGGAGCAGTACTCCTCGGGTCTCGTCACCAACGGCGAACGCTATAACAAGGTCGTCGATATCTGGTCGCGTACCAACGATCAGGTGGCGAAGGCCATGATGGACAAGCTGGGTACGGAAGAAGCCAAGAACGCCAGTGGCGAGACCGTGCACCAGAAGTCTTTCAACTCCATTTACATGATGGCTGACTCCGGCGCCCGAGGCTCTGCAGCTCAGATTCGTCAGCTCGCAGGTATGCGCGGTCTGATGGCAAAGCCAGACGGCTCCATCATCGAGACCCCCATCACGGCGAACTTCCGTGAAGGTCTGAACGCGATGCAGTACTTCATCTCGACGCACGGCGCTCGAAAGGGTCTGGCCGATACCGCGTTGAAGACCGCGAACTCGGGTTACCTCACGCGTCGTCTCGTCGACGTGGCGCAGGACCTCGTGGTCACGGAGCAGGACTGCGGCACGGTCAATGGCTTGACCATGAACCCGATCGTCGAAGGCGGTGACGTCGTCGAAGGTCTGGGTGAGCGCGTACTGGGTCGCGTCATTGCTGAAGACGTGGTGAAGCCTGGCGACAACACGGCTGTGATCGTCGAAGCGGGAACGCTGATCGACGAGAAGCTGGTGAAGTTGCTGGAGCAGGAAGGCATCGATCTGGTGAAGGTGCGTTCGCCGATCAGCTGCCAGACTCGCTATGGCGTGTGCGCGCAGTGCTACGGTCGTGACCTTGCGCGTGGTCACCGCATCAACATGGGCGAAGCGGTCGGTGTTATCGCTGCTCAGTCGATCGGTGAGCCAGGCACGCAGTTGACGATGCGTACGTTCCACATCGGTGGCGCGGCATCACGAGCTGCTGCTGCGAACTCGATCGAGGTGAAGGGTAAGGGCGCTGTACGTCTTCATAACGTGAAGACTGTGCACCATGAGCGTGGCCACTGGGTTGCCGTATCGCGTTCAGGTGAACTGGGCGTGATCGACGAGTTCGGCCGCGAGCGTGAGCGTTACAAGATTCCGTACGGTGCTGTGATCACGGTGAGCGATGGCGATGCCATCGAACCCGGTCAGATCGTTGCTACTTGGGACCCGCACACTCACCCGGTTGTCACGGAAGTGGCGGGCTTCATCAAGTTCCAGGACTTCATCGACGGCATCACTGTGCAGAGCCAGGTGGACGAAGTCACTGGTCTGTCGAGCATCGTCGTGATGGATCCGAAACAGCGCAGCTCGAGCGGCAAGGACCTGCGTCCTGTCGTGCGACTGGTGAACAACAAGGGCAAGGAAGTCACATTCGCCAACACTGATATTCCTGCTGTGTATGCGCTGCCTCCGGGCGCAATCGTCAGCCTGGAAGACGGTGCAAAGGTGTCGGTCGGTGACGTTATCGCTCGTATCCCGCAGGAGTCTTCGAAGACTCGCGACATCACGGGTGGTCTGCCGCGCGTGGCCGATCTGTTCGAAGCACGCAAGCCGAAGGACTCAGCGATTCTCGCCGAGTACTCAGGCACGGTGAGCTATGGCAAGGAAACCAAAGGCAAGCGCCGTCTGATCATCACGGACGAGCAGGGTGAGAAGCACGAGGAGCTGATTCCGAAGTGGCGCCACCTGAACGTGTTCGAAGGTGAGCAGGTCGAGCGTGGCGAAGTGATCGCGGACGGCGAGCCGAACCCGCACGACATTCTGCGATTGCAGGGTGTGGAATCGTTGGCCAATTACTTGGTCCGCGAAATCCAGGACGTGTATCGACTGCAGGGCGTGAAGATCAACGACAAGCACATCGAGGTGATCATTCGCCAGATGCTCCGCAAGGTCGAAATCGCGCACACCGGTGATACGGCGCTGCTGCGCGGCGAGCAGCTCGATCGTTCGCGAGTTTCGGACGTCAATTCGCGGATCGCCGAGCAGGGCAAGATCGAGGCGCGCATCGAGCCAGTATTGCTCGGCATCACCAAGGCATCGTTGGCCACCGAGTCGTTTATCTCGGCAGCGTCGTTCCAGGAGACCACTCGCGTGCTGACGGAAGCAGCGGTTCGCGGTCTCAAGGACGATCTGCGCGGCTTGAAGGAAAACGTGATCGTCGGCCGGCTCATCCCGGCGGGTACGGGCTCGTTCTACCATCTGCGTCGCCGCCGTCGTAACGATACGGGTACGGGCCGTGGGTTCATGGACATGGGCGGCGGCATGGCAGATGCCGACGAGTCAGTGTCTGACGAGGCCGATGCGGCAGCGCAGTAGAGCGGCGTAGGTCGCAAGCAGAGCAGTTGCCGGTCAGTAGTTGCCCTCCTAAAACGGGGCGCTGCTGACCGGCAGACCTAAGTTCTGAGAAGTCCTAAGGAATACAGCCGTGTTGGCGGTTGACACTCCGGGGGCTCGTTCCTACAATCCCGCGCCTTTGTTAGCCGGCGTCCTCAAGCAACCTCGCCGCCTGACTCGCAATTTTTCACGTGAGGCCGCCATTGGGCGGCCTAATGTTTCTCTAAGGATCATCAAGTTATGGCCACTGTCAGTCAGCTCGTTCGCAAGCCGCGGACTTCGCCGAACTACAAGACGAAGGTTCCAGCGCTTGCGGCTTGTCCGCAGAAGCGCGGTGTGTGCACGCGCGTGTACACCACGACACCGAAAAAGCCGAACTCCGCCCTGCGCAAAGTTGCGAAGGTGCGTCTGACGAATGGCTTCGAGGTGATCAGCTACATCGGCGGCGAAGGTCACAACCTGCAGGAGCACTCAGTGGTGCTCATTCGCGGTGGTCGTGTGAAGGATCTGCCGGGTGTGCGTTATCACACAGTGCGCGGCACGCTCGACTGTGCCGGCGTGACCGAGCGTCGCCAGGGCCGTTCGAAATACGGCGCGAAGCGTCCCAAGAAATAACGAGCAAGTGAGTCGTGGGTCGTGACTGGCATTTGCCGGCCGACTCAGCTCGTACGCGACTCACGTCCACTACTTACTTATTACGGTATCCATATGTCCCGCAGAGCCTCCGCCCCTACGCGAACCATCCTCCCGGATCCCCGCTTCAACAGCATGCTGTTGGCGAAGTTCGTCAACATGGTGATGGATTCGGGCAAGAAGTCCGTCGCCGAAAACATCGTGTACGACGCAGTGGATCGTATCTCCGAAAAGACGGGTCGCCCTGCGGAGCAGTCGATCGAGTTGCTTGCTCAGGCGCTCGATAACGTGAAGCCCACGGTCGAAGTGAAAAGCCGTCGTGTCGGCGGTGCCACTTATCAGGTGCCCGTTGAAGTTCGTGCTGCTCGTCGCCAAACGCTCGCGATGCGTTGGGTGATCGAAGCCGCGCTCGCACGCAGCGAAAAGTCGATGTCGCAGCGTCTTGCTGCGGAACTGCTGGATGCTTCTGAGAACCGCGGGTCTGCCGTACGCAAGCGCGAGGACGTGCATCGCATGGCGGACGCCAATAAGGCGTTCGCGCACTATCGCTGGTAAACGCACGGGCGTTACCGCGACTTGAGGATTTGATCGTGCCCCGTATTACTCCCATCGAGCGCTACCGGAATATCGGCATTTCCGCGCACATCGATGCCGGGAAGACGACCACGACCGAACGCATCCTTTTCTATACGGGTGTTTCACACAAGATCGGTGAGGTTCATGACGGCGCAGCTGTCATGGACTACATGGAGCAAGAGCAGGAGCGCGGCATCACGATCACTGCCGCAGCGACGACTTGTTTCTGGAAGGGGATGAACAGCAACTTCCCCGAGCACCGGATCAACATCATCGATACGCCGGGACACGTCGACTTCACGATCGAAGTCGAGCGCAGTCTGCGTGTGCTTGACAGCGCGATCGCTGTGTTCTGCGCGGTGGCGGGTGTTCAGCCCCAGTCGGAAACGGTCTGGCGGCAGATGAACAAGTACAAGGTGCCGCGCATCGCCTTCGTCAACAAGATGGATCGCGCGGGCGCGAACTTCTTGCGGTGCGTGGAACAGATCAAATCGCGTTTGCGTGGCGAGCCTGTGCCGATTCAATTACCGATCGGTGCTGAAGATAAGTTCGTCGGTGTTGTCGACCTGATCCTGATGAAAGAGATCTGGTGGGACGACTCGACTCAGGGAACGAAGTTTGAGTATCGCGAGATTCCTGCAGAGATGCTGGAGCAGTGTCGCGAATGGCGTCAGAAGATGATCGAGGCTGCGGCTGAAGGTAATGAGAAGCTGCTGAACAAGTACCTCGAAGGTGGCGAGCTGACGCAGGACGAAATCAAGCTGGGACTGCGCGAGCGTTCAATCCGCAACGAGATCGTTGTGTGCATGTGTGGCTCTGCCTTCAAGAACAAAGGCGTGCAGGCCATGCTCGACGCGGTGGTTGAGTTCATGCCCTCGCCGACGGAAATGCCGCCGGTCAAAGGGATGCTTCCAGATGGGACAGAGGCTACTCGCAAGGCGAGCGATGAAGAGAAGTTCGCGGCACTGGCGTTCAAGATCCTGAACGATCCGTTCGTCGGTAACTTGACCTTTTTCCGCGTCTATTCGGGTGTGCTGAACTCGGGCGACATGGTGATCAACGCCGGCAAGAGCAAGCGTGAGCGTATTGGTCGCCTTCTGCAGATGCACGCGAACGAGCGCAGCGAGATCAAAGAAGTGCGCGCGGGTGATATCGCGGCTGCAGTAGGTCTAAAAGATGTGATCACGGGCGACACGCTGTGCGATCCGGATCATGTGATTCAGCTGGAGAAGATGGATTTCCCGGAGCCTGTCATTTCGGTTGCAGTCGAGCCGAAGACGCAGGTTGATCAGGAGAAGATGGGCTTAGCTCTGCAGCGCCTGGCGAAGGAAGATCCTTCGTTCCGCTTGTCGAGCGATCCCGAATCCGGCCAGACAATCATCGCCGGCATGGGCGAGTTGCATCTGGAAATCATCGTCGATCGCATGAAGCGCGAGTTCAAGGTCGATGCCAATGTCGGCAAGCCGATGGTGGCGTATCGCGAAACGATTCGTGCGAAGGTCGAGCAGGAAGGCAAGTTCGTCCGTCAGTCCGGCGGGCGCGGTCAGTATGGTCACGTGTGGATCACGCTTGAACCGTCTGCTCCGGGCAAAGGTTATGAGTTCGTCAACGGCATCGTAGGTGGCACTGTCCCGAAGGAATTCATTCCGGCTGTGGATAAGGGCATCAAAGAAGCGACCGAGAATGGTGTGCTCGCCGGTTATCCAGTCGTCGATGTGAAAGTCACGTTGTTCGACGGCTCATACCACGATGTCGATTCGAACGAGATGGCATTCAAGATCGCAGGATCCATGGCATTCAAAGAAGCCATGGCGAAGGCGAAACCGGTGATTCTCGAGCCGATCATGAAAGTCGAAGTCGTGACGCCAGAGGATTACTACGGCGACATCGTCGGTGACTTGAATCGCCGTCGCGGACAGATCATCGGGATGGAAGATTCCATTTCAGGCAAGGTGGTCACGGCAGAGGTGCCACTTGCGGAGATGTTCCAGTACTCGACGTCCATGCGCTCGATGAGTCAGGGACGGGCGACCTATACGATGGAGTTCGCGAAGTACATGGAAGTGCCGTCGAACGTGGCTAATGTGATTTCGAAGCATTGAATGATGGCCTGCTGCTGGGCAGCGGGCGCGACGTCTTGAGCTGCATTTTTTGAACACCATTTAGAGTTAACCGTTTTTTTTCGAGAGGACTGCCGCTGTGGCCAAAGAGAAGTTTGAACGTACGAAGCCGCATGTGAACGTAGGCACGATTGGCCACGTAGACCACGGCAAGACGACGCTGACGGCGGCGTTGACGAAGGTAATGGCGGGCTTGCACGGTGGGGAGTTCAAGGCGTACGACCAGATTGACAAGGCGCCTGAGGAGCGTGCACGCGGGATCACGATTGCGACCGCGCACGTGGAGTACACCTCGGATGCGCGTCACTACGCGCACGTGGACTGCCCGGGGCATGCTGACTACGTGAAGAACATGATCACGGGGGCGGCGCAGATGGACGGGGCGATTCTGGTGTGCTCGGCAGCCGATGGCCCGATGCCCCAGACGCGCGAGCACATTCTGCTGGCGCGCCAGGTCGGTGTGCCC
>JBJMWN010000468.1:0-11964 GCA_045810085.1 Povalibacter sp. | reverse complement strand
TCTGCAACGCAGAACATCGTGATGACGGGCGACGGCACGGCTTACGGACTGGCCAATGCCAACAACACGATCGCGCTCGACACCACGACTCTGTCGTCGGTCAGCGTGACTGCGGTCGATAAGGCGAACGATGCGATTCAGCGTGTTGACTCGGCACTGACGGGCGTCAGCACCCTGCGCAGCACACTGGGCGCTATCCAGAACCGCTTCCAGTCGACGATCAACAGCCTCCAGGCTGTTTCCGAGAACCTGTCTGCTTCACGCAGCCGCATTCTCGACACGGACTTCGCTGCTGAAACAGCCAGCCTGACCCGCGCACAGATCCTGCAGCAGGCAGGTACGGCGATGGTCGCGCAGGCGAACTCGGCTCCGCAGAACGTGCTGAGCCTGCTCCGCGGTTAATCGCTGAGCATGTGAGACGACAATGACCCAACGCCTTCGGGCGAACCGGTCCGCCGCAGGCGGTGAGGGGTGCAAACCTCTCGCCGCTTGCGGCTTTTTCTGTTTTCTTGCTTCGGCAACGAAGCAGAGGGTTCAGACATGAAAGCCGTCGATGCAGCAATTTCGATGGTGACTGGAGCCTGGGAACGTAGGAAGCCAGAGGTCTCTACTGGCGCGAAAGTTGCTACTGATTCGAAGGTGCTGCCGAGCGTCGAGGCTTTGACGCAGCGGGCCGCACCGCAGGATATGAATGCGGCAGTCCGCGCGGCCGCAGCGCAGATCGACTCCTATTTGAAGAGCGTTGGACGCGAAGTCGAATTCCGCGTCGACGAGGAAACGGGAACAACGGTGGTCACGGTGCGTGAAACCGCGAGCGGCGAAGTGATTCGCCAGATTCCCAACGAAGAAGTGTTGCAGATGGCGCGACGCTTCCAGGCAGGATCGGGCGCCGTGCTCGATCTGACGGTTTGAAGTAGAGAAGCAGTAATGGCGACGACAACAGCAGTTGGCGGATCACAGATCGACGTGCAGGGCCTGGTGTCCCAGCTCGTGGCCGCCGAACGCGCCAGACCAGACGCGCAGATCACACGTCAGTCGTCCCAGGTGACGACGCAAATCTCCGCGCTTGGTCAGCTGATGGGCTCGTTATCGACATTCCGCTCGGCCTTGTCGTCATTGAAGACCGTTGATGTTTTCAGCACCCGCACTGCGACCAGCAGCAGTGACGCGACATTGACTGCCGACGCCAGCGCGAAAGCGGTGCCCGGCAGCTACGACATCGATGTGACGCAGCTGGCCACGGCGCAGCAGATTTCCTCGAATCCATTCATTGGAGGCAGCACCAGCGTTGTTGGTACCGGCACGTTGACCGTGTCGCTGGGTAGCAAGAGTTTTAACGTCGATATCACCGATGCGAATTCGACGCTGGCCGGCATTCGCGATGCGATTAATTCGGCGACGGATAACGTCGGCGTGCGCGCGACTCTGGTGACGGGTACGACTGGCAGCCGACTCGTGCTGTCGTCATCGCAGACCGGCGCGGCCAACAAGATTACGGTTGCGCAGGCAGGGGGTAACGGCGGCCTTTCGCAGATCGCATACAGCGCTGCCGCGCCAGCCAATTACACCGAGATCAAGAAAGCTCAGGATGCGATCGTCGTGATCGCGAATGCCGAGAGTCGCAGCGCCAGCAACACTTTCGACAATGTGATCGATGGCGTATCGCTGACCGTGAAACAGGAAACCACTGCGGAAAGCGGACCCGTAACGATCTCAGTGGGCTACGACAACACCAGCGTCACCACGCGTATCAAGAATTTCGTCAGCGCGTACAACGCACTCGCCGCGCAGATCGGCAAGCTGCACAGCTACGACGCAGCGAGCGGCAAAGCGGGTCCGATGCTCGGCGACTCGCTTCTTACCAGCATCGAAAGCGAAGTGCGCAGCGCGATTTCGACGCCGGTTGCGGGCCAGGCGCAAGGCTTTCAGACATTGGCGAGCATCGGGATCACCACCCAGCTCGATGGCACGCTTGGCGTCGACGATGGAAAGCTGCAGAAGGCCATCAGCGGTAATTTCGAAGCGGTCGGCAAACTGTTCGGATCTGACAATGGCGTTGCCGCGCGTCTGTTCAAGCAGGCCGACAATCGGCTGAAAACCGGTGGCTCTCTTGACACTCGCGGCAAGAATCTCACCGATCAGCAGAGAGCCATTCAGAAACGCAAGGACGATCTCGTCGCTCGCATGGTGACGGTACAGAAGGCCTACGTGGCGCAGTTCACCCGTCTGGATACGCTGCTCTCATCGATGCAGGTCACTTCGAGCTACATGTCGCAGCAGATCGAATCGCTGGCGAACATGAACAAGCGATAAGTTTCAGCGTCAAGTTGACACTTCTTTGGGGAAGTTGAGTTCGTCGATCGCGCTGCCACGATGGGTCCAGCCTGCCAGCAAGGACCGACGTCACTAACGCAGCATCTGAGGTCTGAAACGATGACTCGTTACCTCAAGTCTCTGCCGCCGGCGCCGATGACTTTCGTAGAAGGAACCTGCGGAGCATCCGGTCAATGTCAGTTTATGCACGTACATCGAATCTCGCTGCTTACCAGAGCGCTGCGGCTCATGGCGGCGTGGCTGCGTCCGACCCTCACGGGCTGGTCGTCATGCTGATGGACGGCGCACTGGAACGCATCGCCATGGCTCGCGGCGCGATGCAGCGCGGCGACACGACCGAGAAGGCACGCTTGCTGAATCGGACGGTCTCCATCGTGGCCGAGCTGCGCGGCAGTCTGGACTTGTCGGCTGGTGGGCAGATCGCCGCTAATCTGAGCGAGCTGTACGACTATATGAATCGACGTTTGCTGACGGCGTTGGCAAACAATCAGATCGACGCCCTGGATGAAGTGAGCAGGTTGCTCACCGATATCCGCAGTGCCTGGGTTGCGATTCCGGCACAGGCGCGCGTACGCAAGGCAGGCCCATGAGCTCCGTCATCGCAGATAGCGTGCTCGCGGTTACCCACAAGCTGGTCGACCAGGCCATGCACGGTCAATGGCAGGAAGTGCCGAAGACCGTGGAAGAACGCCGCGTCCTGCTGGACCGGCTCACGGCTACAGCTTCGCCCGCGGACATGCAGTGGCTCTCCGCTCTCAAACAAGCGATGGCCGAATCCGATGCTGCAGTCGCTCGCATCGCTGCGGCAGATTCTCCTGAATCGACATTGATGGCCGGACCGCAGCAAGGCGTTCATCCTGTGTCTGCGGCGATGGGTACGACGAACTCGAGCGTCAGCGTCGAAAGTACCCTCGACATGATCCGTAAGGGCAGGTAACAGGGAAGGGCACGCCATGTACGAGGGCCTCGATACCATCGTTCTGTATGAAGAGCTGGCCTACGAAGACGTAGTGCCAATCGCGTGGCGTTCGTTGCCTGAGCCGTTCAATCCGGCGGTGGTCGGGAGCTACGCCGACCGCAACCTGCGGACCCTGCAGGCGCTGCAGGCTCTCGAAGAACATGGTCAGTCCGAGAAGCAGGACGAGAACTCACCGCACGCGGCCGACATCCTGCGCCTGGACATGAAGCTCAACCTGCTGCTGGACATGATGGGTCAGCTGTTGATCTCGAGTCAGCCGCGCCCACGTCCCGCGTCCATTCGCTTCAATGCATTGGGCGCCGTGTGGCAGAGCGCTCCGCCGTTTCCGCCGCTGGGCAACCAGGGTGTGCTCGAGGTCTATCTGCGCGATTGCATCGCCGAACCGCTGCGCCTGGTTGGACGCATTGCGTCGATCACTCCGGACGGGCGCGTCAAGGCTCGTTTCATTCCGCCGGGCGAACATATTGCCGATCTGATGGAGAAGCTCGCGTTTCGCAAACATCGACGGCAGGTCGCCGGCGCGAAGCAACCTAAAAAATTGTGACGTTCGTCGTGAGGGAATTCGTTTCCGACCGTCGCAGCTAAGTAGTCACCGCAACTTCGCGCGTTTGCTCGCGCACAGCAGTCGTCCGAATTCTCATCGCAGTCACGCGCGGATTTTTGCGCACGAGCCTCGTCTCGTTGACTCATCCACGCATCGATACGCACCTGCAACGCGCATTTCTCGTGCGTTCGCGCAAAACAATCTAGTCCAATCCCTGATGCGTGCGCCAAAAAATTGGCAGCAGTTCACGCGCGTGATGTGTTCAGGGATCCCCCTATGGTGCCGCGCTTGCAGCTCATCAGAATAGATTCACGTCGTGCGACGACGATGACTCGAGAAAAGAAAAAGTCATCTGCGACGTGAGCGAAGCCAAAGACGGAAACGAATGTCGCCCGATGATTTGACGATAGATGAGCAACAAAAAATTGACTGCCGAGATTCCCTGCAAGAACGTCCTGACAGTCAGGGAATCACTCAGCGCACTCGCGATTCTGGTTTGGGGAAGCGGCAAATGAATCTCAGCGACACCGCCAGAATGAAAGTGATGTTCCTGCAGCGTGCCGTGGTCTACGACTGCGATGTCGAACGCGCAGATCAGGTCGCCGCAGTTCTCAAGCAGCTCAGCCTCGAGCCATTGCTGATCGACCACTCCGCTCTGATGCGGGCCATGATTCAGTCACCCACGACACCGCCGGCATTGCTGGTGGGCGATGTGGGCGATGCTCCGGACTGGCGTGAACTCGGCGCCGCGCTGCGTGAGCAACTTGGCGATGTTCCAGTCGTTGCCTATGGTTCCGCCGCCGCTGCCGAACAACTGATTGCCGCCGTGGGTGCTGCACGCGTTATTCGGCTGCCGTTTCCATTCAAGAGCGACGCGCTCGCGAAGGCTTTGCACGTGCCGGTTCAGGCGACACGCGAAGAGGTCAGCAATGTCGTGATGCCTACCGGTAACTCGAAAGGCATTCGCGATGTGAGCAGGCTCATCCGCCAGGTTGCCGCTCACGATTCCAGCGTTCTGATCCTCGGCGAGTCAGGCACGGGTAAGGAACTGGCGGCTCGCGCCGTTCATGACGCGAGCCCGCGTCGTCAACGCCCCTTCGTTGCCATCAACTGTGGTGCCATTCCTTCTGAGTTGCTCGAGAGCGAGCTCTTCGGTCACGAGAAGGGATCGTTCACCGGTGCGGTGGCGGCTCGCAAAGGCCGATTCGAAATCGCGGAAGGCGGCACGCTGTTCCTGGATGAGATTGGCGACATGAGCTTGCCGATGCAGGTCAAACTGCTGCGCGTGTTGCAGGAGCGCGTGTTCGAGCGAGTGGGTAATCACACACCGATTCGCTGCAACGTGCGCATCATCGCGGCGACTCATCGCAATCTTGAAGATTCCATCGCACGCGGCAATTTCCGTGAAGATCTGTTCTATCGCCTGAACGTATTCCCGATCGAGATGCCCGCGCTGCGCGAGCGCATCGAAGATATTCCGCTGCTGCTGCGCGATTTCTCCGCTCGTAACGTCGCTGAGGGACGCAGCAAGATTGAGCTCACCGCTCGTACGCTCGAGGCGCTCAACCGCCATCCCTGGCCGGGCAACGTGCGCGAGCTTGGCAATCTCATCGAGCGTCTCTCGATTCTGTGTCCCAATCGCAAGGTGGATATTGGCGATCTGCCGCCGAAGTACCGTCCTGCTCATCTCGTCGAAGATCTATTGCAGATGCCGGACGAGCAGGCGCTGCAGCCCGCGACGATCGAGCACGAAGCAGACGACGCGCTCGATCACGACGAGTTCGAAGAAGTTCTGACACTCGATGATCGCGAAGCCATGTCGATGCTCACGCAAGTGGTGAGCCACGAGACTCTGGCGGAGCTTCCACCCGAAGGGCTCGATCTGCGCGACCATCTGTTCGAAATCGAGCGCTCATTGATCCGTCAGGCATTGACGCGCGCTGGTGGCACGGTCGCGCACGCAGCACGCCTGCTCAAGCTGCGTCGCACGACGCTGGTCGAGAAGCTGCGCAAGTTCGAAATGCTCAACGAAGCGGCAGCGACAGAAGTTTGACGTCGCGGTGACCGCAAGACGGCCGCCGATTGCCGCAGCGGAAGCAGTTCACACGGCAGACCCCTGCCACCTGTGATGGGGTCCACAGGATCGAATCGGTAAGCAGGGTTGGACGGGTGATGGAACAGAACTTGCTCCTTCACTGTCGCAATGAACGCAAAAGCACATATAGAAGAAGAGATCGGGCTTGAGGCTCAGGGCACGGGTCCGAGCGAAGAGTCTCGTCTTGCACGCGCCGCGGGGCCTGAGCCTCGTGATCCTCTGGATTCCGATTTGGTCGCCTGCGCATTGCCCTCGCGACGTCTGGCCGCACTCGCACGACGAGTTGCTGCCAGCGACTGCACGGTGCTGATTGCAGGCGAATCGGGGACTGGCAAAGAAGTGCTGGCCCGATTCATTCATCGTAGTTCGCCTCGCGCGAATCAGGCGTTCATCGCCGTGAACTGCGCTGCCATCCCGGAGAACATGTTAGAGGCGATCCTGTTCGGCCATGAACGTGGCGCTTTCACTGGTGCGCATGCGGGTCACGCCGGAAAGTTCGAACAGGCTCAGCACGGCACGCTGTTGCTCGATGAAGTCACCGAGATGCCGCTTGGATTGCAGGCAAAGCTCCTGCGTGTCTTGCAGGAACGCGAAGTAGAACGCATCGGTGGACGGGCGCCATTGCCCCTCGACGTGCGCGTACTCGCGACGACCAATCGCAATCTGCGCGCGGAAGTGGCCGCCGGACGTTTTCGCGAAGACCTGTACTACCGTCTGAACGTATTCCCTTTGTCCACATCGCCGTTGCGCGACCGCCGTGACGATGTGTTGCCCCTGGCGATGCGTCTGCTCACATCGCGCTGCCGTGCGGGTGAACGCATTCCCGCGCTGAGTGCCGACGCTGCTCACTTGCTGCTGACCTATCCATGGCCGGGCAATGTGCGCGAACTCGATAACGTCATGCAGCGCGCACTGATTCTCTGCAACGGCGCAGTGATCGAACCCGAGCATGTGCAGCTTGAAGAACCTGCCGGGCTGCTGGCGACTGGCTATGGTCAGAAAGAAGAGATTGTTGGCACGAGCGGTTATGCGCCGTCCCTTCCAGTCAAAGCCCAGAACGCAGAGCCGAGCGCTCTTTCCCATTCGCTTTCGGTCACAGAGCGCGATCTGATCTTGAACGCGCTTCGTCTCGACAATGGCAACCGCGCAGCTGTCGCCAAACGTCTTGGCATCAGCCAGCGCACGTTGCGATACAAGCTGGCCAAACTGCGTGAAGCAGGAGTTGAAGTATGAGCGCCATGAACATCGATTCGGTGCTGTCGCAAATCCGCTCGATGCAGTCGCAGATCGGCAGCGTCAGCGGCCAGGCACAGAAACCGACGCATGCAGTCGCGGGTGTACATCCCGACGCCGCAGCTCCCGGCTCGTTCGCAAACGTATTGAAGCAGGGCCTCACTCAGGTGAACGAAACCCAACAGCGCGCCGATTCACTCGCCACGCAGTTCGAACGCGGCGTGCCCGGCATCGAACTGCCGCAAGTCATGCTCGAAATGCAGAAGGCGACTGTGTCGTTTCGAGCGCTGACCGAAGTACGCAACCGCTTCGTGAGTGCGTACCAGGACATTATGAATATGCCGATCTGAACGCGCGTCCGCGAGCGGATGCGCTTGTGGTTGGCAATCGGCGACTGGCGACTGGCCAGAGATGAATCAGGACACATCGAGATTATGAGCAGGATCGACAACAAAATTTCAGAGCTCGCGCGATCAAGGTCGCGTCGGCAGCGTTGCTTCTGGCCAGTCGCCAGTAGCCAGTCGCCAGTTGCGCGAGTTTCCGCATGAGCGCCGAAGCCCTCTCACTGCCTCGGCCTTCGCTTATTCCGCCGAACCTGCGGCCGTTGCTGCTGCTGATCGGTGTTGCAGCCGCGGTGGCTGCTGGCGTTGGTGTGGTGTTGTGGTCGAAGGAACCGACATACAGTTTGTTGTACGGCAATCTGAGTCAGACAGACTCAGCGCAGATCGCGCAGGCACTGCAAACCAGCGGCATTCCTTACAAGCTCGACAACAACGGCGAGATCACGGTTCCAGCGGAGCACGTGCACGATGCGCGCTTGAAGCTCGCGGGACAGGGATTGCCGGAAGGTGATGGCGGATTCGCTGTCATGTCCAAGGATCCGGGTTTCGGTGTCAGTCAGTTCATGGAAGGCGCTCGTTATCAGCACGCGCTCGAAACGGAACTGGCCCGCACGATTGCAAGCCTGCAGCCAGTCGAAGCCGCTCGTGTGCATCTGGCATTGCCGCGTCAGTCCGCATTCGTGCGTGATCGTCGACCGCCGAGTGCGTCTGTGCTGCTGCAACTCAAGGCAGGCCGCCGTCTTGAACAGGAGCAGGTTACGGCGATCGTGAACCTCGTGGCCTCCAGCATTCCTGAGCTCGAAGCCAATCAAGTGACCGTCATCGATCAACAGGGTCGGCTGCTGTCCTCGCCCGAAGGCACTCAGGATGAATTCGCGGTGCGCAGTAAGCAGCTCGATATGGCTCGCGATATGGAAGAGCGTTACACGCACCGTATCGAAGAGTTGCTGGCACCGCTGGTTGGACCTGGGCGTGTACGTGCGCAGGTTGTTGCCGATGTGGAAATGTCGACGACCGAAGAAGCACGCGAACAGTATCGTCCCGACAGTCAGATCGTGCGGAGTGAGCAGACGGCCGAAGAGACCAGTCGCAACGGTGCGGGTCCGCAGGGCGTGCCTGGTTCGCTGACCAATCAGCCGCCAACACCTGGTGTCGCGCTGCCACCCGGCGCTTCAACTGCCAACGCACCCGTGGCTGCGCAAGCCGCGACTCCATTGCAGCCAGGTCAAGCACCGCCTGCGACGCAGGCGCCAGCACCTTCGCCACCTGACAACACTTCGAAGCAGGCGACTCGCAATTACGAGATCGATCGCACGGTCGCCTACACCAAGCTACCTGCGGGACGACTCAAGCGCATCACTGTGGCTGTGCTGATCGATAACCTGCGCACGACCGACGAGGACGGCAAGGTCACCGAGACAGAACTCACGGCTGATCAGGTGACGAACATCACGCGTCTCGTGAAGGATGCAGTGGGCTTCGATCAAGGCCGCGGTGACAGCGTGAACGTCGTGAATGCATCGTTCAAAGGTGAGCAGGTTGCTGAAGAGCTCAAGCCCGAGACGATTCCACTCTGGGAGCGTCCACTGGTGCGTGACATTGCGAAGCTCCTCGCGGGATTGATCGTTCTGCTCGCGCTCGTGTTCATGGTGCTGCGTCCGCTTGTGCGTGGTCTGCTGGCTGCACCGCGCACCGTGTATGCACCAGCGGCATTGCCAGATGGCACAACGTCGGATCAGGGCGGCCAATCGGCAGCGGTGCCGGTCATGGACTACGACGGTCAGATCAATCAGGCCCGCACATTGGTGACTCAGGATCCTGCGCGCGTCGCGCAGGTTGTGAAGACTTGGGTAGGCAGCGATGAGTAGGAAGGCAACTGGCAACTGGCGACTGGCTGCTGGCCAGAAGCGCTTCGCGTGCGAATCATTCGTCATGAATCACACTGAAGTCTGTGACCAGCGGACTGTCGCCTTCGGAGCCTTCGCATGAGCGATCCGAAGAAGTCGCCACAGCGCAATGGCACCGAGCGTGCTGCGATTCTGCTGCTCTCCTTGGGTGAAGCTGAGGCTGCGGAAGTCATGAAGCACATGGGTGCAAAAGATGTGCAGCGGATCGGCGCGGCGATGACCCAGCTGCAGAACATCTCGCGTCTGGAAGTCACGAATGTGTTGAAGGAATTCACCACGATGGTCGAAAGTCAGACCTCGCTCGGTGTAGGTGTGGACGAGTATCTGCGCAAGGTTTTGATCGGCGCTCTGGGTGAGGACAAGGCCTCGGGTGTCATCGATCGCATTCTGTTTGGCCGTTCGAGCAAAGGACTCGAGGCGCTCAAGTGGATGGATGCACGTGCGGTGGCCGAGCTCATTCGCCAGGAACATCCGCAGATCATTGCCATCGTGCTCGCGTATCTCGATCCAGATCAGTCCGCTGACATCCTCCACGCATTTCCTGATTGGCTGCGGGCCGATGTGATCATGCGCATCGCAACGCTCGATGGCATTCAACCGAGCGCCTTGCACGAGCTCGACGATGTCATCGAGAAGCAGTTCGCGGGCAAGACCGGCGCACTCAAGACCTCAGTCATTGGCGGTATCAAGACTGCGGCAAACATCATGAACTTCATGGACAGCAGCCAGGAAGGCCTGATCCTCGATCACATTCGCAAAGTCGATGAGCCGCTCGGCGGCAAGATCCAGGATCTCATGTTCGTGTTCGACGATCTGCTCGAGATCGACGACCGCGGCATGCAGGAAGTGTTGCGAGTCATCCCTGGCGAACGTCTGCTCATTGCGCTCAAAGGCTCGGAAGACTCGCTCAAAGAGAAAGTGTTCAAGAACATGTCGCAACGTGCGGGTGAAATGCTCCGCGACGATCTCGAGTCCCGCGGACCGGTGCGTCTGTCGGAAGTCGAAGCCGCGCAGAAGGAAATCCTCGCATTGGTTCGCAAGATGGCCGAAGCCGGGACAATCCAGCTCGGTGGCAAAGGCGAAGAGTTCGTATGAGCAGGATCATCGACTGCGAAGCGAGGGATATGGCCACGGAATCCTGCAGCCTGGCTGAAGGCCTCATCTGATGAACGCAAGAAACTCATCGGACACTGGCGATGTTGCGCGTTGGGATTTGCCTTCCGTATCGGGACGATCGATTCAGGCACGACGACCGGGTCCGACCGTCGGTCAGCTCGAAGACATCGAGAAGAAAGCCTACGAAGAAGCTTACGCGGCCGGTCGCGAGGCAGGCCTTGCCGCCGCTCGCGCGGAAATGCAGCCAGGGCAGGAACGTTTGCGCTCGCAGTTGAATGGCATCACGGCAGTGCTCGATAAGCTTTCCAAACCGCTCGAAGATCTCGATGCCGAAGTCGGTGAGCAACTTGCCCGTCTGGCGGTGAGTGTTGCGAAACAGGTCATTCGCCGCGAGCTGCGCATGGATCCATCACAAGTCATCGCGATCATGCGTGAGACGGTGGCGCTTCTGCCTGTTTCAGCACGGCAGGTACGGATTCATCTGCATCCCGAAGATGCGGTCGTGATTCGCGAACGCCTCGCAGCACCTGGTGGTGATCGCGCCTGGAGCCTCGTCGAAGATCCCGTCCTCACTCGCGGCGGCTGCCTCGTGACTACGGATACAGCACAGGTCGATGCACGACTCGAATCCCGCATTGCCAGCGTCGTCGGCGCAATGTTTGGTGATGAACGCCTGCGTGAAGAGGCTGAGCCGCAATAAAGCGCAAAGAGAACACAAATATGAAGACGCGCTCAGCCATGAATCGTTATTGCGTCGTATGCGCCTTTTTGCGGCCTGCTTGTGATCGATGAGCAATCTCAACACCAACAGAACTCCGCACTGGCTCAAGCACATTGACCAGTTCCAGAAGCGCGTCGAGCGTGTCCCGCCGCCGCCGGTGGAAGGTGTGCTCACGCGCATGATCGGGCTCACGCTCGAGGCTTCGGGCTGTCAGGCGGCGGTGGGTGATCGCTGCGATGTGATCGCGACGGACGGCACGCGCATCGAAGCGGAAGTGGTCGGCTTTTCCGGAGATCGGCTCTTCCTGATGCCGACGGGTGATATCCACGGTTTGAAGCCGAATGCGCGCGTCATTCCACGCGTCGGAGCGGATACGGTTGCCGTCGGTCCACAACTTCTCGGCCGCGTCATCGATGGCGCAGGTCAGCCCCTGGATGGTCGCGGTGCACTCGAATGCGAAGAGCGTGTGCGACTCACCGGTGTGCCGATGAATCCACTCGCGCGACAACCGATCAGTGAGCCGCTCGATGTTGGAGTACGCACGATCAACTCCGTACTCACGGTGGGTCGAGGTCAGCGTGTGGGTTTGTTTGCGGGAAGCGGGGTCGGCAAGAGCGTGCTGCTCGGCATGATGGCGCGATACACCAGCGCGGACGTGATCGTCGTCGGATTGATCGGTGAGCGTGGTCGTGAA
>JBJMWN010000467.1:0-3397 GCA_045810085.1 Povalibacter sp. | reverse complement strand
CAAAAGCGAGGACGGCCACTGCATGGCTTACGTCTTCGCTCATGTGAGTGAGAGCCAACTACTTTCACGCTTCTTCTTCCCGAGCGGCACCGCAATTCTTGAGGATCCTGCGACGGGTTCGGCCACAGCAAATCTCGGAGGCTGGCTGATCGCGAGCGGTAAATCGCTGCCGTTGAGCTATCAAATCTCCCAGGGGGAATACACCGGCCGACCTTCTTCCCTGTACCTCGCGGTGACGGCTGAACGCCAGATCTTGGTGAGCGGAGATGTCATCGAATTGGGGAGCGGCACGGTCACGATTTAGAGAGCAACGTCGATCAACGATCGTGCTGACGAACTGCTTGGTCGATCGCAATTCTGGGCGCATGAATCTCCGATAGGCACATCTACGGAACCAACGCGAGCACTCATCCATCTATCGTGTTAGCAATCGCCTGCGGGCGACACGGTTATCCAGGTGACGTCAATGAGTCAGCGCGCCGCTTTATCCACTCGCACAACGGCGGTGCAGGCATCGATCTACGATCAGATGCCCTTGTCGCTCGTTCTGTTCCGTTATCTCTGGCCGTTCTGGCTGTTCAAGAATGCATCCGCTGGCGATCGCTTTGCTCGCGCCGCCGCGTATCGACACAACCGCAGCATGCGGATTTATCTGCCAGGCTACTTGGTGAAATGGCTGTGTAATTGCGCGATCGCACTTGCACTCACGATGGCATTCGGATCCTCATCCGCTCGCGCATCCGGCACTTCCAGCTTGATGTCATTGATGGCTGCGGGTGCGGGCGTCATGTTTGCCTGCGGTCTCACTGTTTTATTCATCACCGGCTACATCTATCTCTACTTGAGCCGTAACGCCGACTAGTGCGATGTAACAGCTGCGTGTAAACCGCAGCTGGTAGGAGCGACGACTCGGACATCCTGTCACGAGCGTCTTTGCGCGGGTCAAAAGGCTCGACTGTTGCCCCTCGCCCGCCACTTGCGAGCGGCGGGCACATCCATGTGCCCAAACGTGGCCCGGTACACGATCAGTCGTTACAGGCCACTGGCGTCCCCGCCCAGCCTGTCGGCCAGCCTGCTCAACTGCTCGAACTATCGAGCCTTCTTGCCCGGTTTCGGGCAAACTTCTTGGCCTTCCCCGCCCTCGCAGGCACAGTGCACTCAATGTCCGAGCAGGCCGAGCTCGATGAACTGGTGAGATATCTCAGTCGCACCACGCGCTTGTCGCCCACCGAGGCGCATCGTGTCGTGCGTGAAGTCATCGACTTCATGAGTGAAACCCCGGAAGCATTCATCCGCAGGCGTCATCGGGCATTGCAGCAGGCTGGATGTGCCAACAGCGAGATCTTCTCGCGTATCGCCGCAGAACTTTCTAACTGGCGTTTCCAGGCATCCGGCTACACCGAACGGCAAATTCGTCGAGTGATCTACGGCTGACCGATCGCTCGCGGCGGGAGAAGAATCATGTGTGGCATCGTCGGCTACATCGGTCCGCGCGACGCAGCGCCTATTCTGATGGACGGTCTGCATCGACTGGAATATCGAGGCTACGACTCCGCTGGATTGGCGGTAGCGCGTAACTCCAGGCTCACGCTGGTGAAGACCCAGGGAAAAGTTCGCGATCTCGAGCGCATTCTTCCCGAGAAAATCAAAGGGACGATCGGCATCGCGCACACGCGCTGGGCCACGCATGGCGAGCCCAGCGATCGCAACGCTCATCCGCATACGGATACTGCAGAGCGCTTTGCAATCGTTCACAACGGCATCATCGAGAACGCGGCGTCCTTGCGATCGAAGCTGCAAGCTTCCGGCGTGACCTTCCGTTCAGAGACTGATTCGGAAGTCGTCGCTCATCTCTTGGCTGCGATGCCTGACGCAAAACTGGAAGAGCGCTTTCGCGCCGTGCTGCGCGTGATCAGCGGCACCTTTGGCCTTGCAGTCATTGACGCTCTCAATCCGGATTGCATCGTTGCCGCTCGCAATGGCAGTCCGGTCGTGATTGGGATCGGCGATCGCGAGATGTTCGTGGCATCAGATCAAGCAGCCTTGGTGCGACACACTCAGAGCATCGTTCACCTGGACGATGGAGAGATTGCCGTCATCCGCGCCGATGGTTACCAGACCTCAACGCTCGAAGGTGGTCAGACGGCTAAGACACCGCTGACGATCGCGTGGACAGATGAATCGTTCGACAAAGGCAGTTTCGCGCATTTCATGCGGAAGGAAATCGCCGAGCAGTCTGAGGCCATCCGTCGCACGCTCAGCGGCCGCCTGGAACCACGATTCCAGACCTCGCACCTGGGCGGACTGGAGATGGCCGCACGCGAACTGCTCGAAGTGCGTCGCGTGAAAATCCTGGGTTGCGGATCCGCTTTCATCGCCGGAAGCCTGGGCGCGCATCTAATCGAACAACTCGCTCGAGTACCCGCAAGTGCAGAGCAAGCTTCCGAGTTTCGCTACCGCAACCCCGTCATCGAGCAGGACACTTTGTACATCGCGGTCAGTCAGTCAGGTGAAACGTTCGATACGCTGGCCGCTGTACAAGAAGTGAAGCGCAAAGGCGGCCGTGTTCTCGGTGTCGTGAATGTCGTCGGCAGCACGATTGCACGTGAGTGTGGACGCGGCATCTACCTGCACGCTGGACCTGAGATCGCCGTTGTCGCCACGAAAACCTTCACCTGCACCGTCGTTGCGTTTGCCCTCCTCGCGATCCACCTGGGCCGACTGCGAGATCTGTCCGCGGCACAAGGGGCAAGACTGCTGGGAGCACTCCAGGCCTTGCCTGAGCAGATCGAGACAATCCTGCATCAGGAAGCACGGATCGCGACGCTTGCAAAGAGCTTTGCCAAATATCAGAACGCGTATTTCGTAGGTCGCGCGGCGAGTTATCCCGTAGCCATGGAAGGCGCCCTGAAGCTCAAGGAGGTGAGCTATCTGCACGCGGAATCGTATCCGGCATCGGAGTTGAAGCACGGACCGCTCGCGCTCATCGATCCTCAAACGCCAACGGTGATCGTCATGCCACGCGACGATCTGTTCTCCAAGAACCTCTCTACCATCGAGGAAGTGAAAGCTCGCAGCGGTCCAATCTTTGTCGTGACGCAACCAGGTGAACCGCTAGGACTTGCAGTCGAAGGCGTGATTGAAGTGCCTAAATCTGAACCTGCGCTGGACCCGCTATTGCTCAACATTCCCTTGCAGATACTCGCGTACCACGTGGCGCTCGCGAAAAAGCGCAACATCGATCAGCCGCGCAACCTCGCGAAGTCAGTGACCGTAGAGTGATGAGCGCGGACTGCTGGCTTTGGTTGTGGGTTGAAAACAAGTCGTTTCCCGAGAATAGAGTCGTTACGCGGAAATTGATGTGGTTACCCAGCTAACAGCGTCGCTCCCTGTATTT
>JBJMWN010000466.1:0-3685 GCA_045810085.1 Povalibacter sp. | reverse complement strand
AGCCGATCCACTGGATGACGACCAATCGGTGCGTCCACCGTTCCACCTGCGGTCATCACGCCCAGACAGACTGCTTCGTACTCGCGCTCGACTTCATGCACTTCGAGCGCACGAACCAATGCTGTGTGCGCTTCGAGCGTGCGAGCAACCACGAGTAAACCGCTCGTGTCTTTGTCGAGACGATGCACGATGCCGCCACGCGGCAAATGGACCAGCTTGGGATCGAAGTGCAACAAAGCGTTCTGCAAAGTCCCTGCACTGTTACCTGCGCCGGGATGCACTACGAGACCTGGCGGCTTGTTGATGATGAGAAGGTGCTTGTCCTGATGCACGATCTCGAGATCAATCGACTCGGGAGCGACTGCCACCGCTTCCGGCAGCGTCGCAGAAACCTCCACGCGCTCGCCGCCCAATACCTTGTCCTTCGGCCTTAACTTCGCACCATCGACCAGCACCTGCCCGGACTCAATCCAGTCCTTGATGCGGGTACGGGAATAGTCCGGCAGCAAATCCGCCAGGGTCTGATCCAGGCGATGACCGGCATGCTGATCGGGGATGACGAGGCTTTGGCGAATGGCGTTGGACATGAATGGAACTTAACGGCGATTAACGCGCCGAACGGGTGGATACGACGGGCCGAGCGAAGCGAGCCTCGGCGTTCGGCGGACAATCCACCAACAGCCCACTGCTATACTTTCGCGACTTTCCCAACCCACATCAGGGTTGGACTTACAGCTGAATGACCAGCGGATCGACTCAATGCTCAGCAATTTTCGCACGCTCATCCTTGGCTTGACCACGGCTGCCCTCCTGACGACAGCCGGATGCGGTGGACACAGTCGCAGCAAGGAGCTTCTCGGCAGCGCAGACAAGCTCTATGAAGCAGCCAAGCGCGCCATGGACAACAGCAACTTTGGCGATGCGACGAAGTACTACGAAGCGCTGGAGGCTCGGTTTCCGTTCAGCAATCCCGCCAAACAGGGCCAGCTGGACCTGATGTACGCCTACTACCGCAATGGTGAAGCCGAATCGGCGATAGACCAGGCAGAGACATTCATTCGCGAAAACCCAGCCCATCCCCGCGTGGACTACGCCTACTACATCAAAGGCCTGGCCCAGTTCGAACGCAACCCGAACTTCCTCGAGAAATGGTTCAACGCTGACCTGTCGATGCGCCCACCGATCGATGCACGCAAATCGTTCCAGTCTTTCGAGACCCTCGTCGAGAAGTATCCGAACAGCCAATACACCGCCGATGCACGTCAACGCATGATCTTTCTGCGCAATCGTCTGGCAGCGTATGAAGTCTATGTCGCTGAGTATTACCTGAAGCGCGGCGCATACGTCGGCGCGATCAATCGCAGCAAATTCGCCGTGGAAAATTACGACGGTGCTCCTCAGATCCGCGAGGCGCTCCAGATCATGGAACGCAGCTATGAGCACCTCGGCATGACGGAACTCGCCGCCTCCACACAGAAAGTTCTTGCCGACAACTACGCGAGCGTGAATCCTGACCGGTCGGGCGCCGAGGATAGGAAGTCGTGGTGGAAGTTCTGGTGAGCGCGTAGCGGCACAAGCCGGCGACTGGCTGCTGGCCACTGGCAGGAACCAGGCTTCAAGGAGGAAGCCGATGAGAGACCATCGCAAACTGGATGTTTTCGTACTCGCAGACAGCCTCGCCGTCAGAGTCTACGAAGCGACGCGGCTCTTTCCCGAAGACGAACGCTTCGGTCTCACCAGCCAGATCAGGCGTGCCGCAGTTTCAGTCGGCGCGAACATCGTCGAGGGCGCGGCAAGAACCTCAGATGCTGATTTCGCTCGCTTGCTTGGGATCGCATACAGCTCGGCGTGTGAGCTGGAATATGAACTGTCAATTGCGAGCCGACTGGGGTACCTGAATCCTTGCCATGACCAGGATATCCAAGCTCTGTCATCGCGCACCTGTCGTGCGCTGCGCGGCCTGATCACCCGTGTCCGAAGCGATGCATCGTGACCTTGCGCTGCTCCCATTCTGGCCAGGTGCCAGCAGCCAGTGGCCGGCGGCGCTCTTCTTTACCTTGTCCGATACCCCGACGTAATCGGATATCTCCAATCTCTTCCAAACGCTCGATCGCTGATCCGCACTCCGGGAGGCGCTTGACGGCGCTTGTATTCGTTGCGTTTGACCATGTCGAGCACGCGGCCAACGGTGGCACGGTCGAAACCGCGGGAGGTGATTTCGTCGACGGACAGATCGTCTTCGATGAAGAGCTCGAGGATTGCATCGAGTACTTCGTAGGGAGGCAGTGAATCGGAGTCTTTCTGATCGGGCCGCAGTTCTGCAGAAGGCGGGCGATCAATCACTCGCTGCGGGATGGCCTTCGCGTTTTCGGGCGCCACCGAGTTGCGATAGTTCGCCAGTCGGTAGACCAGCATTTTGCTGCAGTCCTTGATGGGCGCGAAACCACCATTCATGTCGCCATAGAGCGTTGCATAGCCGACCGCCATCTCGCTCTTGTTGCCTGTCGTCACGAGCATGCGACCGGTCTTGTTGGAGATCGCCATCAGAAGCACGCCGCGAATGCGCGCCTGGATATTCTCTTCAGTGGTATCGGGATCGCGACCTGAAAACACGTCTTTCAACGCATCGAGGGTTGCAGCAAACATGCCTTCGATCGAGATCACGTCGTATCGAACGCCAAGCGTGCGTGCTTGCAGTGCAGCGTCGTCGAGGCTCATCTGCGAGGTATAGCGAGACGGCATCATCACGACGTGAACTCGGTCGGCACCTAACGCATCGACTGCGATTGCGAGCGTCAATGCCGAGTCGACACCGCCGGAAAGACCGAGCACCACGCCCGGAAACCGATGCTTATCAACGTAGTCGCGCAAGCCGAGAACCAAAGCACCATAAACACTCGCCTCGTGCGAGAGCCATGGCTCGACATGTCCTCGCCTCGGTATCGCCTTGCCATCGATGAGGTCGATCTCGACCGATGTAAGCGCTTCAACGAATGGCGCGACACGCTGCACCACTTCGCCCGCGGCATTCATCACGAATGAGCCGCCGTCGAACACCAGCTCATCCTGTCCACCGAGCAGATTCACGTAGACGACAGGCAATCCGCTGTCGAGCACACGATCGCGCACGACTCCTTCCCGGCGTGTCTGATATTCGAGCGAGTAAGGCGAGCCGTTGATGACGACGATCAGTTGCGCACCAGCTGCAGCGGCCGACTTTGCAGGGCCAGGTTCCCACACGTCTTCGCAAATGAGCAGCGCCGTGCGAATGCCATTCAGCTCGACGATGCGGGTATCGCGACCGTGGCGAAAGTAACGCTTCTCATCGAAGACTTTGTAGTTGGGAAGTTCCTGTTTGCGGTAGTTCGCCAGTGTTGATCCGTCGCGAAGCACCGCGGCTGCGTTGTAGATGCCACCTTCAGCATATTCGGGATAGCCGACCATGACGGCGATGCCGCTGGTTTCGTCCTTGACGCGTTTGAGCGCTGCGTCGACTTGCCGGCGCAAGCCCGTATGGAACAGCAGGTCTTCAGGCGGATAACCGGACAGACTCAGCTCGGGGAATAGAACGAGGTCCGCGTGAAGCTCATCGCGTGCGCGGGCAGCAACGTCGATCACGCGCTGTGTGTTGCCGGTGACATCACCGACAAACAGATTGAGCTGAGCAAGCGCGATTCGTAAGGTC
>JBJMWN010000465.1:0-12680 GCA_045810085.1 Povalibacter sp. | reverse complement strand
TGTTCTGCTGAAGGCGGGCAGTGGTCGCGTCAATCAGGATGCACTCGAGTCGCAGTGTCAGCTGATGGCGCAACGCATGTCATTGCTGCACGAGCTCAATTCGCCCGAGTTCTTCGATCGTACGCTGTTCAAAAGCTTCATCGAGCTGCTGCGCGCGCGCAAAGTGATCGACGTCAATGCCGAAGGCCGGCTGGTGTTTAATGAAATTCTGCAGGCGGTCGCAGACGATGCCCGACTGGTCCTGCACGAACAAATCCGCAATAGTGTCCTGCAAGTGACACACGCTTAGATCTTCGCGTCAGTGCCTGCACGAATGGCTGAGCCGCGCAGACGTTCTGTCGGCCAGTCGCGCTGCATTTCCATCTGAGCCCACGTTGGCAACAGGCATCGAGGGTACGCCATGCTTAGGACTCTGCCGGTTTTCTGTCTGGTGCTCTTGGCCTCAGGCGCTCGGGCGGACATGGTGCTTTCAAGCGGCAGCACGCATGTGTCGTCCGGTTCTGGATTGCAGCTATCGCTGACGATCACGAACGAATCTGCAGAAGCGCTGAACGTCGACTTACCGGATCAGATTCACGTGCGCCTGGAAACCGCGGCCGCCGTCTCCACGCTGGAATTCGTCCCCGAGAGAACGGGTGAGTTGATCGTCGCTCCGCGAGAATTCGCCAAGGTGCAACTGCACGGTGAGTTGCCAACGGGCTTGGACGGCACTGTCACACTGCAGCCGACCGGCTTCGCATCGAACGCAGTCGTGCTTCACATCGATGGAACTGCCACGCCGCCACAAACGGACGAACAGATCAAACAGGCGAACGAGAGTCAAAGCCAGCTGGTCGACAAGCCTCCCGCGCTGGCCGTTTCCGTTTATGAACCGGTGTATTTCATCGTCGGTGGCGACGGTGGTCTGAACGCGAAGTTCCAGATCAGCTTCCGTTATCGACTGTTCGACGGCAAAGGTCCAATGGCGCGGAGTCTGCCGTGGATCGATGATTTGTATCTGGCGTTTTCGCAGACCTCGCTCTGGGATCTCGGTGAACTGTCGAAGCCATTCACCGATTCCAGCTATCGGCCTCGCTTGTTCTACGCTGACTACGATCTTGCGCGCGTCTTCGATGGACGGATGCGTTTAGGTGTTGAGACGGGCTTCGGTCATGAGTCTAACGGCAGAGAAGGCGAGGAATCGCGCAGCTTCAACATGCTCTACGTGCGTCCGACACTTACGTTCGGCGATCCCGACGGATTGCGTTTTTATCTTGCACCTCTCATCCATAACTACGTCGCTGCGGATGAGAATCCGGATATCGCTGACTATCGGGGCTACGTCGACTGGCAGGTCGGCTTCGGTAGCAAAGGCGGGCTGGACTTCTGGGCAACGCTGCGCAAAGGCACACGCAGCAATTATGGAAGCGCCGAACTCAACTTTTCCTATCCACTCTCGAAGTTGAGCGGTGGCGATCTGACCAGCTGGCTCACGTTGCAGTACTTCGCCGGGTACGGAGAGAGTCTGATCAACTATCGTGAGAAGCTGGATTCGCAGTTGCGGCTGGGAATCGCGATCGCGCTTTGAAGCAAAGAATTCAGCAGGGCTGAGTTCATCAATCGACTTCTTTCACCTTGCGGCGCGTGGCCTTCACCTGTCCGCGCTGCTGTTTCCCTTCCAGTCGCCGCTGCTTCGATGCGCGTGTCGGGCGTGTAGCACGTCGGATTTTAGGTTCGATGGAAGCCTGTGCGACGAGTTCTTCCAGTCGCTCCATCGCGTCGCGTCGATTGTGTTCCTGCGTGCGAAAGCGCTGCGCTGAGATCACGATCACATCTTCGTCCGTCAAGCGTCGACCCGCGAGCGTCCGCAGTCGGGCTCGAACGCGCTCGGGGAGCGCGGGCCATTCGTTCAGATCGCATCGCAGTTGAATGGCGCTGGCGACTTTGTTGACGTTCTGACCACCCGGCCCTCCGGCGCGAATGGCATGAAACGTCAAAGCAGATTCAGGAATAGTGAGCATGCTCGAGAAGGAACGCAGGTGTGGTGCGGCAACGGCCACGCCTTCAGACGTCTCTGGCCTCAGGTCCGCTTTCGATATGCATCCTGACTTCGCGCTGTGCGACGGGAATCGTGATCTGGTTTTCTTTGAAGAGCCGCCAGATCGCGCGATTCACATCCGAGCGCACGTTGTTCACGCCTTCCTGCGGATCTGAGATCCAGAAGCGCAACTCGAGGTCGAATCCGTAATCGTTGAATCCCATCATGCGGGCCACCGGCGCAGGGTCTCGCAGAATTCGTGCGTGATCGTCTGCCGCTTTCAGCAGAACGGAAAGCGCGCGTTCCGGGTCATCCCTGTAGCTCACTCGCACCGGCAGCTTCAGGCGCACACGCGGATCGGTGTAGCTCCAGTTGATGACTGGATTAGTGATCAGATGCTGGTTCGGAACGAGGGTCTCGACTCCGTCGCGATCACGCACGACGACGTATCTTCCGCGCAGTTCCTGCACCCAGCCGAAGCCTTCAGTCGTTGTGCCTGTGGTGCCGGTGAAGCTGATGACATCGCCGGGTTTGATGGACCGATCCATCAGCAGCACGAAACCGCTGATGAAGTTTGCGACGATCGCCTGCAAACCGAAGCCCAGGCCCACACCGATCGCACCAGTCAGCACGTTCAACGTCGTGAGATCGAGACCTGCAGCGTTCAGCCCCAACAAAATGGAGAGCCCGATCAAGAAGGCTTGTGCGAATTTCGCGATGCCGATCCGCATGCTCAGCGCGAGACCTTGCATCGCCATCAGGCGCTGTTCGAACCAGCGCGCGATCCACACAGCGATGAGGATGAAGGCGCCGACCGTGAACAGAAGCTTCAGCACCGACCACAAGGTGATGCGTGACTTATCGGTCTTGATGCCGACACTATCGAGCGCCTGCACGAGTGGATCGAACCAGCCGAGTACGTGCAGAGCGAGCACCGTCCACACAATCAGGGTGATGGTGTTGCCCCAACCCTTGGTGCGATTGCCCAACGTCAATCTCACCAGATACACCACGACACGAATCAGCAGCATCAGCCCTGAGAGGGTGATGGCGAGATCGACCAGTTCGCTGCGGGCTTTGAACGCGTGAAGGACACCGCCCCATGCCGCGATCACGACCACCGCTGCGAGGTACGGGCTTGCGATGGTGATCGCTTCTGCGAATCGAGCCTGGAACCCCGTCTGTACCACGGCTGCTCGTGCACGATCCGTACTACGGACCTGCCGGCCGAACCACCACGCTAACAAGATGGCAATAGCTATGGCGCCTAGTTGCAGCAATGCTTCGGGAGTAAGCAGCGCCTCGAGTTGGCGGCTTACGTTGTGCAGCAGTTCCTGCATGTGATCGCTTTAGAGTTCTTCTATCAGGCGTTGAGATCGGGAATGAGCTCGCTCTCGAGCCGAGCGATCTGATCTTTGAGCAGCAGCTTGCGCTTTTTGAGGCGTCGCAGCTGAATTTCGTTCACGTACAAATCCATCTGCAAACGGTTGATCACGTCGTCCAGATCGCGATGCTCGATGCGCAGATCCCTCAGGCGTTCGAGACGCCGAAAGGTCTCTGTTTCAACTTTGTTTTCCGATTCGCTCATCGCGGCCGTACTTTATAGAAGCTCACGGATTACAGCCAGAACCCGCAGGCGGGCTGAGGGATCAAAGGGCGGCAGTTTGGATCGCGCCACGATCTCAATGCCTCTGATCGCCCCGATCTTCGCGGCTGTCGCGTATCGGCGGCAGCGCGCGGCGGTGATTGGATTTCCATTCTTCGAGATCGAGCACCTTCGATCGATCCGCGCTATCCGAAGGCTCCGGAGTCGCCTCATGTGGCTGTGAGGATCGAGCTGGCGTGTTCGATGCGTAGCCTACGGTATCCACGCGATGACCGATCAGCACCACGAAGCCCTGTAGTCGCTCGATGCTGTTCGCCGTGTAATCGAAGACGTAGGTGCGGCGCAGCGCGATCCAGCCGCCTGCGACACGCGTCCAGCCGATTCTGGCAAATGCCACGGTGCCATCCAGGAATTGCAGGCTCAGGCGCTCGCAGGCTTCCATAGCGACGCTGTTGGCGCGTTCACGTGCTGCAAGGCTGTCCTGCCAGAACCAGGCGAGGACGCCCGCTAGCACGAGCAGCGCGAGGGCACTCCAACTCAACAGCATCAGAAAGCTCCCACGTGGGGAATAGGTAACCGGGAAGCCGGCAGCGGGGCAGCTATCATACGGCTTCTCATGAGTGCGACAGCTTCACCTTTGTACACATCCTCTCAGCGTCCTGATTGGCAGCGTATCGATTCCGTATTGCTGGATATGGACGGCACGCTGCTCGATCTGCAATTTGACAATTATTTCTGGCTCGAGCTCGTTCCCGAACGGTTCGCGCAAGCTCATCGCATGAGCCTTCAAGAAGCGATGGAGTCACTCGAACCGCGCTTCGCAGCCGCGCATGGCACGTTGGACTGGTACTGCACCGACTATTGGACTCGCGAGCTCGGCGTCAATATTGCCGCACTCAAGCATGAATTCCGCCAGCAAGTGCGGTTCTTGCCAGGAGCGGAAAACTTCCTCAACGAGTTGCGACGTCGCGGCCTCAGGACCGTGCTGCTGACCAATGCGCATCGCGACAGTCTGAGTATCAAAGCTGCGCAGACACAGCTCGATCGGTACTTCGATTCGGTTGTGAGCTCGCATGACTACGGCGTACCGAAAGAAACCCCAGCATTTTGGGAACGCGCTGAGGAAGCTCTGCGATTCGATCCGACGCGCAGCCTTTTCGTGGATGACAGCGTTCCGGTATTGAAGGCAGCACGCGATTACGGGATCGAGCAGATCTTTGCGATCTCGTATCCGGATTCAGGGATGCCCGAGCGTGTGCACACAGAATTTGCAGCTGTGCGTGGCGTTGCCGATTTGATCTGACGAGCTGGCGCGACGATCCGGGCGATGCGCGATCGAGATCGCGCAACAGCTCACTCGCTCGCGGGCGGAGGCTGATCGACTGTGCCTGATCCGGCGCCCGCACCGCCGCGGCGTCTGCGACGACGACGCTTCTTCTGCGCTGGATCACCGCCATTCCCGCTGGTCGAATTTGCAACTGGAGCCGGACTCGGCGATCGCGCTGGCGGAGGGGCAGATGCGTGTTGGGATTGCCCAGGCCCTGAGCTGCGCCTCGGACCTCGACCACCAGAGTTGCGTCCCGGCGGCCTTCCGCCTCGGCCATGCTGCGCATTGTGCCCGCCGCTACTGCGGTGCGCGTGACGCGGCCTATGTTCAGGAAGCGTGATCTCCGGAAGCATCTCCGCTGGCACCGCCGCGACGGGGATCTTGCGATCGATGTACGCCTCGATGTCTGGAAGCGACATTACGTACTCTTCGCAACCGAAACTGATCGCATCTCCTTCAGCACCCGCACGCGCGGTGCGGCCGATGCGATGGACATAGTCTTCAGGATCCTGCGGAAGATCGTAGTTGAATACGTGGCTCACATCGGGAATGTGGAGCCCGCGCGAAGCGACGTCAGTGCCGATCAACACGGCGAGAGTGCCATCGTGAAAATCGCGCAACATCCGCAGCCGCTTGCGTTGCGGCACATCACCGGAGATTGCTTCCGCGTTGATCCCGTTGCTTTGCAGGAGTCGCTCGATGTCTTCGGCCGCGCGGCGAGTGTTCACGAACACCATGCTGCGTCGCGGGTCCATGTGCTTCAGAAGTCCCACGAGCAGGCGCGGCTTCTCATCGTTCGAGGGGTAGTAAATCACCTGACGTATGCGTTCGACCGTCATCTTGTCCGGCTCGATGCGCACTAGAGTCGGATCGTTCATGTGCTCATACGCGAGCTCGAGGACGCGTTGTGAAAGCGTCGCGGAAAACAGCATGTTCAGCCGCTGATCGGGCGCTGGCAGACGACGCAGGATGTAGCGAATGTCAGCGATGAATCCGAGATCGAACATTCGGTCCGCTTCATCCAGAACCAGCACTTGCACCGAGCGCAGGTCGATCACGTGTTGCTTCACGAAGTCGATGATGCGACCCGGCGTGCCGATCAGAACGTCTACACCCTGTTCGAGATGGTGCTTTTGTTTTTCGTAATCGACCCCACCAAAGGCGAGACCCAATTGCAGCCCGGTGTGCGATCCCAAAGTCTGCGCATCGCCATGGATCTGCACGGCCAGTTCGCGCGTTGGGGCGATGATCAAGGCGCGTGGCGCATTGAGATTCCTCGACGCTGGTACCGGTTCGCGAATCAAGCGCGCGTAAAGCGCGACCAAGAACGCTGCTGTTTTGCCTGTTCCCGTTTGTGCCTGACCTGCCATGTCCATACCCGCGAGGGCCTGCGGCAAAGTCTGAGCCTGGATGGGCGTGCAACGTTCGAATGAAGCGTCCGCGAGTCCTTTCTGCAGCGTTTCGGGAAGGTGCAGACTCGAGAACGAAAGTTCGGTGAGGTGTGAATCAGCCATTGAGTGCGATGTCAGGACCTTGAGTTATGTGAGGGTGGAAGCAGTTGATGCAATGGTTCGCGAGCGTGAACTGCAAGGCTTGCAAATTGAAATGCGCCCGGCTTTAATAAGCCCAACGCAGCGGACTCATCCGCGCCCGCCCCGACCGGAATACCGGCACCAAGCTCCTCGTGAATTAAGACCCCCCGTCGGGGTTGGTTCGCCCAAGTACTCAAGCTTTCGAGCACAAGCACCGCGCACGTACGCAACTTCTTCGGAGTCTTAACGGCCCGCATTGTGCCCGACCGAGCACGCCCAAGTCACTAACACGGTCCATCCCGCCCGATTCGCCCAGCTAAGTCTTCTAACCAGCTAAGCCTTCTAATTGGTTTCACTTCCCTTCCGCACCCCACCCATCCATCGATTCTCAAGACCTGAGGAGTATTTCTCGTGAGCAGCGACACGATTCTGCACGTCACCGATGCGAGCTTCGAAGACGACGTGCTCAAGGCCAGCGAGCCCGTATTGTTGGATTTCTGGGCCGAATGGTGCGGTCCATGCAAGATGATCGCGCCCATGCTCGATGAGATCGCGGGCGAGTTCAAAGACAAGGTCAAAATCGCAAAGATCAATATCGACGACAATCCAAAAATTCCGCAGCGCTTCAGCGTGCGCGGTATCCCAACACTCATTCTCTTTAAAAATGGCCAGGTCGAAGGGCAGAAAGTCGGCGCCCTGCGTAAAGCAGATCTGGCCGCATTCTTGGAAAGCAAACTGTGAGAGGCTATCTCGGTAATCAAGCCCGTAATCGTCCGGGCAATAAAGGCGGCGGCGGTGGTGGTGGCGGCGGTGGCCGTCAGAACCGCGGCAACAGCGACGGTAATCGCGGTAATCACCGCCAACCACAACATGATGATCTGCCCATCGATGATTTCGATGGTGATGACGTAGGGATTATTTCCCCGTCCGAGCTGGCGGCTTCACGCCAGTCGATGAACCTGACTCAGCTCAAGCTGAAGCCTGTTCCGGAACTCGTCGAAATTGCGCAGAAGATGGGGCTCGAAAATCTCGCCCGTTCGCGCAAGCAGGACATCATCTTCTCGATCCTCAAGGCGCATGCGCGCAGTGGCGAGGACATCTACGGTGATGGCGTGCTGGAAATCCTGCAGGATGGCTTCGGCTTTCTGCGTTCAGCCGACAGCTCTTATCTTGCGGGACCTGACGATATTTACGTCAGCCCCAGCCAGATCCGTCGATTCAATCTGCGCACCGGTGATTCGATCTCCGGCCTGATTCGCCCGCCGAAAGATGGCGAGCGTTACTTCGCGCTGCTGAAAGTCGGCGAGATCAATTTCGATTCTCCGGAAGGTGCAAAGCACAAAGTTCTGTTCGAGAACCTGACGCCGCTGCATCCAACGAGGCGTTTCAAGCTCGAGCGTGGCAATGGTTCGAGCGAGGACCTGACCGCTCGTGTGATCGATCTGGTCGCGCCGATTGGCAAAGGCCAGCGCGGACTCATCATTTCACCGCCGAAAGCGGGTAAGACGATGTTGCTGCAGAACATTGCCAGCTCCATCACCTCGAACCATCCCGATGTGTACTTGATCGTGCTGCTCATCGATGAGCGTCCCGAGGAAGTCACGGAGATGACGCGTACCGTTCGTGGCGAAGTGGTCTCTTCCACGTTCGATGAACCCGCGACGCGACACGTACAGGTCGCCGAGATGGTCATCGAAAAGGCCAAGCGTCTCGTTGAACACAAGCGCGATGTGGTGATCCTGCTGGATTCCATCACTCGTCTGGCTCGTGCCTACAACACCGACGTGCCGAGCTCCGGCAAAGTATTGACCGGTGGTGTCGATGCGAACGCACTCCAGCGTCCGAAGCGATTCTTCGGTGCGGCGCGCAATATCGAGGAAGGTGGTTCGTTGACCATTCTCGCCACCGCGCTGATCGATACCGGCTCGCGCATGGATGATGTGATCTACGAAGAATTCAAAGGTACCGGCAACTCAGAAATCCATCTGGATCGTCGTGTGTCTGAGAAGCGCGTCTTCCCGGCCGTGAATATCAACCGCTCAGGTACGCGTCGCGAAGAACTCATCACCTCGGCTGAAGAGCTGCAGAAGATGTGGATTCTCCGCAAGCTCCTGCACCCGATGGACGAGCTGGCTGCGATCGAGTTCCTCATCGACAAGATGAAGGACACGAAGACCAACGGCGAGTTCTTCGACGCAATGAAGCGATAACGGCTCGCGGCTGCGAGCCGCGTTCTGCGACGAGATGAGAAGGGCTGAGCATGCGGGTTCGCACGAAGGCGGATCCGCAAGCAGCTGGAGCTCAGATTCATCTCTGCTTTGATGCTCATCAAGGTAGGTCCGGGTTCAGCCGGACCTCCAATCGACCGATGAAGCCGCATCCATGACACGAAGTGGATGCTTCAATGATCCTCGGATCACGCGGATTCAGGCTCACGTGTTCAGTCGCGAAAGCTAACCGCAATGAAAGCAGCTTGGCTGGCCGGCTCCGCTGCCCTGATTCGCAGCTCAAAACTCCCCGTGCGCTCCGTCACACATCCGCCGTGGATACGTCAATTGGCATAAGGCTGGACCTTAGGGCTGGGATGGGGTTCTCAGACTGGGTCCAGGGTGGCGATTACCGTAGCCCGCAGTCTCTGGGCTGGAACCACAATAACGATGTCCGAACCGCGCTCGGATTCCCCGACTTTGCGCCTGCGCAGGTTGGATGCTTCCTCAGACGAGTTGACGCAGCTGATGCGGGACGGCCGGATCGCCACGCTCTTTCAGCCGATCGTCGATCCGCGTTCGCGCGGCATCTGCGGTTTTGAGGCTCTGGCGCGAGGACCTTCAGACAGTTGGCTGCACTCGCCGCAGAACCTGTTCGAGGCCGCACGCCGCGGCGGAGTCCGCCTGGATCTCGACTTCGTTTGCATCCAGAACGCTTTCAAACGATTCGTCGCGACCCGTGCTGCCGGACAGCTGTTCGTGAACGTCTCGCCGGACAGCATCTACGAAGATCATGATTTCGCCACGCGCTTTCTCGCGTGTGCCCGCGAAGCAGAGTTCTCGCTGAATCGCTGCGTCATTGAACTGACTGAGGAAAGTCTGCTCGATGATTACGCGCGTCTGCGTTCGACGCTGCAGAAGTTGCGCGATGCGGGCTGCTCGATTGCTATTGACGATCTCGGTGCAGGCTCCTCCGGCTTGCGTACCTGGTCGGAGCTGAAGCCCGACTTCGTCAAGATCGATCGCTATTTTGTTAGCGGTATCGATTCGGATACGACCAAGCTGGAGTTCGTGCGATCGATTCTGGATATGGGTCGAGCAATCGGTTGTCGCGTGATTGCCGAAGGTGTTGAAACCGAGCGCGAGTGCCGTGAACTGGTGGATCTAGGACTCGATCGGCTGCAGGGCAATTTGTTTGGCAGGCCGAATCAAGCGCCGATGGCTGTATTGCAGCAGCTCGAGTCGCTCGACCGATCGATTGGAGTTCAAAGCGCGCTCTGCGCCGATCACATCGCCGTGTATGTTTCTCCCGTCTCGCCGGATGCGAGGGTGAACGACGTTGCCGATCTGTTCCATCAGTCGCCCGAACAGCAGACATTGCCTATCGTGCGCGAAGGTCGTCCGATCGGGGTCGTGCGTCGCAACGATCTGTTCGCACTTCTTGCGCGACCCTTGCACCCCGAGATCTACAACAAGAAGCCTATCTCTTCGGTGATGGAGTCTCCGACGCTGCTCATCGATGGCCAACTGCGATTGGAGCAGGTGAGTCGGCTCGTGACTCAGAAAGGCAAGATGCGGCTGGCCGAGGAATTCGTCATCACTCGCGATGGCATGTATCACGGCATCGGACAGACCATCGATCTGCTGCGACTGCTCACCGAGCAACAGCTGCAGGCTGCGAAACATTCGAATCCCCTGACGCTGCTGCCAGGAAATGGCGCTATCCGTAGTTGCGTCGACCGCCTGATCGAGGCGGAGCGTCGCTTCATCGTGGCCTATATCGATCTTGACGCATTCAAACCCTACAACGATGTGTTCGGATATGCGCACGGCGATCAGGTCATCCTGCATCTGTCGGGTTTGCTGAAGAGCGCCTTTTCGCCTCGACTCGATTTCGTCGGTCACATCGGCGGTGATGATTTCGTCGTCGTGATGCGATGCGCCGACTGGCGCGAACGAGTGCAAAAAGTGCTGGGAGAATTCTCCGCCGCAGTCGCAGGCTTCTATTCTCCACAACACGCGGCCGATGGTCATATCAACGCGCCTGATCGCGACGGCACCATTCGTCAGTTCCCATTGCTGACGCTGTCGGTCGCTGCTCTGGATTCAAATACAGTCGGCGCGACCAGTGCTGACGCAATTGCCAACCTTCTCGCGCATGTGAAGAAAGTGGCGAAGCAACGCAAAGGCAACAGCTTCGTGCTGCGCAGTGGCGAGCGCGTCGTCGATCTGACGCAGGAGTCACACACGACCGCTCAGCTGACCGCAGACACTGACATTTTTATTCCAGGCCAGATGGTGGGATGAGTCGTAGTAAGGCTAAGTTCTTAACGGCGGCAAAAGAAACGATGGCTTATGCACGGCACTCAGCTCGAGTGGCCGTCGAACTTACTTCCCTGACATCGTCGGCTCACCTTTTCCCAACCTGTACAGCAGTACTGCCAGACGCTGAGTCTGAGTCTGGAACGTTCTGAGATCGGCGAACTCAGTTGCGGTGTGTGCGCCGCCGCCTAAGAGTCCCAGTCCGTCGATCGCCATTTCCACATGATCCGCGGCGAATGACACATCAGCAGCGCCAGCGCGTCGTGGATTCACGGCAGTGACTTTGCCGAATCCCAAATCGCGGCTGACCCGATCGTAGAGATCGAGCAATCGCGCATTCCCTGGTGTCGGAGCCATGGGCGGATAACCTTCATCGAACGTGATCTCGGCATTCGTCTGCGGCAAATGCGCTGCGACGATCTCGCGCATTTTCGTTTGCGTACGGGCGATCTGCTCCGGTGTGATGGCCCGCAGATCTCCAGACGCAATCGCTACGGGAGCGACGATGTTGTCTTTGCCCGAGACCTTAGCCTGCAGCGGCTCGGGGATGTAATCGAGTTGTGTGCTTCCCGCAATCAGTCCGGGATTGAAGGTCAGCAGTTCCTCGCCGTGCAATTGCGTGTAGAAGCCGTTGAGAATCCGCGCGAGCTCATAGATCGCGCCTGCGCCTACTTCGTCCGTGAATATCTGCGAGGAGTGCGCCGTCTGTGCGGTGACCTTGATCTGCCAGCGTCCGGAACTGCGTCGTGCGGTGACAGCCGTGGAAGGATCATCTGCCGCATTCTCGAGACCTATCGCGATATCCGCTGCTTCTGCTGCTGCGATCAACGTGGCACGCGCTGCTGAGAGTGGTGCTCCGGAATCTTCTTCATCACCATGCAATACGACAGTGATATTCAACGTGTTCAGAACACCCGCTTTCTGCAAAGCTTCGAGCGCAGTCAGAGCGACGATGATGCCGCCTTTCATGTCTGCTGTTCCCGGTCCGCGCGCGATGTTCGCATCCACACGCTCGAAGCGTTGAAACGGATGATCGGTTTCGAACACCGTATCGAGATGTCCGATGAGCAACACGTGCTTGCCTTTGCCGTTATGCCGCGCGACCAAATGACCTGCACGGCCGAAACTCGCACCCTCGATCCACTCAGTCTTGAAACCCAAGGCATCGAAACGCGGGCGGAAGATCTCACCGACTTGTCGAACGCCTTTGAAATTCATCGTGCCGCTGTTGACGTTCACGACTTGCTCCAGCAGCGTGACTGCATCGTCCTGTCGTGACTTCACGTAGGTCACAAGCGCCTTCTCAGTGCGGTCAGCGGCTTGGGACGGTACGGAACTAATGAACAGGACGAATACTGCTGAAACGCAAAAAGCTCGCATGCGGTCTTTCTCCCCGGGGCAACAGGTCGCATGATACGGGCTCAACACGATGAATCCATGTCCAACGATTCTTCATCAGGCTCCTCGATGAATGCGTCCACGCCGGGCGTCGCCACGCCGGGCATCTCAACAGCGGGCGTCGCGACGCCGAGCGTCACCACGCCGGGCGTCACGGCTGAAGGCGAGAACTGGGCCTCGGGTCCGGAGAGACTCGCTTATCACGAGACTGCGGCTCCGGAGTTCGGCAGCGCCAGTTCGCTTATACCCGGCGTTCACTGGACGCGAATCC
>JBJMWN010000464.1:0-6718 GCA_045810085.1 Povalibacter sp. | reverse complement strand
GGCAAAGGGCCTCGGATTGGAAGTGGCGCCGGGATGGCTTTTCTCAGGCGTGATGTCATCGCTGATCGTCGCGAGACTTCCGGTTTCCATCGACGGTATTGGTGTGTTCGATGGACTGTTCGCCACGCTGATGACGTTGGGTGGAGTGCCTGCCAGCGCGTCGGTTGCGATCACATTCGTCGGGCGAATTCTGCAGATGCTTGCGTGCGCTCCGTGGGCTCTCGCATTTCTGGCGATGCGCAAATCAGTGCAGTCTCCTTCGACGGGGCGTGAAGGGGACGCTGTTGCCGGCGTGCTCAGCAACGAGCAAATTACAGCAACAAGCTTGGCAGCAGCCAGCCCGCCCGTACCGGGGTTACGTGTCGGGATCATGCTCAGACACTACGATCAGAAAGACGGCGGCGTGCGCGTGTACACGCGCAATCTGTTGCCGCGATTGTTCGCACGGGCGCCTCAGCATCAGTTCGTGGTCATGCATCAGAATCCGGCATTGATCGGCACCTATCGCGCCTATGCGAACGTGAAAGAGGTTGCGATCGAGATCCCCGGTTCAGTGTTTTGGGATCAGGTCGGCGTGCCGTGGCGCGTGTTCCGCGAGAAGATCGACGTGCTCTTCAATCCCAAGTTCGCTGTGCCGCTGCTTCTGCGACGTCCGAAGCTGTTCGTGCTGCATGGCTCGGAGTGGTTTGCGATTCCCAGTCATTTTCTCTGGTATGACCGGCTGTATCTGAAGCTTGCAGTACCGTTGTATTTGAAGTCGGCGACAGCGTTCATTGCGGTCTCACAGGCGGTGAAGCGCGATGCCGTTCGGTATATGGATGTCGACCCAGGCAAAGTCGAGGTGATCCACAACGGCTTCGATGCTTCCATATTCCAACCCGTTAACGATGTGATCCGGCGAGAGCAAGTCGCCCATCGTTATCGGCTTCCCAAGCATTTCATTCTTTGGGCCAGTCAGATCGAGTCGCGCAAGAACATTGGTCGGCTGTTGCAGGCGTTCGCCAGGATCAAGGATCGCGTACCGCACGATCTCGTATTTGCAGGCGCACAGCGCTTCTCGTTTCCGATGGCAGCGGGTGCCGAGAAGGAGCTGGAGTTGGTGAGCGAACTCGGACTCGAGAATCGTGTTCACTTCCCCGGATGGATTGCGCACGACGATCTGCCGGCCCTTTACTCGCTGGCCGATCTGTTCGCGCTGCCCTCGCTCCATGAAGGATTCGGTATTCCGCTGCTCGAGGCCATGGCGTGCGGCTGCCCGATACTGACGGCGAACACGTGTTCCCCGCCCGAGGTGACATCCGGTGCGGCGTATCTGGTAGATCCGTTGAGCGTCGATGACATCGCTAACGGCATGCTGGAAATGCTCAGCAACGAACCTCTTCGACTTGCAAAGGCCGCTGCCGGAATCGAGCGAGCCAGAAACTTCAGTTGGGATAAGTGCGCGGCCGAAGCGCTCGAATTGATCGAGCGTGTCGCCTACCAGCCGCAACGTTTGAACTTGCCTCAACGTAGCGGATGGTGGGCCACTTAGCAGTTGATTGTTCGCAGCTGCACGCGATCAATCGAATTGACTGACTTCGCGTTCGATGATCAGGACTTGTTGCTGCGAGAGTTCGGCCTCGAGCTTTTCTTTGAGATCGCGCAGGAATGACCGTGCCTGCGTCTGATCGGAGTGCAGCATCCGGAGCAAGACGACTTCGTCATGAAACGTCACGCCACCAAGCTGCCAGGAACCGGCGCTGCGATGTCGAAAGTCGGTGAGCCCACCGAAAAATTCTGTGAGCTGCTTTTTTAGTCTATGAAGTTTGTCGTCGGCGGCATGCTCGCCTTCGGGCGGTGCGGCTGGATAGTAGAGGTCGTACTCGAACAGCGGCGTCATGCGAAACGAGATCTAGTCCTTCAAATCGGCAGGCACCTTGCCACCGTTCGCAGCGAGTTCCTGCATCACGCGCTTGTGTAGCCAGATATTCATGGCCGCGGAGTCTGACGTGTCCGCCTGATACCCAAGTTCGTGCGCCAGCTCCTTGCGATTCTGCAAACTCGAATCGATTCCGAGCAGCTTCATCAGATCGACGATGGACGTGCGCCAGTTCAGCTGTTGCGACTGCTTCGCCGCCATCGATTGCAGCACTGCTTCGACATCCACAGGTTGCGACGGTGCGCTCGCGGCAGTCGGGCTCGCATTGGTTGGCTGCGCCGGTTTCGCCGGTGCTGGTGCGGCTGGTCTCGGTGCAGCGGTCGTTGGATGTGGCGTTGCGGCGGCCGCCTTGTGGCCGAAGATCGCGTCTTTGATGCTGGAGAAGATGCTCATGACAGTCCCTGAAAATAGTGGGATGAGGCATCAAGAAACACGAGATGAAGCGGTGAGTTCCAGCAGCAAACGATTTTGACGAGGATCAGCGACAGGCTAGGAGGTCCTGAGCACGCATGAAGCGGCTGGCTTACGAATGTCGAGACAACGTTGGGCGCAGCTTGCGAGTTCGCCGCAGTCGAGCGAGTTCGCGCTGGTCGTGTTTCTTTGGATCCGAACTCGGTGCGACGCGGCCTTTCATGAGGTCTCAAGGAGTGCAAGAACGATCAGGTACCCGTCATCGGACCTACTTGACTCCACCGACGCCGGCATGACTGAAGGCGTGCCGCCGATCAGATGTTATTCAATTAAATAGAATCCGTTTCACCGGCGTGTCGTTGAACCTGTGGGAATACTTATGAATCGCTTAGCGCGGTTGGAGTGCCGACGAAGCCACCGACGTTGGTCGCTGCCCTTATGAGCCTTGCCAGCACCGGCAGCACCCAAATCCAGAGGATCCACATCATTCGTTCGTACGCAGACAATGTCGTAAGCATGCGCCATGGGACGGTCAGGACAGTGAGCGCGAGGGCGACTTCACTCATCCCCGGGTCAACCGTCGTGCGCTCGACGACCTGCGTCACACCGAACCCGCTCTCCGTAATCTCGCGTTCTATTCGGCTGCCCAACTCGGCCGGGCTCAGTGCACGCCAGTGCTTGAGCCGCAGCAGCGTCCAGTTGGGAGCCGCGTGCCCCCAACCGTGATTGTCGGTGCCGGACGTCAGCGCGAGGTCGTGATCCTTCGCGAACGCGACGATGGCCTCGCGCTTGCGTCGAACCATGTCCATCGCGTGCGGCGCGCCGTTCGAGAGCTCAATGGCGTGCACTCCGGCGAGTGGCAGCCTGCCTAAGGAGGCGACCTTCTCGAGCTCGCTTGCCCGCGGGTGATTCCAGATCACCAGTGGACCGTCTGGCGGGCCGGCGACATGCATCGCAAGGCTCGCCGGAACGAGGTCGCGATAGTCTGACGACAGCATTGCGCGGCAGGCGCTCTCCGTGCCAAGCAGGCCCACGTGTTCCCACAACCAGTTCGCTTCGATTCCGGGCAGGAGGATCGTGCTCGTCAACCCACCGGGTGCGACGCCCGCACGTCTCGGTTCGATTTCGACTACGACACCATGATTCGTGACAAAAGCCACGTCGTAGCCGCCCGCCTGATGCCAGGAGCGATTCTCCTCTGCCGTGAATGACTGGCTCGCATCCCTGGAAGCATTCGTATGCGAGTGGAAGTCTATTCGCAGGGTGTCCGGATCTGCGGAAGTGAGAAAGGCCATTGGGCGCGGAAGAAACATTGCGGCTGCGTATAGCGTGACGATTGCGCTGAGAAGAATCGCAAGCGAAACGAAATGCGCCCCCCGATGGGCTTGACCGACTCGTCGTCGCGCGAGGCGCCAGAAGGCCCAGATGCCGAGCACACCGAAAAATGCCGCGACGTGCTGGCTCGCCGAAAGCAGTGTGATCGCGTCTAAGAGGTTGGATAGCGGTGCAAAGACGATATAAGCGAGTGGTCGATCAAGATGAACGCCTGACACAGCCTGCAACGAAACGGCATCGCGAACGGGCGAGATTGGGAACAGGGCGGCGATCAGTACGGCAAGCGTGCACGCGACAGCCAGCGACACGAACCTGCTTGTCGTGGCGGGGAATGCCGTCTGATCCATTGCAACCGCAGCCACAGCGACTGTCGTCATCAATCTCTCCGGTGGGCACATGTTCTTTGACGAACCCGGCCGGAGAGATCAGTCGCAGATGATGGGGTTGAGTCCAGCGTCGCGAAGCATCCTCCCCACGCATCTTCAGTGGCCCACGCTGGCGTTTGCACTTGCCGCGAGCGTGCTGTGCTTTTTCGATATCGACTCAATCATTGCAGGTGCATGGTCCTGCAAGACGCCGACGGGGATGGCTGGTGACCAGCGGAGTGCTCTGGGACACCGTTTCTGCTCACGACATCGCGCGGAGCGCGGTCGTCGGCGTGGCGAGTCTCGGAGCTGGTGACTGGGCGTTTCGTTTCGTTGTGCCGTCACATTGGATCTCGCGCTTTCTGACGAACACGGGCTGGTTTTCGCAATGATGGCGCTGTCGGCGTTGCTGATCGGCGGCTGAGCAGTTGACGAGCCACGCCCGTCGATCGCTTTGAAGGTGAGTTGCGAGCTTGAGCGTGCGGATGGCGAGGCGGTGAGCGACACGCATGATTCCGAGGGAGCGGATGAAATCGGACGAATCCGTTTCAGCGACCTTCCAAACTCAAGCCAACTCAAAGTGCTGCAGGCCGCTTTCAGCGGCTTACGCATTTGGCTGAGGAGTCGTGATACGCACCGGGAAAGGTGCGTGGTGCCCAGGAGAGGACTCGAACCTCCAAGGATCGCTCCACTGGTACCTGAAACCAGCGCGTCTACCAATTCCGCCACCTGGGCAAGGGGAGGGAAGCGGGGCCGGGCCCGCAAGGCGCGCAAATCTACCGATGACACTCGAGGGTGTCAATGAACAGCGTCATTCAACGCTTGCACTTACGCGCGGTCCTTGGAAACTGTCGCTTCACACATATATATGTGTACGCCAACCTGCCCCTGGCCAGAGAACCTGGTCGTCGAACCGCGCATTTTTCCGAGCAAACCAGACGCGGATGACTACGGCATAAACACGGGTGCCAGGCCTTTTCCAGATATGCTCAACTTCTTGTTATGAAACGTAAAAGCAAAAACAAAACTGCTCCGCGGCGTAGCCGCAGTGACGCCAAGGCGTCCATCAAATCACCGCGCGGATCCACAGCCGCAGCGGATTTCTCGATCACAGATGCCTTGCAGCAGGCAGGGCGGCCGTTGCCGTTCGATGAGCTGGCGCTGCGCGTGGGCGCTACGACATCAGCCAAACGCAAGCGGCTCAACGAACAACTCGCGACTGCTCTGCATTCCGGCGACATCGTCAAGAATCGTCGCGAAGAGTACTGCCTGCGTGAGCGATTGACGCTCGTGATCGGCACTGTCGCGGGTCATCGTGACGGACACGGTTTCCTCCATCCGGACGATCGCTCCACGCCTGTTGTATTGCCGTATCGGCAGATGCGGGAAGTCATGCATGGCGATCGAGTCGCTGTTCGCGTGAGCGGCACCGATCAGCGCGGACGTCCCGAAGGTACGGTCGTCGAAGTGCTCGAGCGTGGTACCACTGACATCGTCGGGCGTCTGTATGACGAGTCCGGTATCAGTTACGTCGTTCCCGACAATCCGCGCATCGGACATCGCGTGCTCGTGCCGCGCGATCGTTTGGAGAATGCGAAACCCGGTCAGGTAGTCCTGCTCAAACTCGTCGAGCCTCCATCGAAGACCGCGCAGCCGCTCGGTCACGTATCGCGCGTCCTCGGTGAGCACGCAGCGCCGGGAATGGAAACAGAAATTGCGATTCATTCGCACAGTCTGCCTTTCGAATTCCCGCCCGAAGCTGTCGCTCAAGCAGAGAGTTACGGCGGCGTAGTCAGTGCCGCGGCCAAACGCAATCGAGAAGATTTGCGCGACGTGGCTTTGGTCACGATCGATGGTGAAGACGCGCGTGACTTTGACGATGCCGTGTACTGCGAGCCTGCGCGAGGCGGCTGGCGCTTGATCGTCGCGATCGCCGATGTCGCAAGCTACGTGTCGCCCGATTCGCCGTTGGATCAGGAAGCGCAGCATCGTGGCACCTCCGTGTATTTCCCGAATCGTGTGCTGCCGATGTTGCCGGAAGCATTGTCGAACGGATTGTGTTCATTGAATCCCAATGTGGATCGACTGTGTCTGTGCTGCGAGATGAAGGTGAGCCCGGAAGGCAAGATCACTCGCTCGCGTTTTTTCGAGGGATTGATGAAGTCGAAGGCGCGACTCACGTACACCAAAGTGGCTGCATATCTTGCGAATCCCATGGCGGCGGCAGATCCGGACGTCGTTGCCAATGGTGAGCACCTGCGCGATCTGCACGACGTGTTCCGCGCGTTGCACGCCGCGCGATTGCGTCGTGGCGCTCTGGATTTCGACGCTCCCGAGCTCAAGGTTCGCTTCGACAGTGAAGGAAAAATCGCTGGCTTCGTCGAACAGTCGCGCAACGATGCGCATCGTCTGATCGAGGAATGCATGATTGCCGCGAACGTCGAAGCGGCGCGTTTTTTACGTAAACACAAGATTCCGACGCTTTATCGAGTTCACGGCTCACCACAAGAAGAAAGGCTGGAGCAGTTGCGTCAATTCCTGAGCGGGTTCGCAATCAACTTGCCCAAGGATCGTGACCTCGCACCTCAGGATCTGAATGCGGTGCTGCAGAGAATCGCCGGCAATGAAGAAGCTCATCTGATTCAGACCGTCGTGATTCGTTCGCTACCGCAGGCGGTGTATCAACCTG
>JBJMWN010000463.1:0-4247 GCA_045810085.1 Povalibacter sp. | reverse complement strand
AAGAACTCATAGGTGGGTGTCGCCTCATCCGCACCAGCAGCAGGTGTGGGAGCTGGCGGGTGATGCATGCCTGCCATGTCATCAGGCGCTGCAGCGCCGGCGAGCGGGATCACGCCACTCGCAGCACCCGCGCCCACCAGTTTCAGCACTGCGCGACGATTGATCTTGGAAGGATCTTTGGCTTGATCAGACATGAACCACACTCCGACTCAGGCCGTTGCGACCTGAGCTTCCGAATAAACGCGCTTTGAAGCATCGATGCGCGAGAACAGCACGGCTGCGACGAGCGAGTAACCTGCGAGCACGAAAAATGCCGTCGGCCAGCCACTCACGTCGACGATGTAGCCAGTCATCGTTGCAGCGATTGCTGCTCCGAGATTGCCCAACGTGTTCATCACAGCAGAAACCGAACCCGCGTACTCGCCTCCAATGTCGAGCGTGACCGCCCAGGAAACACCCACAGTGAGCTCGATGCCGAACACTGCAATGGCGAAGTAGCCGACGCTCACCAGAGGATCCTGTGTGAAGCAGGCCAGCGGAATCGCAACCGCCGCGATCAAGAAACCTGGAATCGCCACGACGCGACGTGCCAGTTTCAAGTTGCCCGTGCGCTTCAATGCCATATCGGAAAACCAGCCTCCGCAGACATCGCCAGCCACACCTGCGAGCAGAGGCAAGCTTGCGTAGAAGCCCATCTGCTGCAACTCGAAATGTCGCTCAGCGTGCAGGTACTTCGGAAACCAGGTGAGAAAAATCCCGATGTCGTAGCCGTAGCAGAAGTACATGGCCGAGAGCAGCCACATCTGTGGATGCGTGAGAATCTGCCGCCATGGAATGGACTTGCCCGAGCGCGACTTGGTGCTTCCCAACGCTTTCTCGATGAGCTCGCGCTCGGCCGCATTCACCATTCGATGTTCGGCAGGTGTGTCGCGATAAAAGCTGTACCACACAGCCGCCCACACCAGACCCAACACCGCGAAAATGTAGAACGGTGCGCGCCAGCCATAGTGACCAATCACAAACACGACCAGCACCGGTGTCAGCGCGCCACCCAATCGCGAACCTGCATGTGTCACGCCTTGAGCAAAACCGCGTTCTGCAGGCAGCATCCAGCGCGAGAGCGATCGAGTGGCAATCGGAAATGCGCCCGCCTCGCCCATCCCAAACAGGAACCGGCAGACAATCATTGAAGTCGCCGACCAGGTGAGCGCAGTCGCAGCCGTGAATGCTGACCACCACGCCACGATCGCAGGCAGCGCACGACGTGGACCGAAACGATCTCCCAACCATCCGCCCGGAATCTGGAAGAGTGCGTATGACAACTGATACGCGCCCAATATCCATCCCATCGTCACGATGGAGAATCCGAACTCCTCCTGAATCGAAGGCACCGCGGCAGAGATCACAACGCGATCGATGTACGTGATCATGTACGCGGCGACCGTCAGCCACAAAACGGCATGACGAATCCGCGTAGGTGCCAACTGCCCCGCTTCTACCCGCGGCGCCGAGCCCTTCTCGGTTGGGACGACGATCGGATCAGTGGCCATCCGCGCTGCCTTTGCATTCGCCTGCCGCGCGTCCTGTGCAAAGCGACCAGATGGTGGGTACCGGTTTACCTGCGACATACACCGAATGAATCGATCGGGTGTTCTTGATGTCGCTCAATGGATCGGCATTGAGGATCAGAAGATCAGCCGCTTTGCCTGGTTCAATCGTGCCCACGTCTTTCGCGCCGATGAGCTTTGCATTGTTTCCAGTCGCAGCCGTCAACACTTGCAGCGGCGTCAGACCCGCCTGAACCATCAGTTGCATTTCCCAGTGCGCAAAGTAACCCGCGAAACGTCCAGCCGGTCCGCTATCGGTGCCCATTCCGTACTTCACTCCGGCGGCGACTTCTTTGGCGGTATTGCTCATCGCCGTCTTGAGCACACCCGGGTATTGCGCGAAATGTTTTCCGGCAGCCAACTTCTTCTGCCGCTCGTCGCTCGCAAGCGTTTCAAGCGCAGCAGGTGTCACCGAGCGAGCAAAGAACGGATCGTCGAGAAAAGGCAGTTTCGTGTAGGTGAATGAAGCTTCACGACTCAGTGTCGCTGCCATCTGCGCCGTCCCATGCTGCTTCATCGATGCGATGAGAGCATCGTCAACGGGTTGATCGCGAACGCTGTGTGCGAAACCGTCAACGCCTTGCGCCGCGAGAACTTTGGCATTCTCAAGATAGAAGATGTGTGCGATGGCGCGCAGGTGATGGTGATGGGCCTGCTCGATGATGGCCTTGCTGATCTCGGCGGGCATTCGAACCGGCAAGTCACCGAACTCATCGTCGACCCACAGCTTGATGAAGTCGACACCCTTCGCCACTTGAGCATCGACCGCGGCGCGCGCCTCCTCGGGTGTGGCCACAGGCTGATTCAAATTTGGCACGCCACCGTATGAGCCTTTGTAGACGAGACCCTGACCCGAGGTCAGTACGCGCGCCATGTCACCCGGCGCACGTCTGCGTTCATCGCGAATCGCGAAGATCTCGTCCTTATCGGTGCCAAGAACCTGCACGGTCGTCACGCCATACGCTGCGTAGATGCGCAGCTGCTGCTCGACCAAATCGCGTGAATAGAACTTGATGTCCTGAGTGACGTCATGCACCAGCCCGAGGTGCACGTGATTGTCGATGAGGCCCGGCAGGACAAATTTGCCCGTGAGGTCGATGACATTCGCGCCCGCAGGTGTCTTCAGTTTCGAAACGGGCCCAACCCAAGACACGCGTCCATCATCGAAGACCAGTGCCGATGCAGGAACGGCGGCGTGGCCTGTGCCATCGAACAGAGTGAAGTTCTTCAGAACCGTTGCAGCGGCCTGCGCGTGTGCCGCGAACGCGAGCACACAAACCGTGGCGATGACACGAATTCCAAGCTGCATCGGTCCCCCTTCAGCTTCTATTGTCTTGGGCTGCCGTCCTGGCGAAAGGATATATCCTATAGAATATTCCGATCATCGCGGCGTAAGCGCTTCAAAGTCAACCTGCTTGGTTGAGCTCTCCCCGCTTCGATGGGATGTGCAAGAACTCGCGACCCGCTGTACTGGTCCATCCGTGATGGCTCAGTCGCGAGTGAATTTCACCAGTCGCTGATATGACTTCTCGATGTGTGCGCGCATGGCTGCTTCGGCCTGTGCGGGGTCGCGCTGTTGTAAGGCTTTCGTCACTTGCGTGTGCTCCGTGAAAGCCTCATTCGTCACTTCGCGGTGAAAGCGCAATCTGAAAATGTGCAGATGAATGTGCAATCGGCTCAGCGACTCTGCAATGAGATCGTTGCCGCTGCCGAGCGCAATCTGTTCGTGGAACTCCGCATCCTGATCTGCGAACTGATCATAGAGCGCTCGCGAACGTGTCGCCTGATCTGGATTCATTTCAAGCGCGAGTCCGCAGAGTTCTATCAGCGATTTATCGGTCATACGCTCCGCTGCGCGCCTTGCAGCATACGGTTCGATCAGCAAACGAATTTCAAAGAGCTCCTCGAACTGTTTGCGATTGAGTGTCGGCGCAGTGCAATAGCCGATGAAGCGTTGCTTGGTGACGAGGCCGTGCGCTTCGAGCATGCTCAACGCTTCACGGATGGGTGTCTGCGACACTCCCAGTTCACGCACCAGGCTGTCGACAGAAATCCGCGTATTCGGCGGAATCTTCAGCGACATGATGTCTTCGCGAATGCGGCTGTAGGCGTCTTCAACGAGACCCGACGCGCGTTTGATTTGCCCGCGAGTGTCAGGCGCTGAGGTAAGGGGCATCACTCTCGGATCTTTGGTATCGGTGCTCATTGAGATGTCCGCGCGAATCGCAAACTTAGGGGAGCAAGCGGCCGCATTGTCCTTGAGCCTTCCTGGCAGTTCTATCATATATGATATATGATTCAGCCCGATTTGGTCCGCGGCCTCAATGCTGAAGAGAGATTACCTATGAATCTGTTCGGAGCCATGCGACTGCCGCGTTCGGTTCTCTTTGGTTCGGGTCAGCGCCACGCGCTCGGAGCGGTGGCTGCGCAGTTCGGGCAACGAGTGCTGATCTGCACCGACTCGAGATTAGGTTCCGATGCTCAGTTCAAAGCCATGGTCGCTGATCTCACCCAGCGCGGCGCGACCACGTTTGTCTATGATCAAACGCGAGCTGATCTTCCGATCGAATCCATAGCGGATTGTGTGAGTAAAGCGGCGAGCTTCGGCGCACAGGTCATCATCGGTATCGGTGGTGGCAG
>JBJMWN010000462.1:0-6115 GCA_045810085.1 Povalibacter sp. | reverse complement strand
TTCGCACGTGTTTCGATCGCAAGCGAGCGTGCTGCCAGTTCTTCGATGTGCAGATTTGAGCTTGCACCTTTGAGCTTGTGAGCGGCGCGACCGAGTGCGCCCAGATCGTTCGAATGCACCGCGAGCTCCATTTCCTGCAGCGCTTCCTGGGCACCGCCGATGAAGGCTGACAGCAGCTCGACGGCGAATTCCGCATCGCCATCGGCAATTTCGTTCAAGCGTCTGCGGATCGATATCGCAGTGCTCGAAGCGATGGTGCGAGTGTTCAAGATCCTCTCCTCGGAAACAGCGGGAGACAGAAACCGATCGAGCACGTCCTGCAGGCGGGAGATGTCCAGCGGTTTGGTCAGATAGTCATTCATGCCGGCTTGCAGGCATCTTTCAAGCTGGCCCATCATCGCGTTCGCCGTCAGCGCAACGATAGGCGTGTGCGGTCCCGTTCCTTCCAGCTCACGGATGCGTTGCGTGGCCTCGAGTCCATCCATCACGGGCATCTGCATGTCCATGAGGATGAACGCCCACTGCTCATCGCGGTACGCATCAACCGCCTGCTGACCGTCGCCGACGACACGAACTTCACATCCGAGTCGTTCGAGGAAGCGCCGGGCGACACGTTGGTTGATCGCGTTGTCTTCGACCAGCAGGACTTTTCCGGAATAGCGCCGACGGCTTTCTCCCGCGATCAGGCTGCCACGCGTAATGATTGGCTGGCTGCGCATGTGCCAATCGCGAGCGTCGTGTGAGAGCGATTGTTCGAGGCAGTCGAGCAACTCGCGCGTACGAACCGGTTTAGTGAGATAGGCAGCGAAACCAATGTTGGCAAAACGCTGTACGTCCCCGGAACGATCGAGTGAGGTCAGCAACACCAGTCGGACTGGCGGGATCGAGCGATCGTTTACGATCTGCTCGCCCAGCATCGCGCCGTCGACATCAGGCATATGGAAGTCCAGCACGACGACGTCGAAAGGAACCTCGCCAGCGCCGCGCAATGCTGTCAAGGCTTCCTGTGCAGAAGCTGCAGCACTTACCGAATAACCGGAATGCGCCATCTGCCCCGCGAGCACGCGCCGGTTCGTTTCATTGTCGTCGACCAGCAGCACACGCTTGTTCTTCGAAGTGAAATCCCGTCGTTGCTCCGGTGCGCTACTCATCGCAGGTTCCAGTGGCAATGTGAACCAGAACGCTGATCCGCGGCCGGGTTCGCTGTGTGCGCCGACCTGACCGCCCATCATTTCGACCAGTCGCCGCACGATCGAGAGTCCCAGGCCGGTGCCGCCGAATTTGCGAGTGGTCGATGAGTCGGCTTGCGTGAACGGATTGAACAGCGTGACCAAAGCATCCGGCGGAATGCCAATGCCCGTATCGCGCACTTCGAAATGCACGAGCGCGCGGCCGTTGCGACGTCCGGGTGAGCATACTTCGACCACCACTTCGCCCTGATGGGTGAACTTGATCGCGTTGCCGACAAGGTTCAGCAGACACTGACGAATGCGCTGCGGATCGCCGAACACACGCTCCGGAACTTCAGGTCGCACGTTGACCACGAGCTCGAGCCCTTTCGCGGCTGCCTGGAAGGCCATGGTGGAAGCGACCTCGTCCACATTGAGGTTCAGATCGAATTCGAGATCTTCGATGTCGAGCTTGCCGGCTTCGATCTTTGAGAAATCCAGAATGTCATTGAGGATCGTCAATAACGAATCGGCACTGGTGCGAATCGTGTCTGCATAGTCGCGCTGAACGCGATCGAGCTGCGTCTCAAGCAGCAACCCGGTCATGCCGATCACGCCGTTCATCGGCGTGCGGATTTCGTGACTCATTGTCGCGAGGAACGTGCTCTTGGCGTGGCTGGCCGCTTCTGCTTCTTCACCCGCACGGATCAACGCTTCGCGTGCCGCACGTCCTTCAGTGATGTCGCTGATGGAACCTGAAAGCAATGTCGGCGCGCCGGTTGCGTCGCGCTGTGCGGTGGCGCGGCTGCGGACCCAGAGATACTGCTCGTCTTTGCGCTGCAAACGATATTCAACATCGAACGCTTCGCGATGCTGGAAGTGCGCTTGCGTCGTTGCTATCAACCGTTCGCGGTCTTCCGGATGAACCAGAGCATGGAATGCGGCAATGGTCTGCGGTGCATCGCTTCGCTCGCAGCCGAGCAATTCCAGGAAGCGCGGTGAGAACCAACACGTCGAAGACTGTGCGTCGATTTCGAACAGCACGTCCTGTGTACCGCGAATAGCGCGCTGGAACCGTTCCTGTGCTTCGCGCAATTGAGTGGCTTGCCTTGCGATCTCGCGCACAGCCTCTTCTTCGCGGGTGACTTCCCAGTCCACGCCGAGAATGGACACGGCCTTGCCAGCATCATCGTGCAGGACGCGACCATGAAATTGAACGTGGCGAATGCTGCCGTCGCGCAGACGGACGCGATAGCGATGATCGATACCGGTGTGGCCTCCAGCAGGAAGCGCGAGTGCAGCCTTGAATGTCTGCACGCACTCCGCCCGATCATCCGGATGCACGAAGTCATGCATGTACTGGAGACCAGAGAACTGCGTCAGTCCGCCGACGCGCGCAACCAGAGGACTGTCTTCCGGCACCGTTACGGCATCGCTCTGTGTATCCCAATGCCACATCGAAATACCTGCCGCCTGATTCGCGAGCGCCAGGCGATCAGCCGTATCACGTCGACCTGCTTCGGCGGTTTCGGCTCGTTGCAGTGCTGCGCGGAGTTCTTCGGTTTCATGGCGTGAACGCGTGGCTTCGGCCAGCGCAATGGCTTCTGCGCGGGATTTGCGCATATGCGCGTTGCCATACATACCCGTCACGAGAATTGCGAAGACCGACGCGGAGTGCCGTTCGAGATACGCCCACCAATGCGTGTCATAGGCTGAGAAGATCGGCGCGAGGAAAAGCAGTACCGCACCGAGCATCGCGACGACGATGATATGCCACGGTCGATTCGAGCGAAGACACAGAGTTACCGCCAGCACGTAGCCCATGCCGACGGCAGCGTCCATCGCGTTGGTCAGATCGAGCAGGAAGATCGCGATGCAGAGTGCAACCATCCACGGCAGGCGATTGTGTCTCTGACTCGGATCGCGATCCCGAAGCGCGTCTTCAATCACATTGCGACGCTCCTGCTCGGGTAAGCCGATCAGACCGCGCAGATAAAACCGCAGGCCGAAACTGCCGACGATCAACAAGACGACCAGCAGAAATCCGAGCGCGTTGCCCGAGAGATAAGACTGTCCGAAGAATCGGCCCAATACCGCGCGTTCGTGATCCAGCGGTAAGTCCAGCAACAGCATGCCACCGGTGTGGTCCGCGGTTGCGTATCGCAAGTGATAGCGGTCATCGACCACTACAAATCGAGTTTGCCCGTCGTTCGGATTCGCTTTAAGGCGAACGAGCGCTTCGGCAGCGAAGGGATCGTGCACGACGCGCGCCGAGTGGAGTGCGTCGATGCTTCCGTTCAGAGCGCCAGGAAAGTGTGAAGCGGTGAAGCTGGGTTGCTGGCTCTCGAGCACGCGAGAATCTGGGCTCGCGAGCAGAGCTTCAGCCACCGCATGCGCTTTCGAGATCGCGACGTCGCCGCCGATGTGCTTGGCGATGGCTTCTTGCTGCTGCAATAGCGGCGCGCCGGCGATCGAAAGCAACAGGACCAGGACCAGGATCGCCGCAATGGACGCATGGCCAGCCAGTACCTCGAGCACCGTTCTGAACTTCACCCGAAACTCCGTGTGGCGTTGCCTGACAAGCCGGGAGGCTCTGAAAGCGTCGCCTGCAATGGGCGCCGAACGCGACAATCCCCCGCTTCGATGGGCGGGGTGATTGCAATCGTCACGGCAGTCAGCTTATGTAAGCGCGGCCGTCAATCACCGCAACGTGCAGACGGCGGAATCGTGACTTGCGTGCGGCTCTTTCAGCGCCCCTTGTGATGAGCGTCACAAGGACGGGCCGATGGTGGAAAGCCGTTAGGAAACGGCCGCTTGGAGCGCCGAGTCAGGGACGCGCCTGTGCAAATCGGCACGTAAGAGCACGCAGACAGGAAGCTGAGGACCGCGATCAAGCCACCGTCGTGCTCAGTTCATCGCCTCACGCCAAGGAGACCCCATGATCGCGCTCTGCCTGGCTCTGTTGATTGGTGTCATCGCCGGCCTACGTGCGATGACGGCACCCGCTGCGATTGCGTGGGGCGCACACCTTGGACTGCTTCATCTAGACGGATCATGGCTGCACTTCTTCGCGCATCCGGCGGCATCATGGGTCTTCACTGTTCTGGCTCTGGCTGAACTGGTGACAGATCAACTGCCGAGCACGCCGAGCCGAACGGTGCCGATTCAGTTCAGCACGCGGATTCTCAGCGGTGGTGTTTGCGGCGCCGCCATCGGTTTCAGCGCGGGTTCGGTGTGGCTGGGTACGGCACTCGGTATCGTCGGTGCCATCATCGGCACGCTCAGCGGACGTGCCGTCCGACGCAAGTTGGCGAGTACCTTTCGGAAAGATCGTCCTGCGGCACTTATCGAAGATGCAGTCGCCATAGGCAGTGCAGCCCTCGTGATATTGGCGGCGTGAGGTGACCCGATGGAATCGTTCGACGCGATCATCGTAGGCGCGGGGCAAGCGGGACCTTCGCTGGCAGGCCGACTCACCCAGGCAGGAATGAAGGTCGCGATCATCGAGCGCAAGCTTTTCGGAGGCACTTGCGTCAACACCGGGTGCATGCCGACCAAAACCCTGGTGGCGAGCGCATATGCAGCGCACATCGCACGCCGCGCGGCGGAATATGGTGTCGCCCTCGAAGGGACTGTCGGCATTGACATGAAGCGCGTGCACGCGCGCGCAGCGAGCATTTCACTCAACGCACGGACTTCGCTCGAAAGCTGGCTGCGAGGCATGAAGGGATGCACGGTCATCCAGGGTCATGCGCGGTTCGAAACAGCGAATACATTGCGTGTTGCAGACCGACTGCTGAGTGCCCCGAAGATCTTTCTCAATGTGGGTGGCCGCGCTGTGATCCCGGATTTTCCAGGCGTTCACGACCTGCCCTATCTGACGAACACGACCATTCTGCAACTTGAGCATGTGCCCGAGCACCTGATCGTGGTCGGCGGCAGCTACGTCGGTCTCGAGTTTGCGCAGATGTTTCGCCGTTTCGGCTCACGAGTCACAGTCGTGGAAAAGAGCCCGAGAATCGTGTCGCGCGAAGATGCGGACGTCTCCGCCAGCGTTCAACAAATCCTGGAGAACGAAGGCATCGCGGTGCGAGTGCGTGCGGAATGTATCCGGCTTGCTTCGCACGCACACGGCGTCGAAGTTCACGTGAGCTGCGAGGAGGGTGAGCCGAGCGTAATGGGTACCGACGTGCTGCTCGCAGTAGGACGTCGACCGAACACGGATGATCTTGGACTGGACAAGGCAGCTGTGAAGACTGATGCGAGAGGCTACATCAGTGTGGATGATTCACTGGCCACGAACGTGCCTGGCATTTGGGCCATAGGCGATTGCAATGGACGCGGCGCGTTCACTCACACTGCGTATAACGATTTCGAAATCGTTGCGGCAAATCTGCTGGATGGAGAGTCACGACGAGTGAGCGAGCGAATCCCGGCGTATGCGTTGTACATCGATCCGCCGCTCGGCCGCGTTGGCATGACGGAAATGCAAGCGCGCGCGAGCGGCAGGAAACTGATGATCGGGACTCGGGCGATGACTCAAGTGGGCCGAGCAATCGAGAAGGCAGAGACTCAAGGCTTCATGAAAATCATCGTGGACGCGGATTCGAAACACATCCTCGGCGCATCGATTCTTGGAACCGGTGGGGATGAAGCGATTCACGGCATCGTCGATGTCATGAACGCGCGAGTACCGTACACCACGCTCCAGCACGCGGTGCCGATTCACCCCACTGTTTCGGAGTTGATCCCTACTGTGCTCGGAGAACTGCGTCCGGCGAACTAGAACCTATCTCAAAATCGCAGTGGCGCGCACCGCCTCGCGCCGCAAGTTCTTTTCCGCAAACGCCGTGAATACTTCCCTGTAGGCTCGCTCAAAAACATCCATGTTTTTGAGCGTTGCGAAAAGAACTTCCGACGCAAGTCGGTGGGTCAGTGGCGGATTC
>JBJMWN010000461.1:0-25984 GCA_045810085.1 Povalibacter sp. | reverse complement strand
AGTTGCAGATTCAAACGATCGTATGCTCAGGCACACAAACTAATCAGTGAAGGCCTCGGCGAACGTCATCCCATCTGGTTAGGCGAGCGGCCCACTGACTCCGATCGGGCCAGTTTGCAGCTGCCAGTCGCCAGCGGCCCTTCCTCAGAACATCTCCGACGCATCCGGCGAGCGAATTTCGCTCGTGTGACGCGAGGCGATGTGATCACCGGTGATCATGTCCTCGTACGCTTGACCTGGGCCGACCATCGGATAGACGCCAGCGTCTGGATCGATCATCACTTCGAGGAAAGCTGCGCCTTTGAACTCGATGAACTCGCGGATGACGCGCGGCAAATCCTCTTTGCGGTCTAACCGAACGGCATACTGAAAGCCATCCGCCTGGGCGGCCTTGATGAAGTCCTTCTTGTGCAGCGATTTATCGCTCGCCGACAAACGGCCTTTGAAGAACAGCTTCTGCCACTGCTTCACCATGCCATCGCCGCAGTTGTTGAGGACAACTACTTTCACCGGCAGATCGTAAGTGGTGACTGTTTCGAGTTCGCCGATGTTCATGCGAATGCTTGCATCGCCATCGACATCGATGACCAGGCGATTGGGTTGGGCGAATTGCGCGCCGATCGCTGCAGGCAAACCGAAACCCATCGTTCCCATGCTGCCCGATGTCAGCCACAGACGCGGCTCAGCGAAATCGAAGTACTGCGCGGACCACATTTGATGCTGGCCCACGCCCGTGCTGATGATCGCCTGACCGCGAGTGAGCTTATTGATCTCCTCGATCACGGAGTACGGCTGAATCAGTTCACTCTCATGGTCGTAATTCATGCCGTGCTTGCTGCGCAAACTAGTGCAATGTGCAAGCCAAGCCGACCAGTCACGACGAAAGCTGACGCGACGTGCGTAAGCTCGCAACGAACGTAAAGCTTCAGGCAGCAGTCCGACGTGATGCCAATCGACGGGCTTCACCTTGTTGATCTCGGAAACGTCGATGTCGATCTGAGCGATGCGTTTGGCGTTCGGTGCGAATTTCGGAGGGTTGCCGGCCACACGATCATCGAAACGAGCACCCAGCGCGAACAGGAAATCGCAATCATCGACGGCGTAGTTGGCAAACGCCGCACCGTGCATCCCGAGCATGCGCATCGAAAGTGGATGCGCCGTATCGATCGCGCCGAGCCCCATCAACGTGGTGACCACTGGAATCTGCAGTTCAAGCGACAACTCTCGCAACGCTTGAGCGCCTTCGGAATTGATCACGCCACCACCCGCATAGATCAGCGGGCGTTGCGATTCGCCCAGCATGCGGAAGAACTGTTCGCACTGGTCGTCCGAAAGCGTGTTGCGCACGAGTCGGTTCATGCGATGCCGATAGCCCGCAACCGGCAAGCGACCTGTTCCCTGAAACGCGCCACGCCAGTTCTGCACGTCTTTCGGTACGTCGACCACGACGGGACCGGGACGACCGGTGCGTGCGATCTCAAACGCTGTGCGGATGGTGGCTTCGAGCTTGGTCGCGTCGGTTACGAGGAACACATGCTTGGCAACCGAACCCATGATGCTGGCGACGGGCGCCTCCTGAAAGGCATCCGTACCGATCGCGCCGGTGGCCACCTGCCCGCAGATGACCACGATGGGAATCGAATCCGCCATGCAATCGCGAACGGGGGTGACGGTGTTGGTCGCGCCCGGGCCCGAAGTCACCAGACATACGCCGACCTTGCCACTTGCGCGTGCGTAACCGGCAGCCATGAAACCCGCACCCTGCTCGTTGGCAGGAACGATCAAAGGCATCTGTGGCTTGGAGTCGCTCGCTCGCTGCTGGTTGTAAACGAAGATGGCGTCGTAAGTCGGCAGGATTGCGCCGCCGCTGTATCCGAAAATCGTGTCGACCCCCTCATCTGCCAGGACCTGCACGATGATGTCTGCGCCAGACATCTGGGTGCCAGCAAGCGGGTGGGCGCCCGATGTGAGCGCGGCATGGCTGTGTTTCACGGCTGCGTTTCCGTCGTTAGAGCCCCGCGCAGCGGGGTCAGCTGAAGGCCGCGGCTGGAGCAGCGGCTGGAATGAAAGTGTCGAGATGATTCAACAGGATACCAAGCAGGGTAGCAGCATCCTTCCCTCACCGTCCATGCACGGGACGGATGAAGATAGATCCAACAGGTATTGCTGCCAGACCCAGGGATTCTAGGCGCGGACCAGTGCTTCCCTTATGCTCGCGCCCCCGAACAGACGCCCTTGAGTGGCGTCCAGAAACGCCCATGAGTCAGACGACATCAGCAGTCACGGTCGCAAACGCACCGACTGCTCTCCGAGGTAAATCGGCAATGAGCAGCCGCCAGCGCCACATCATTTCCATTCTGCTGCAGAACGAGGTCGGCGCTCTGACCCGTGTCACCAGTCTCTTCGCCACACGTGGCTACAACATCGAATCGCTCAACGTCGCTCCGACCGACGATCCGACGGTGTCACGGCTCACACTCGTAACGAGCGGCTCACCCCAGGTGGTTCAGCAGATCGTGAATCAGTCGTTGAAGCTGATCGATGTGGTGAACGTTGATGACCTCACGAGCGATCAGCACGTCGAGCGCGAATTGCTATTGCTCAAGGTGAAGGCTCCGCCAAGCCTGTTGGTACGGCTGCGCGAATCGGTACAGAAAGCCAATGCACGGGTCTTGTCGGATGAACCGGAAAGCTTTACCGTCGAACTAACTGACAGTGAATCACAGATCAACCGGTTCATCGCCGAAGTGGGGAGCTTCGGGGAGGTTCTGGAGGTCGTTCGCAGCGGAGCACTCGCCATCTTGCGTGGAACGACCACGCTGCGCGCTTAGCCCATCACAATCCGCACCGGCAAGGGCGCTGGTAGCGGAAATTTGCAAAGACGACGCTTTCGGATACCGGGCAGGGTATCCGCGAACGTGACGGTGTACGCCGTCATGCGTGAGCGTGTGTGCGCACGTCGGAACGGTGTGTGCTCGCTGAAGGATTAGGGAGTCATATGTATCGCCTATTCGATTTCCTGCCCTCGGGTAACGGCTACAAATGCCGTCTCGTGATGAAGCGTTTGCGCATCGATTACGAGCTGATCGAAATCGATATCCCGAGCGGCGAATCACGCACGGCGGAATTCCTTGCCCGCAATCCGAACGGACGCATTCCGCTGCTCGAAGTCCCCGGTCGCGGCTATCTGCCGGAGAGCCACGCAATCTGCTGGTTTCTCGCCGAAAACTCCGATCTGATTCCATTGGACGCTTTCGATCGTGCGCGCATGTGGCATTGGATGTGTTTCGAGCAATATCAGATCGAGCCGAACATCGGCAGCGCACGCTTCTGGCTGCATCTGCTTCGCAAGACGCGAACTGAACTTGGCGACAAGCTCATCGAAAAGAAGAAAAGCGGTTATGCCGCGCTCGATGTGCTGGAAGAAGGACTGGGCGGCCGAGCGTATCTCGTAGCGGATCGATACTCACTCGCCGATATCTGCGTGTTCGCTTACACGCACGTGGCCCACGAGGGCGGCTTCGACTTGCAGCCCTATCCGAACGTACGCGGCTGGTGTGATCGGATCATGAGCCAGCCAGGATGGACGCCCATCAGCGTGCCGTAGTGGCACGAATGCTACGGCAAGAGCACCGTCGAACCTGTCGTGCGTCGCGCTTCCAGATCCCGATGTGCAGTTGCCGCATCCTTCAGCGCATACGTCTGACCGATCTGCACTTGGACAACTGATCGACTCACCACATCGAACAGCTCCTTGGCTGCGCGTTCGAGCTCACGTCGAGTCTCCAGATAGTGAAACAAAGTCGGGCGCGTTAAAAACAGTGAGCCACGCTTGGTCAGCTCGAGCGGCGCGATCGGCGGGACAGGACCGGAGGAGTTCCCGAACGTGACCATCATGCCGCGGGGACGCAGTGCATTCAGCGAGCCTTCAAACGTGTCTTTGCCAACTGAGTCATAGACGACGTCGACTCCGCGACCACCTGCGCGCTCTTTTACCTGCGCACTCCAATCGCCTTGCGTGAGCAGGACGTGATCTGCGCCCAACTCACGAACTCTTTGGACTTTCGATTCAGTACCCACGGTCGCAATGACAGTGGTGCCCAGGTGCTTGGCCCACTGCACGAGTAGTGATCCCATCCCGCCCGCTGCGGCGTGCACGAGCACGATCTCTTTGCTGCGCACCCTGTACGTCTGGCGCAGCAACACTTGAGCGGTGAGCCCCTTGAGCATCAACGCCGCGGCTTGCTCATCGGAGATTGTGTCGGGAAGCTTCACCAGCCGATCGGCCGGCATCAATCGCGCCTGCGAATAAGCACCCGACTGATGAGCGGCATAGGCGACGCGATCGCCAACCCGCAGTTGTTTGATCCTGGATCCCACTGCCTCGATCACGCCCGCGGCTTCGCGGCCGGGAATTGCCGGCAAATTGACCTGATAGAGACCCGTCCGCTCGTAGACGTCCAGGAAGTTGAGGCCTATGGCCGTATGGCGCAAGCGAACCTGATCGGGAGCAGGGTCGCCGACTTCAATCGGCTCCCACTGCAAAACGTCGGGGCCGCCGTGGCTGTGAAAACGAATCGCATAGCTCATGGACGCAGACCCTGACCTTCGTTGAAGAGAAGTCTAGGGCAGCTTGGAAAGTGCTGTCCTGGTGAGCCCCGGCGAGAACGAACTAAAAGATGGGAAGCGCGGAATCCGCGGAGGATCAGTCGTTGAAAATCGCTGATCGACACCCGGGGCAGAACGCCCCGGGTGCGTTGAAACTGTTAAAGCGCTTGATCGTCCGCTTCGCCGGTCCGGATGCGCAGTACGCGTTCCAGATCGGTGATGAAAATCTTGCCGTCGCCGACCTTGCCGGTCTTTGCGGCTCCGATGATGGCTTCGACGACTTGATCGACGAGCGCATCTTTCACGGCAACTTCGATGCGGGTCTTGGGTACGAAATCAACGACATATTCGGCACCACGGTACAGCTCGGTGTGACCACGCTGACGACCGAAGCCTTTCACTTCCGTCACGGTCATACCAGAGACACCGATTTCCGAGAGTGCGGCGCGCACGTCGTCGAGTTTGAAGGGTTTGATGATCGCGCTGATGAGTTTCATTTTCCCCGTGGCTCCTGTCTCGAAGTGTGCGGGATGACGGTAAGTTTGTTCGTTCGACGCTGCATTCAGTGGGTAAAGGCCAGAATACCTCAACGGTGCAGCGAGGCTTTGCAATGCACGTTCTATGCCGTGCATCTTTCACCAGCACCGGCCCGCGCGCGTTGTATCCGAAATCTGACCGTCGCACCAGTTTAGCGCGACGCTGTTTGGTGTCGCTCGGCTTTGGTGCGAGAAAGCGGTCGCTGGCCTATAACCAACGCAGCCTGGAAATGCTGACTAGCTCTAATCCGGTCCAGCAATTCAGCCATGTGACTTCTCGCGCGCCCTGCGCGACTTCACCCGCAAACGTCGTCATTCTGTGACGCTGGCCTCGCGAAAGGCCATAAATTCACGCCCTCCCCCGGACTGGGACATAGATGCTTGTTCATCTTGCGCTGCTATGCGACAAGGCGCGCGGTCAGGGCCAAAGGGGGCGAGCTTTTGGGCGGAACTGCAAATGAGCGACGCGGACTCGTGATGTGCGCGCTTCTGCTTGCGTCTGGTGTCAGCCAGGCCGCAACGCATGAGCCGCTGCGCATCCTGAGCTATGAGCTGTTTGCACCTCGCGCCGAAACCGCAGTAGGCCAGCAGAAAATCGGCGGAACGACTTCAACACGATTCAAGTTCGATGCGTTCGGGCGACATTTCGGACTGACGCTCGAGAAAAACACTTCACTCGCCGCTTGGGTCGAAGCAAAGAGCCCGACGCTCAGCGTGTATCGAGGAACGCTCGACAACGTGCCGGGCTCGTGGGCCCGCATGAGCGCGAAGGGTCAGCAGATCCGCGGCATGATCTGGGACGGCCACGATCTCTTCATTGTCGACGCTGCAGCCGCTGCTGAGACGGATGCCAATACCTCCAAAGATCAGACAATCATCTATCGGCTGGCGGACACACAGATCGAACCAGGCGTCGCATTCTGCGGAACCGAAGCAGTGAGCGGCAAAGCCGCCTACTCCGCACTCGTCGACGAACTCAAAGGATCTCCTGTCCTGATGCAGGCTGCAGGCGCTTCGTTGCGGCTCGAAATTTCCGCACTTGCCGACTCCTTGCTGCGAGCTCGCTATTCGGATGACGAGGAGACTCGCGATGAGCTCCTTGCGCGCCTGAACAACGTGGACGGCATTTTCAGCTCGCAGATCGGTGTGGAAATCCAGATTCCCTCATTCGACATCGACGACGAGACGACGCAGCAACTCTCGCCGTCCACCAATCCCAACACGCTGGTGAAAAATCTCGCATCAGTGCGCAGCAAGACACCGGCTTTACGCAGTCGCGGGTTGAGCCATTTGTTCACGGGTCGCGATCTCGACGGCACCACGGTCGGCATTGCCTTCACCGATAGTCTTTGCAGTACCCAATGGGGCGTGGGACTCACACAGATGGGCCGAAGCGTAGGCATCGATTCGTTGATCACCGCGCATGAGATTGGCCACAACTTCGGCGCAGTGCATGACGGCGACAAGCAATGCTCAGGCACGCCGCTCAATCAATACATCATGTCGCCGACGGTCAGCCCGAATGCCACGACCTTCTCGAGCTGTAGTCTCGATGCGATCCTGCCGCGCAAGCGCACGGCGAGCTGTCTTGCCGTGCTGCCTCCGCCCGATCTCAGCCTCTCATCCAACGTCGACAACAAGAGTGCAACGATTCATCAGCCCGTGGACTGGACGGTGACAGTCGCGAACATTGGCGGCTCGGGTGCGCAAGCCGCGCGATTGGTGGTGAATGCTCCGGCGGAAGTCATTATCAAGAACGTTTCGCTCGACAGCAGCCAGTGTTCACAGAGCGGCGGCAGTCTGACGTGCGAACTCGGCGACATTGCTGCTCGCGGTTTGCGCGAGATTCGCGGGGTTCTAGAAGGCACCGCTGCCGGCACGTACACACTCACTGCACAGGTCACCGCGTCGAACGAAAATTCGATGAGCAATAACAAGGTGCAGGGAACGCTCACGATTACGCCGGAAGTCGATGCCGCAGTCTCTCTTACTGCGCCTGACTCAGCAGTGGTTGGCACCGGAGTGACACTTACATTCAGCGTCCAGAATATGACCTCGACCGAGGCAAAAGCCCTGGACATTCAGTTGAGCGTTCCCGCGGCTCTCACCGTTGCTTCCGCACAGATCGGCAGCACCGCTTGTCCGCTCTTGAATGGAGTGGTCCATTGCCAGGTGGACTCACTGGCAGCCGGTGCATCCGTAAGTGGAACCGTGCTGGCGACGGCGACCACAGCAGGATCTGCTTCGGTGAATGCCAGCATCTCGAGCCCTGACTTCGACCCGAATGCCGCCAACAATCAGGTCGAGCGGACGATCACGATCAGCCCCCCGCAGCCTGTTGTTCAAGCGACCGCGGCCGCGCAAAAGAAAAGTGGCGGCGGCGGTTCGCTGCCTTGGCAGCTCCTCGTATCGCTCGCAGCAATCCTCCGCCTTCGTACGCAGAAGCCACGCAGCTAGCACTCGATCGCAGTCCGATTGTCTGCACTGCCGTGCGTCTTGAAAACCCCACGTGCCGCCTTCAATTTGGCCGTACATTGCCGTGTACCGAGGATCTCTGACGAACTGATCGAACTCCTATGGATTACAAGGATTACTACAAGCTGATGGGCGTCGAACGCGACGCGAAGGCGGAAGACATCAAGCGCGCCTATCGGAAACTCGCGCGCAAATATCATCCGGACGTCAGCAAGGAACCGAACGCCGAGGCAAAGTTCAAGGACCTGCAAGAGGCCTACGAAGTCCTGAAGGATCCGGAGAAACGCGCGGCTTACGACCAGCTCGGCTCGCAGTGGCGCCAGGGTCAGCAGTTCACGCCGCCGCCCGATTGGGGAAGAGACTTCGAATTCACGACCGGATTCGGTGGACGAGAAGAACCTGGCTTCAGCGATTTTTTCTCATCGCTCTTCGGGGCTCGCAGTCCCTTCAATGGACAGCGGCCAGGTGGCTATGGCGGCGGCGGGTTCGCCACGTCTGGCGAAGACCATGCAGCGAAGATCCAGATCGATCTGGAAGATGCTTTCCGCGGCGGCGCTCAAACCATCGAGTTGAAGGCACCGCAAATCGATGAGCAGGGTCGCGTGCAGGTCAAGCCACGCACGCTCAAGGTCACGATTCCTGCCGGCGTTATCGAGGGTCAGAAGATTCGTCTGAGCGGTCAGGGGAGCCCCGGCGCGGGCGGCGGACCTGCGGGCGATCTGTACCTCGAGATTGGGTTCAAGCCGCATCCGCTGTTTCATGCGGAGGGTCGCGACATCACGCTGTCGCTTCCCGTCGCACCGTGGGAGGCAGCGCTGGGTGCAACGATCAAGACGCCAACGCTCGCAGGTCCTGTCGATTTGCGTATTCCACCGAACGCAAAGGCTGGACAGAAACTTCGTCTGAAAGGTCGCGGCCTGCCCGGCGCCACGCCGGGCGATCAGTACGTCGAGCTGAAGATCGTCACGCCGCCTGCGGACACCGATGCAGCTCGTGCAGTGTATGAGCGCATGCAGAAGGAATTGCCGTTCAATCCTCGCGCAGATTGGGAATGACGTAGCGGTCGAGACTGCGAGCTTGCAGTCTCACGCGGCGTGTCAATCAGTGCCGTACTTCGGAGGCGTGATCTAGCAGGTAAGCCACGCGACGCAGAATGGCGATATCGACGTGCGGCTTTTCGATGAAATCAACGGCACCTTCGCGCATCGCAGTCACTGCTCCGACGACGTCGGATTCTTCTCCTAAGAGAATGATGGGCGGCGTCGCGCCATTCGTTCGCAGACGGCGCAGCAGATCGAGACCCGACATGCCAGGCAATTCGACTTCCATGATCAGGCAGCCCGGTACTTCGTGCTCAGCAAGATAGCTTTCGGCGCTGTCGAAATCGTGGATCTCGGCGTCAAGCGGACTGAGCAAAGAGCGAAGCGCGTGGCGATCCCTTGCGTCGGCTTCGATCAGTGCGACGATGGGACGGGATGCAGGCACGTAAGCTCGGCGAGGAGTTCGAGAAGAGCGGCCACGGCGATCTCGCAAGAGACATCCATGCCATAGGGAGGATAGAAGGCGGTGGAAGTGCTAGAGGGCCGTGGTCGCATGGGGCGGTATGTTTCGTCGCCGAGCACTCAAGCAGAAATTCGCACTTGTACCTAAAAGCCGAAGTACATCACGTGCGTCCTGACACGTGATGCGTAAGTGCAATGCCGCAATGACGTGAAGGAGCGTTCACGCACAAAAAACTTTACTCGACTCTCGCGCAGCGCGCTCGCGTGTTTAAGCGTTATTCAGCTGCGTGCGCGAATTTTGCTGCGATCGCTATGCCTGACCCACCTCGAGCACCATTCGCACCAGATGTGCGAGCGAAGATGCCTGCATCTTTTCCATCACGCGCGCGCGATGAATCTCGACAGTGCGTTGACTTAGCTTGAGATCTCCCGCGATCACTTTGTTGGCTTTTCCATGCACGACGAGATCGAGCACTTCGCGCTCGCGCGGCGTGAGCGTTTCCAACCGACGTCGGATGTCATTACGTTCACCGAGAGCAGCGCGATTGTTGCCGTCCTTCTCTAATGCCTGGTTGATGCGATCGATCAGATCCTGATCGCGGAACGGCTTCTGAATAAAATCGACGGCGCCGGCCTGCATGGCTTCAACTGCCATCGGTACATCACCGTGGCCAGTGATGAAAATGATCGGAAGGATGGAATGGCGTTCGTTCAACTTCTGCTGCAATTCCAGTCCCGACATTCCCGGCATACGAATATCCAGCACCAGACAGCCCGGTCGATCTTCGCTATATGCGTCGACGAATTCCTGTCCTGAGCCGAACGTCTCCACAGCCTGACCGACAGAGCGCAGTAACAGCTTCAAAGCGTCACGCACCGCAGCGTCATCGTCGACCACGAAGATGGTGGGTCGCGCATTGCTGACAGTTCCCCTCATCACTCCACTCCCTGTTCTACGCCGGCACTGCCGGCAATGTGAAAAAGAATCGTGCGCCTCCGCCAGGATTGGCGCTGCACCACAGCTTGCCACCATGCGCACGTACGATGGAACGGCTGATCGACAATCCCAGTCCCGTACCGCCGGGCTTGGTGCTGAAGAAAGGATTGAACAGCTCGGCCAGCGCGGAGGGTTCTACACCCGGACCGCGATCGGCCACCATGAACTCGACATCCCCCTCGGCATCCACTCGAGTCCGCAGCAGGATCTCGCGCTGGGACTCGGCAATCTCGAGCATGGCATCGATGCTGTTGCGCACGAGGTTGAGAATAACCTGTTGGATCTGCACTGCGTCAGCTTGTACCAGCGGTGCGTCCTGCGCGGGCTCCAGACGAATGCGAACCCCATGATGCCGCGCGTCCGTCTGCGCGAGCATCTGCACGTCTTCGAGCAACCGATTCGGCTCAATCGGCTCACGGCGTACTTCACGATTTTTAACGAAGCTCCGCAAACGACGGATGACTTCTCCGGCACGCAATGCCTGCGAGCTGATCTGCTCCAGTGCAGCACTGATCTCACTCTGCTCCACGTTGCCTGAGGCTATCAAACGTTGGCAGGCCTGTGCATAGGTCGCGATGGCGGTGAGCGGCTGATTGACTTCATGCGCGATGCCTGCAGCCATTTCACCCATCGTCGATATGCGACCGTAGTGAGCGATGCGATCCTGCATCTGGCGCGCTTCGTCTTCAGCACGACGACGGTCTGTAATGTCGTGCAGTGTGCCCACCTGGCGCAGCGCTTTGCCATCTGCCGTGCGTGTCGTCTGCGCGATGTGGTGGACGTAGCGCATCATGCCGTCAGGATGAATGATGCGGTATTCGATATCTGCAGAGCGCGCACCCGCTGCGAGATCATCGCGCATCTGGTACCAGCGCGCTCGATCTGCCGGATGCACCATCGGCTCGAGATATTCGTAGACGCCTACGTAGCGCTCACCATAGCGCCTGCCCAGCACCCGATAGAGATGCGGCGACCAATAGTCTTCAAACTTGCCGTCGAAGTGCACGACATAGTTGCCCAGATTGGCAATCTCCTGAGCGATCGTAAGTTGCGCTTCGCTGCGACGTAGCGCCTCTTCCGCATTGCGTCGAACAGTGATGTCGCGAATGAATCCTACGAATCGCGGCGGATTCGTACCTTGCACTCGACCGATTGCGAGCTCTGCAGCGAACTCGGTCCCATCGCGGCGTTTAGCCAGTAACTCACGACCGATGCCTACGATGCGAGGCTCGCCGGCTTCGATGTACTGGCGCAGATAGTGATCGTGCTGCGAGCGATACGGCTCGGGGAGCAGGATATTGACCTTCAACCCGACCACATCTTCTTCGTTGTAGCCGAACATGCGTTCCCCCGCATGATTCAGCAGCTCGACGCGACCTTCATGATCGAACAGCACCACCGCATCGACAGCAGCATCGAGCACCGCCTGGAATTCGCGTTCCAGACGCTGTGCCCGTTCTTCCTGCGGCTCGGCGACTCGAAATAAGGTCATGACACGATTCTATCCAAGGGTGATCATTCTGCGCTCAAGCCCTGCGGAGTGCTGCAATGTCCCAGAGGTCTCCAACTTCTTATACTTCCCGCTGTAATGAATGCTGCCACTGTCCTGTTGATCGATGCTAATCCGCAGGACGAGCAACTCATTCGTGAGGAGCTCGGCCAGCTGCGCGAGTGCCAGTATCGTCTTGAGCTGGCGCACTCGCTCAATGAAGGACTCGATCGCCTGCGCACCGAGCAGATCGACGTTGTCCTGATCGACCTTCATCTGCCTGACAGCTTGGGTCTCACCACATTCCTGCGCCTGCAACCCAAAGCCGGTGACTGCCCAGTGATCGTCCTGGTCGGTCAGGTCGATGAGGACCTCGGCATCGAGGCTGTAGAGCGCGGCGCGCTTGATTATCTGGTCAAGCAGCAGATCGTCAGTACGCTGCTTGGAAAGGCACTCCGCTACGCGACGGAGCGTACTCATACTCTTCTCGCATTGAAGGCATCGGAAACACGCTATCGCGAGCTCTACGAAAACGTGGTAGCCGGCGTTTTCCAGACGACGCCCGAAGGTCGATTCATGGCTGCAAATCCAGCACTCGTGAAGCTGCTGGGATATTCGTCGGAAGACGAGTTGCTCGCGCTCAACATCGCTCGCGATCTCTACATGTATGCAGAAGACCGCGATAACTGGATAAGCAAAATGGCCAGCAGCGGCGAGATTCGCAATGCCGAGCTGGTGCTGCGAGGTAAGGATGGGCGGCGCATGGTGGTACTCGAAAATTCACGCGCCGTCCGCGATGACCAGGGTCGCACGCTTTACTTCGAAGGCACGCTGACGGACATCACCGAAGCCCATGAGCTTTCGCGTCAGCTGTCATACGAGGCGAGTCACGATGCGCTCACCGGGCTCATCAATCGCCGAGAATTCGATGCGCGATTGCAAGCGGCACTCAACTCGACCTCTTCTGGTGTGGCGCACGCGTTGTGCTATCTGGATCTGGATCAATTCAAGATCATCAATGACACCTGTGGACACGTCGCAGGCGATGAACTGCTGCGTCAGCTTGCTCAGGCTTTGCAGTCGCACGTTCGTAGCAACGACAGCCTTGCGCGTCTGGGCGGAGATGAATTCGGGCTGCTGCTGCACAACTGCTCTCCTGAAGATGCAATGACGGTGGCTTCAGGATTGCTCAAAGCTGTCGAACAACACCACTTTGTCTGGGGCAGCACTACATTCACCGTGGGCGCGAGCATTGGCCTGGTGGCAGTCACGCCGGAATTCAAAGGAATCACGCAGCTGCTGCAGGCCGCCGATGCTGCTTGCTATGCCGCGAAGGACGCGGGGCGAAATCGCATCCAGGTTCACAGGGACAGCGACGTGCCTCTCGCGCAACGACACGGCGAAATGCAATGGATGGCTCGGGTTAAGAAAGCCCTGGCGGAAGATGGCTTCTTTCTGGAAGCCCAGCGGGTGGTGCCCGTTGCACAGGAACACAGCGGTCCCGGAAGTTATGAGCTGCTCTTACGCATGCGCGATGAGCTCGGCCGCGTCATTCCACCAGGTGCGTTTCTTCCTGCAGCGGAGCGCTACAACTTGTCGCAGCGACTTGATCGTTGGGTCATCACGTCCGCTTTCGAATGGTTCGCTGAGAATCCGGGTGCGGCCGATCAGATCGGGCGCCTCTTCGTGAATCTCACCAGCGACTCGGTGGGTGATCCCGATCTGCTCGAATTCATCCGCGATCAGGTGCGACGTACCGGTGTGCCCGCGCACAAGCTCGGCTTCGAGATCACGGAAACTGCCGCGATGGGTAACCTGACCCGAGCGAATCAGTTGCTTTCCGGCTTACGCGGTCTTGGATGTTCTTTCGGACTGGATGATTTCGGCAGTGGTGTTTCTTCTTTCACTTATCTGAAAGCGCTGCCGGTCGACTTCGTGAAGATCGATGGATTGTTCATCAGCAACATCGTGAATGATGCAATCGATCTGGAAATGGTTCGCTCGATCACCGAAATCGCGCATGTCATGGGAAAGAAAGTGATCGCGGAATCCGTGGAGAGCGACGATATCCTGGAGAAGTTGCGCGATCTGGGCGTGGACTACGCACAAGGCTTTGCAGTGGGAGTGCCCGGACCGCTGCAGCTCATGGGATCTCACTGACTTCGGAAGCGACTTCGGAAGCGACTTCGGAAGCCTGCATCAAACGACGGGCGCGCTGCCTTCTGCGGCAGATTTGCGAAACGACCCCGTGCACAGCTCATCGTATTCCTTGTCCATCACCACGACGCAGTCACGACCGCGTTCCTTCGCCGCATAGAGCGCCTCATCCGCGAGCTGGATGAAACCGAAATGGCTGCGATCTGCGACCGGCACGACACAAGCCGCTCCGATACTTACTGTCAGGCGCGCTCGTCCAGACGGAGCTGCCGGATGAGCGATTTCCAGGGCTTCGATGCCGCTGCGAATGCGCCGGGCAACTTCTTCCACATGATCACGACCCGCGTCGTACAGCACGAGCGCGAACTCCTCGCCACCGTAGCGCGCGATGACATCCAGCGGGCGTCGCGCTCCACGCGAAAGGCAACGCGCGACGCGACGCAGACATTCATCACCTGCCTGGTGACCTGAAGCGTCGTTGTAAGCCTTGAAATGATCGATATCGAGCAGAACCACCGCGAGGGGCACCTGGTCACGAATTGCCTGAAGCCAGATTCTGTCCATGTGATCGTCGAAGTAACGGCGATTGTGAATCCCCGTGAGACCGTCGCGGCTCGCGGTTTCGATGAGCAACTGTTCTTCCAGATAGCTCGTGCGATTTGCGCGTTCCAGCGAATAACAAACCATCGCACCGATAATGTTGGCCGAACACAGCAGCGTCATGTCGACGATCACGGCAGCGGTTGGGAGATGAGTCGCGAGTGCAGCGATCAGATAGATGAGTGTGGTCACCGATGCCGCAGCGAGTGCCGAATAGAACAGCATGCCCAGCATGAAGTAGATGAAGATCGTCATGATGACAACCGTGGCAATCAGGTTCACACCGTGCGACGCCGCGATGACTGCAAGGATGGCAACACCACCGCCGAAGATGAACGCGCCAATCAGCGAGACCAATGGGTAGTGACGGTGATAGAGCGATGAGCGCACGAGCCAAAAGACCACCAGCAGAATCGGGGTGAAAGTCACCAACCGAATCACATCCATGGTCCGGCTCACGGCTGGATCGAGCACCAGCCGTGTCATGAGGGCGAATGCAACGGCGATGATCAATCCCAACCAGAGATTGCGACGAATCTGAGGCAACGATTCCGCACGGTGAGCTTGGCGGAATTCAGTTTCGAGAAGAGGCTCGAACTTGAGCCCGGGGAAGCCACGCTCTAATTGAGCGGCGTGAGGCGAATCTTCCGGCGCGCCAGCGGGCAAACGTTTTGCCGATCGCACACTGTTTGCAGAAAGAGGATCAGGCATTGCGTTCCAAACCGCTGGCAAGCGCCGTGGCGCAGGAAATATGAGCTCGATGCTAGCGTCGCCTACTCGCATTCCGCAGTCAGTGCTGGGTGCAAGCTCGTAGGCAGAAGTCTTACATCGAAGGGCTGTACGGTACTTGCAAGCCCGCGCTCAGACAAGCGCATCAATCCTCATCACGACTCGCACATCGCGCCCGTCGCCCGGGTTCAACGCTTGAAGTAATTCGCCAGATACTCGTCGAAAGAGATGCTGTCTGCGCGCTCGATAGCAGCCTGCTTTTCAAGCGACTCCACGGCCTGTCCTGCGAATTCGGCGAGGCGCTGTTCGTTGGGCGGATACAGGTCCAGGAAATAGTTCTTGTGCAGAGTAGACATTCGCAATGCCATTTGTGCGAACGACTCACCGGTCGATCTGAGCTCTTCCAAAGTACGCGCCGAGGGTGTGAGTGCGGCGTCATTCACCTTCGCTTCCTGAAGTTCGAGCGCAGCCGTATAAGGTCGCAGCGAATCGCCTGCATCGAGCAACTCACAGATTCCGCGCATTGAGTCGATGAGTTCCAACGCCCACGCTCGAAGCTCGATGGCTCGACCTTCGCGATCGAGTTTCAAGCCAGGCTCACGGCCACGATGCGCGACCAACGCATGATTGGCATCAAGCGCATCACCTGCCTGAATCGGTGAACTCTCTTTGAGAAGGCACAGCGCCGCGAACGCCTCGAGGAATCGCAGCTTGTTCTGATTGACGCCGACCGGATCGTACGCGCTCACATCGAGTGCTCGGAACTCGACGTATTCCACGCCGCCGCGGCGCAAGGCCTGCGTTGGATGCTCGCCGGATCGAGTCACGCGCTTCGGTCGGATATAGGCGTAGTACTCGTTCTCGATCTGCAGCAGATTGGTGTTGAGCTGTCGATACTCGCCATTCACCTTCACGCCGATCTTTTCGTACTCCGGATGCGGCGTACTCACGGCGGCAGTCAGGTCTCGAATGTATTCATCGAGACTGTTCACAGAGATATGAACACCCGCCTGACTTTTGTTGCGATAGCCGAGATCCGACATGCGCAGCGATGTGGCATACGGCTCGTACAAAGTGCCGGGGCTGAACTCCTGCAGCAAGTGCTCGCGACCTCGCACGAACGATCCGCACAACGCAGGCGAGTTCCCGAATAGATACAGGATCAGCCAGCCATAGCGACGATAGTTTCGCAGCAATGCGAAGTACTGAGCCGAAATGAAATCCTGATCGGCCTGATGCGTCTGCATCGCATCGGCGAGCACGGGCCACAACTGCGAAGGAAACGAATAATTGAAATGCACGCCGGAGATGGCTTGCATCATTCGTCCGTATCGATAACCCAGGCCGAGGCGGTACACCTCTTTCATACGACCGATATTCGAACGACCGAACCGTGCAACGGGGATGCTCGAGTCATCGCCGATGATGCAAGGCATGCTGGTTGCCCAGAGCAACTCATCAGCAAGATGCCGATAGACGAACTGATGCAGGTCACACAGAAACTGCAGCAGCTCCCACGATTCGTGAAAGGCCGGTGTCACCAGCTCGATCAACGACTCCGAATAATCCATCGTGATGGATTCGTGCGTGAGTGCCGAACCCAGACTCTTGGGGTGCGGCGAGGTTGCGAGCGTGCCGTCGGGCAACACGCGCAGCGATTCTTTCTCGACGCCCTTCAAGCCACGCTGGAGTACACCGCGCTCGCGTGCATTCACGAGCGAAGCCAGGCGACGCTCGAAGGCGCGATCGATAGCGGATGCGGGCATAGATTCCTAGAGACGAATGCGCCCGGTGAGAATGTCGCGGAACAGAACGAAGTCCGCAGCGAAACTGTAGAACGGATGCGAGAACGTGGCAGGCCGATTTCTCTCGAAGAAGAAATGCCCCACCCACGCCAAGCTGTACCCGGATATCGGCATCGCGAGCAACCACCACGGATTCGCAGTCAGCACGGCAACCAACAAGAAGGTAAACACCAGCAGCGTTCCTGTGAAGTGCAGGCGACGGCAGGTCGGATGGCGATGCTCGGACAAGTAAAAGGGATAGAACTCCGCGAAAGTCGCGAAGTGGGAATGCGGAGCTGACGCGGAAGGATTCATTCGGTGAGACGGTCCGGATCGAGAGCGGCGTCAGTTTCCTCAGCCGGATCAGAGGCGTCAAGCCGAGCTTTGAGAAGTCACCTTTGAAGCTGCTTCATCAATGGGCGCGACCGAACGCGTCTGCGTCGTCGTAATCGCAAAGAAATGCGACTGCCTCCGGTACAAACGACGGACCCAGTGTGGTCTGATAGGCCCGTCACGAGAACAAGTACCGCATCCAACAATAGACCGCTGCACGGTTGAGCTCTGGCTCCCGAAGCGGCACGTCCACGACGCACAGTTCCCTCAAGGGTTTCGCGCATGCCGCTACCAGCGCCCACGTCGATGCAGAGTCTGGTGAATTCCGGATGGACTGTGTTTGTGCTGGCGCTGCTCGCAAGCTGTGCGATGACTGCAGTCGTGTTGGTAGTCCGAAAGCATCGTGAGATCGCGAAGCGCATCCGCCAGATCGAAGTGCAACTGAAGCATCAAGGAGCCATTGAGCTCGAGCTCGAAGCTGCGCACGCCGAATTCGAACAACAGCTGCGTCAGCAAGTACAAGCCGCCGAAACACGCAACCGTACGCTCAGCCAGTTGCGCCTCACCCTCGAGACCACGAACCAGCGTCTGCGTCGACTCGTCGCCGTCGACGCACTCACAGGCATTGCCAATCGACGGCAGTTTGACCGTTCGCTTGAACGTGAGCTTCGTCGGGCGAGGCGCAACGCACAACCTTTGTCGCTGGTGTTCCTGGATCTGGATGAGTTCAAACGCTTCAACGACACCTATGGTCATGCTCGCGGTGATGAGGTCCTTCGGACTGTTGCGCAGACGTTGAACGAAACGTTCCGCCGCGGCGGCGACTTTGTTGCGCGTTATGGTGGCGAGGAGTTTGCCGTCGTACTTCCCGAAGTGGACGCACGCCGAGCGGCTTTGTACGCGGAACGCCTGCGGCGTCGTATCTGGCGGCTCGGCATCGCCTATCCCGCGGGCGCATCCGGCCGAGTCACGATCAGTGGTGGTGTGGCTACCTTATCTGCATTGCAGATTGCATCTGCGCAAGAATTGCTGAGTGCGGCGGATGTGGCTCTGTATCGCGCCAAATGCCTGGGCAAAAACCAGATCGCTTCTGCGCCGGTCGAGCAAGTCTCGTCTCCCGGTTTGGAGAAAGCGGCGTCCTGATAGATGTGTGTCACGGCGCGCGATACGCTGCGCTGTCCTCGCACTCTTGAGCTGAGAAGCGCATGCGCATCGCCATCGGTGGCTTTCAGCACGAAACCAACACGTTCGCTCACGGACGCGCAACGCTCGCCGATTTCCAGGCAGCCGATGCCTGGCCCGGACTGACGCGCGGAAACGCTCTGTTTGATGCCGTCGAGGGGATCAATCTACCGGTGGCGGGATTCATTGCCGCCGCTCGATCGGCGGGCCATACGCTCGCACCCCTGACATGGTGTTCTGCGACGCCATCAGGTCCGGTGACGCAGGATGCATACGAACACATTTGCGAGTTACTGCTCGAGGATCTCAAGAAAGCGCGTGACATTGATGCCGTGTACCTCGATCTGCACGGTGCAATGGTGGCGGAACATCTCGACGATGCCGATGGGGAACTGCTTCGCCGAGTGCGCACGCTCGTCGGTCGAGATATTCCTGTCGTGGCCAGCCTGGACTTTCACGCCAATGTTTCAGCGTTGATGGTCTCGCAAGCGCACGGACTGCTTTCCTATCGCACCTATCCGCACGTCGACATGGCAGTGACGGGCGAGCGTGCATTGCGCTATCTCAACGACGTTCGCGGCACGATGCCGGTTGGCAAGTTACAGCAGCTCCCCTTTCTGATTCCGCTGACCTCGCAATGCACGCTCATCGAGCCGCTGCTCTCGATCTTCGAGCATGTGAACGACTACGCCATGTCCGGTCTCCACACAGTGGAGTTCACTCCCGGCTTTCCGGCAGCCGACGTCTATGACTGTGGACCCGCTGTTGTTGCCTACGGTTCGGACCCGACGGTCGTTGCGAAAGCAGTCGAAGAGGTTGCCACTCACGTACTTCAACGAGAACACGACTTCGCTCTCGAGACCTATTCGATCGATCAGGCAATGCGAGAAGTCTCATGTCTTTCGACGGCACGCTCTCTTCCCATTGTGCTGGCCGATACTCAGGACAATCCGGGCGGAGGTGGAACTGCCAGCACCACATCGCTGCTCAAAGCATTGATCGCTACACCTGGGCTCAGAACGCTGGCAGGCATCCTCTACGATCCAAATGCAGCTGCGCGCGCGCATGCGGCCGGAGTGGGCGCTTCGATTGATATGGAACTGGGTGGCTGCTTCGAAGCCGGCGCTGAGGTTCCAGGCGAGCACCCCATTGCTGGTCGTTTCGAGGTCATGCAGCTCGGCGACGGCCTCTTTACAGGGACTGGACCGTTCTATCGCGGCGCCCGCATGAATCTCGGACCGATGGCACTGTTACGCACCGGGCATGTGCAGATCGCAGTGTCGAGCCGCAAACAACAGGCTGCAGACCAGGCGATGTTTCGCCACCTTGGCGCCGAACCGAAACAATTTGATCTGCTCGCACTGAAGAGTTCCGTGCACTTTCGCGCTGATTTTGGACCCATCGCTCACCGCATCCTGGTGGTCACCGCACCAGGACCCAACATCGCAAACCCCGCCCGACTGGCCTTCAAGAAACTCAGATCGGGAGTGCGGATCGCGTAAAGCGCATTCCTCACGTATTCGGGCACATCTCTTGCTTTGTCCACAGGAACGCATTCGGCACGAATGCTTCGCCTGCATCGATGAGCGTATATTCCGCAAGCTTCGGTCCGAATCGCTCATCGCATTGGATGTGGGCATGACCCGTGCACCGCGGGCGTGGATCAGTACAACAACGTCGGGGAGATTTCGCATGACTGACAAAAAAACCGTCGGCAGTGTGACCTATCAGAACGCCGATAAGACTTACTTCGAAAAGCGTGGCCTCAAGCGACACGCGCGAGTCTGGTCACTCTGGGCTCTCGGCGTAGGCGCCGTGATCTCAGGTCATTTCTCGGGCTGGAACTTTGGCATCGGCGCGGGTGGCTGGGGCGGACTCTTTATCGCCGCCATCATCATCGCTGTGATGTATCTCGGATTGATTTTCAGTCTCGCCGAAATGTCTCCGGCACTGCCACACACAGGCGGTGCTTACTCGTTCGCTCGTAGTGCAATGGGGCCTTGGGGCGGATTCATCACGGGTCTTGCCGAGAGCATCGAATACATCATGACTCCAGCAGTGATCGTGTTCTTCATCGGCTCCTATCTCACCGGAATTTTTGAAACGGATCCCGCCATTCAGCCGTTGTGGTGGATCGGCTGTTATCTGGTGTTCGTCGCGCTCAATTACTGGGGCGTGGCGGTGTCCTTCAAGATCTCAGTGATCGTGACTGTCCTGGCGCTCGCAGTGCTCGCAGTGTTCTGGATCAGCGCGATCCCGCATGCGGACTTCACGCGTTGGGCATTGAACATCGGCGTCGGCGCCGACGGCAGTTTGATGGAGCTGACCGAAGGCGGCGGTGCATTCCTTCCGAAGGGTTGGGGCGGTGTGCTCGCGGCACTTCCCTTTGCGGTGTGGCTGTTTCTCGCGATCGAGGAATTGCCGCTTGCAGCCGAAGAATCCGTCGATCCCAAACGCGATATGCCCAAAGGACTGATCTTCGGCATGTTCACGCTGATCTTCTCTGCCGTGATGATCATGTTCCTGAACGCCTCGATCGGTGGCCTCGAGGAAAAGCAAATGCATGGCGCCTTCTCGCTTGCGACCTCTGCTGAACCGCTGCTCGATGGTTTCAGAGTCATCTACGGCGCAGACATAGCAAAGCTCCTGGCGTTGTTTGCAGTGATCGGGCTGATCGCGAGCTTCCACACGATCATTTTCGCGTATGGACGGCAGATCTATTCACTGTCACGCGCCGGCTACTATCCCGGGATCATGTCGATCACGCATGGCGTTCGTAAGACGCCGCACATCGCGCTTTTCACGGGCACCTTGATTGGGCTCGCAGTGATCATGGCCGTGTGGTTTTCATTGGGTGTCGAAAAAGGCGGAGCAGTGATCGGTGCGACGCTGCTCAACATGGCCGTGTTCGGCGCAATGATCTCGTACGCCTTCCAGGGCGTGTCCTTCATTATGCTGCGCAAGAACATGCCGAACATCGAACGTCCCTATCGTAGTCCGCTCGGAATTCCGGGCGCAGCCGCGACGGTGGTGATCGCACTTGTCACTCTTTATTACCAACTGCAGGATCCGCTCTATCGAAATGGCGTTTACGCAGCGCTCGCGTGGTATCTCGCAGGCATCGTGTATTTCGCTGCAATTGGTCGTCACAGGCTGGTGTTGTCGCCTGAAGAGGAATTCGCAATGACAGGCGGCCAGCATGGGCATCCCGAGAAGGAAGGTTACGGGGTGACCAAGCTTTGAGCTGTCACACGAACCGTTGAAACTGCTGAAGGCGATCCTCCCTCATTCATTGTGAGGGAGGATCCATCGCCAATCACTGGCGCATCCTGATCGCGAAGTCATCCAATCATGCTTGAACCTCGACAAGTGAAATCCATTGCCGACGCCAAAGCGATCGTCGAGCAACGCAACCTCTCTCACGTCAAAGTCGGTGTGTTCGACATCGACGGAATTCTGCGAGGCAAGTACATCTCACGCGCGAAATTTCTGTCTGCGCTCGAGAACGGCTATGGCTTCTGCGATGTCGTGCTGGGCTGGGATTGCCAGGACCAGCTGTACGACAACGTGAAATTCACGGGATGGCACACCGGATACCCGGATGCACCGGTGAGACTGCTGCCACAAACCTGCAGGCCCTTGCCGTTCGAGAACAACGAGTTGTTCTTTCTGAGCGAATTCGCACCGCCCGCTGATCAGATCTGTCCTCGCGGATTGCTGCGCAAGACACTCGATCGCATCAAGAAGCTCGGCTTCGATGCGTATGCAGGCTTCGAATACGAAGTGTTCTTCTTCGATGAGACGCCGGAGTCCGCGCGCGAGAAGCACTACCGCAATTTGAAACCGATGGCCCCCGGCTGGTTCGGGTATTCCGTCATTCGCAACAGTGTCGAGTCCGACTTCTATCGTGAGTTGCTCAGCACGTGCGAAGCGATGGATTTCGGTCTCGAGGGATTACACGAAGAAACTGGACCGGGTGTGATCGAAGCGGCGATCACGTTCGATAAGGCGCTCGAGTCGGCTGACAAGGCGGCGCTGTTCAAGACCTTCATCAAGGTGCTCGCTCAACGCAACAACATGATGGCGACGTTCATGGCGAAATGGTCGCGCGATTGGCCAGGTCAGAGCGGACACATTCACATGTCGTTAAAGCGTGCCGACGGCAGCTCTGCCTTTCACGATCCCTCACAGCCGCATGGAATGAGCGAAACCATGCGACATTTTGTAGGGGGTCTGCAGCAGCTGATGCCTGAAGTGCTGGCGATGGTGTCGCCGACGGTCAACTCATACACACGTTTGATCCCGGGATTCTGGGCCCCGACAGATTCCACCTGGGGTGTCGAGAATCGTACCTGCGCATTACGCGTGATTCCGGGAAGCGCGAAGTCGCAGCGGGTCGAGTATCGCGTTGCGGCGGCAGACGCGAACCCCTACGTCATTCTTTCGGCTGCCCTCGCCTCCGGAGCGTGGGGCATCGAGAACAAGATCGAGCCTGAGCCGCTGGTCGAAGGCAACGCCTACGACAAGAAATTCCCTGAGCGACTTTCGCTGCCGCGCACCTTGTGGGAAGCGGCACAAAGACTGAAGAACTCAAAACCGGCACGCGATTGGTTCGGTGATGCTTTCGTCGACCACTTCGCTGCGACTCGCGAATGGGAAGAGCGCGAATTCCGCAAACACATTACGGATTGGGAGCTGGCGCGATATTTTGAGATCATCTGACCCCGCATCGTCGGCGCGTGAAGCGCGGATGCATCAAACTCGCATCTTTCTCCCGATCCGATCATCTGCATGCTTCAAACCATTTCGCCGATCGACGACAGCATTTATGCGCAACGACCGCTCGCCAGCAGCGCGCAAATCGATGTCGTATTGAACCGTGCCCGCACTGCTCAGCGCGCGTGGCGGTCCACCTCTATTACGGATCGCGCGGCGTTGCTGAATAGGTTCTGCGATGTCTTCGAATCCAAGCGTGACGAGATTGCACCGGAGCTGACCTGGCAGATGGGTCGTCCGATTCGCTACACGCCCAATGAGGTGCGCGGTACGCTTGAACGTGCGCGTCACATGATTTCAATCGCGCCAGCTGCACTCGCCGATATCGACGTCGGGCCGAAAGAAAACTTCCATCGCTTCCTGCGCCGAGAACCGCTGGGCGTCGTGTTCACCATCGCCGCCTGGAACTATCCCTACCTGATTGCGGTGAACAGCGTCATCCCGGCACTCATGGCGGGCAACACCGTCATTCTCAAACACTCCGCTCAGACATTGCTGTGCGCCGAACGCTTCGAGCAGTGCTTCGTGGCAGCGGGACTTCCTGAAGGTGTCTTTCAGGTGTTGCACTTGAGTCATGAAGACACCGAGCGCGTGATCGGCGATTCGCGCGTGGATTTCGTCGCATTCACCGGATCGGTTACAGGCGGACACGCGATCCAACGCGCCGCGGCAGAACGATTTGTCGCGACCGGTCTCGAACTCGGCGGCTGCGATCCTGTTTACGTTCGTCACGATGCCAACGTTGCGCACGCGATCGAGAACATCGTGGACGGCGCTTACTTCAACAGTGGTCAATCGTGCTGCGGCCTGCAACGCATCTACGTCCACGACGCAGTGTATGGCGCGTTCGTCGAAGGCTATGTCGAGCTCACGCGCAAGTATGTCCTCGGTAATCCATTCGAATCAGACACGACGCTCGGCCCGGTGATTCGCGCCTCTGCAGCAGAAACCATTCGCAAGCAAATCGCGGCCTCGATCAGCGCAGGTGCAACACCAATCATCGAGGAATCAGAGTTCCCGGCGAGTCGCGTCGGAACGCCTTACCTCGCGCCACAGGTACTCCTCGATGTGGACCATTCCATGGTGGTCATGAAGGAGGAAATCTTCGGTCCCGTCGCCGGCATTATGCGTGTCGACAACGACGAGCAGGCGGTCGCACTGATGAACGACACCGTGTTTGGATTAACTGCCGCGATCTGGACTGCTGATGAGGACGCCGCGCTCTCCATCGGCAATCGCATCGAGACCGGCACCTGGTTCATGAACGGATGCGACTATCTCGATCCAGCACTCGCGTGGGTGGGCGTGAAAGATTCAGGCCGAGGTTGCACCTTATCGGTTGCGGGCTATGAACATCTGACACGGCCAAAATCGTTTCACCTGCGTACGAGGACATGAAGAGCCGCAAAAAAGCGCAAGTGGCACAGAGCCAGAACTCGCGCTTGTCATAGTTTGCGTCGTTTGCGCTTTTTTGCGGCCAACGTTATCCGGGAGAGAACAGATGACCCAGCTACGTGGTAACTGGAACTATCCAACGCTCGTTCGCTTCGGCGCGGGACGCATTGTTGAGTTGCCCGATGCGTGCAACACGCTGGGAATCCGCAAGCCATTGTTGGTGACTGATCCTGGCCTGGCCGCGCTGCCGTTGGTGGCGAACGTGGTCGAGCTCTGTCGCAAAGCCGGGCTGCCGTGCGATGTGTTCTCGGATGTTCAGGCCAATCCCGTTGAAGCGAATGTCACGGCCGGCGTGGATCTCTATCGCAAGCGTGGCTACGACGGGGTGATTGCATTGGGTGGCGGGAGTGCGCTCGATACTGGCAAAGCCGTTGCACTGATGGTTGGCCAGACGCGGCCTATCTGGGATTTCGAAGATCGCGAAGACTGGTACACGCGCGTGAATGTCGAGGGCATGGCGCCAACGATCGCTGTGCCGACGACCTCTGGAACCGGGTCCGAGGTGGGACGCGCTTCCGTCATCACCGATGTACGCGATCACACCAAGAAGATCATTTTTCATCCGAAGATGCAGCCGAGGCTGGTCATCGCAGATCCCGAGCTCACGCTGGGCTTACCAGCACATGTCACTGCAGCGGTGGGCATGGATGCGCTTTCGCACAATCTCGAAGCGTATTGCGCGCCCTTTTATCACCCGATGGCGGATGGCATCGCACTGGAAGGCATGCGGCTCATCAAGGAGTGGTTGCCGATCGCCGTAAGCGACGGGAAGAACATCGAAGCGCGCTCACACATGATGGTCGCCTCTTCCATGGGCGCGACTGCTTTTCAAAAAGGCCTTGGCGCGATGCACAGCCTGAGTCACCCCTGCTCGGCGAATCTGCACACGCATCATGGCCTCACCAACGGAGTGGTGATGCCGTATGTGTTGGCTTGGAATCGCGAAGCAGTGGCCGACAAGATGGGCAGGCTCGCGGCGTACCTTGGGCTGCGGAAGCAATCATTCGATGGCGTGCTCGAATGGATTCTGGAGCTTCGCGAACGGATCGCCATTCCCGCGACACTGACCGACTTGGGCATGCGCCCGGAGCACGTCGAAAAATTCGCGCCTCAGGCGTTTGAGGATCCCTCGACTTCAGGCAACCCCGTCCCCATGACCGTTGAGAGTTTTGGCGCGTTATATCGGAACTGCCTGGAGGGCCGGCTCAACTGACCGGTCAGAGGTTCATGGCCAATTCAGTCCGCCTGCGGGACCATGCGTTCATGCGTGTACTGATCTTTCTGATCGCCCTGTGCGCAGTTCCTTCTGCCTTCGCCGACGCCATGCGTTGTGGCAGTCGCCTCGTGAGCGAAGGCGACAC
>JBJMWN010000460.1:0-4731 GCA_045810085.1 Povalibacter sp. | reverse complement strand
GCGTGCCCCGCCTGAACCTCTTCGAACACTTCGCGAATCTCGCCCATCGGTAGCGCGCGAACGGAATGACCAAAGTGCTTCAACACGGCCTGTTGCGAGAACGTGCCTTCAGGTCCGAGGAATGCCACTTTCAGGGGTTCTTCCTGCGCGAGACATGCCGACATGATTTCGCGAAACAAACGCACGATCTCTTCGTTGCGCAATGGCCCGTGATTGCGATCGATGATTTTTCGGAGCACCTGCGCTTCGCGCTCCGGACGATAGAAATCCGCAGTGTGCAGCCCTTGTGCTGTTTTGGTAGCACCGACTTCCTTCGCGATACGAGCGCGCTCGTTGATCAGCGAATGAATCTGCTCATCGAGTGAATCGATGCGCTCTCGCAGCAACTCGAGATTGGCTACAGGAGACTGTTTTGGCGCCGCTGCCGAAGAACTGCGCTTCTTCCTGGATCCGGCTTTAGCTTTGACCACCGCTATACCCTGCGAACGCTGAGGACGCCTGCGATCTCGGTCAGCCGCTTGATGGTCTGCTCCGGCACAGCTCCATCCACATCCAGAAGGGTATACGCCAGATCACCGCGGGACTTGTTGAGCAGATCGGCGATGTTCAGCTTGTCTGAGGCAAGTGCCGTGGAAATCTGGCCGACCATGTTCGGCACGTTCTCATTGGCAATGGCCAGACGTGTAGAACCGGCAGTGCGCGGCAACACGGCTTCAGGGAAGTTCACGCTGTTACGTACGTTTCCATTCTCCAGAAAATCGCGAAGTGTGTCGGCGACCATGATCGCGCAATTTTCTTCAGCCTCGCCTGTCGAAGCGCCGAGGTGCGGCAACGCAACGACTTTCGGATGATCCTTGACCTTCACGGTCGGGAAATCGCAGATGTAAGCGCCGAGTTTGCCACTGTCGAGCGAATCGATGATCGCACTCTCATCGACGATCCCGCCTCGCGCGAAATTAAGAATCACGCCGTTGCTCCTGAGCAGCCGCAACCGATTGGCGTTCACGAGACCGCGGGTGGCATCAATCAGCGGCACATGCACCGTCACCATGTCGCATCTGGAAAAAAGGTCATCGAGCGAGAGCGCCTGCTCCACACCCGAGGACAATTGCCATGCACGTTGCACAGTGATCTGCGGATCGAATCCAAGAACTTTCATGCCCAGCGCATGCGCCGTGTTCGCGACTTCAACGCCGATTGCACCGAGCCCGACCACGCCGAGCGTTCGGCCGGGCAATTCATAGCCGACGTATTTCTTCTTACCTTTCTCGACGGCTTCCTCGAGCTCATCGTCCGTGCCTTTGAGCCCGCGCGCGTATTGCCATGCCTGACAGATGTTGCGAGCTCCGAGGAACAATCCTGCAATCACGAGTTCCTTAACTGCGTTGGCATTCGCGCCGGGAGCATTGAAGACCGGAATGCCGAGCTTCGAGTATTTCGCGACCGGAATGTTGTTGGTGCCAGCACCCGCACGTGCAATCGCTTTGACACTGGATGACAACGTCATCTCATGCATGTCGGCCGAGCGAAGCATCACCGCATCGGGATGGCCGATCTCGGAGGCAACCTCATAACGATCTCGCGGCAGCCGTTCGAGACCGCGCACAGAAATGTTATTGAGCGTAAGAATTTTGAAGGTCATGAGAAGGACTCGGGGGCAGTGGTGCAGGACATGGCCAGGAGCAAGGCGCAGCTATTGGCTGTTCGCGCGGTCGCCCGCTTCGACCCAAGCCCCCGTGCCCTCTTCCCTTGCTTACGCATTCTTGTTCGCGAAGTCCTTCATGAAATCGACCAGCACCTTCACGCCTTCCAGCGGCATGGCGTTGTAGATGCTTGCGCGCATACCACCCACTGAGCGGTGACCTTCCAGCGTCACGAGCCCTGCTTGCTTCGCCTCAGCGATGAATGTCTTGTCGAGTTCGGGCTTGGCGAGCGTGAACGGGACGTTCATCCATGAGCGCGCATCCTTCGCCACCGGATTCTTGTAGAAGCCCGACGTGTCGATGGTGTTGTAGAGCAGCTCCGCCTTCGCTTTATTAACCTCGCCCATGGCTTTCAATCCGCCATTGCGCTTCAGCCACTGGAAGACCAGTCCGGCCAGATACCACGCGAACGTGGGCGGAGTGTTCAGCATCGAACCTTCTTTGGCCATCGCCGCGAAGTCCATGAACGCAGGCGTTGCTGGACGCGCCTTGCCGAGCAGATCATCGCGCACGATCACTAAGGTGAGTCCGGCGGGTCCGATGTTCTTCTGTGCACCTGCATAGATGACACCGAACTTGGACACATCGATCGGGCGCGAAAGAATCGTAGAAGACATATCCGCCACCAGCGGAACGCCGCCAGTATCTGGAACGAAGTGATACTCGACGCCACCGATAGTTTCGTTCGGCGTGTAGTGCAGATACGCAGCGTCGGGAGTTCGCTTCCAGCTCGCGACAGGCGGAATTGATGTGTAAGGCTCGCCTGCATCCGCTGCGACGTTGACCTTGCAGTAGTGCTTGGCCTCGCCGATCGCCTTCTTGGACCATGCGCCCGTGTTTACGTAGTCCACAACGCTATCGGGACCCGTGAGATTGAGCGGAATGCCAGCGAACTGCGCGGTCGCGCCGCCTTGCAGAAAGAGCACTTTGTAGTTGGCTGGAATGGCGAGCAGTTCACGAACATCGGCTTCGGCACTCTCGGCGATCGAGATGAAGGCTTTGCCGCGATGGCTCATTTCCATGACCGACATGCCGGTGCCGCGCCAGTCGAGCATTTCCTCGCGAGCTTGTTCGAGAACTTCGACGGGCAGAACCGCGGGACCGGGACTGAAGTTATAGACGCGCATAAAAGTGATTGCTGAAGTGATGATGAGTGTTCAATGCAGGGACAAGCGAAACTACGCTTCGGAGTTTCCTTCGTCACCCTCGCCGGCTTCGCCACCTTCGCCCGTCTCCGCAATGATGCGTTCGAGACCGACCAGGCGATCGCCTTCATCGAGCCGGATCAGACGTACACCCTGAGTGTTACGACCCTGCTCTGAAATGTCTTTCACTGGCGTTCTCACCAGCGTACCGCTCGAGCTGATCAGCATGACCTCATCGTCTGGTCGAACCAGCAGCGCGCCGACCATGCGACCGTTACGTTCGCTGATCTGCAATGCGATCACACCCTGGCCGCCACGGCCATGGACCGGGAAATCCTCGATCGGCGTGCGCTTGCCGTAACCATTTTCGGAAGCGGTCAATACCGTGCCTTCTTTGTCCAAAGTGATTAGCGAGATCACTTCTTCGCCATCAGGTAGACGAATACCGCGAACGCCCGCTGCGTTGCGCCCCATCGGACGCACATCGTTTTCATCGAAGCGAATTGCCTTACCACTGCTCGAGCACAGGATGACGTGCTTCTGGCCGTCGGTGATATCCACGCCCACGAGTCGATCCCCTTGATCGAGTTCGATTGCGATGATGCCGGCCTGCCGCGGACGTGAGAATGACTCGAGAGAAGTCTTTTTGACCGTTCCGTTCGCCGTGACCATGAACACGAACTTGTTCTCTTCGAATTCATGGATCGGTACGACTGCGTTGATCCTCTCGCCTTCCTGAAGAGGCAGGAGATTCACAATCGGCTTGCCACGCGAACCGCGACTTGCTTGTGGCAGCTGATAAACGCGCAGCCAGAAAAGTTTGCCTGTACTGGAGAAGCACAGCAGCGTGTCGTGGGTATTCGCGACAAACAGCTTGTCGATGAAATCCTCGTCTTTGACTGATGTAGCCGCTTTACCGCGACCGCCGCGACGTTGCGCCTGGTACGCGGTCACGGGCTGTGCCTTTGCATAGCCACCGTGTGAGAGCGTGACGACCACATCCTGCTGTTCGATGAGATCTTCGATCGTGAGATCTGAATGATCCTGATTGATTTCCGTGCGACGCTTATCGCCGTACTTGGCGCGAATCTCTTCGAGCTCGGCGCGAATGACGATCAGCAATCGCTCGGGACGAGCAAGAATGTCTTCGAGATCTTTGATCTGCGCCAGAAGCTCCTGGAACTCCGCCCAGATCTTGTCCTGCTCCAAGCCCGTGAGCCGGTGCAGACGCAAATCCAGAATAGCCTGCGCCTGAACATCCGAGAGTCGATAAGCACCGTCGATCAATCCGAACTGTTCAGACAAACCGGATGGACGCGTCACGACCTGGCCCGCTCGCTCCAGCATTGCGGGGACTGAACCTGAAGGCCAGACGCGACCCATCAACGCGACCTTCGCTTCTGCCGGGTTCGGCGAAGCTTTGATCACTGCAATCACATCGTCGATATTCGCGAGCGCAACCGCCTGGCCCTCGAGGATGTGCGCACGCTCACGTGCTTTACGCAGCTCATAGATCGTCCGACGCGTGACCACTTCACGTCGATGGCGAAGGAATGCGTCGAGCATCTCCTTCAAATTGAGCAGTTTCGGCTGGCCGTCCTGGAGCGCGACCATATTGATGCCGAACACGGATTCGAGCGGCGTGTGCTTGTAGAGATTATTCAGCAGCACATCGGCCACTTCACCGCGCTTGAGTTCGATCACGATGCGCATGCCATCCTTGTCGGACTCATCGCGCAGCCCATCACCGGCGATACCTTCGATCACTTTTTCGCGCACGAGCTCAGCGATGCGCTCGATCAATCGGGCCTTATTCACCTGATAGGGAAGCTCGGTGACGATGATCGCCTGGCGACCTTTGTCGTCCTCCTCGATCTCCGTTC
>JBJMWN010000459.1:0-12483 GCA_045810085.1 Povalibacter sp. | reverse complement strand
GGTTGCAGAGGACGAAAGCCCGGACCTGGAATCGGACGCAGGAGAATTCCTATAGATAGACTCACCGCGCGCCTGCAGTATGGAATAGCCCGACCTGCAAACGCCCGGTATCGTCATCGTCGCGGAGTATTGAATGGTTTGCTCCATGCACCCGGCTCTATGGGTTCTCATGTGCGCTTCGATGGCCTGTGCCGCCGAGCCGGAGACGAGTTCTCGCGTTGCGTACTGTGAAGTCTCCGGTGAGGAAGTTGTGGAGAGCACTTCAAAACAGGAGGTCAGCGCGGACACTTCGGAGTGCACGAACAGGCTTCAACAATTTGCGAGCGAGACGGTGGCCGAGGTGCGAAGCTCGTACAAGACCTTCTTTGAAGATCTGCGTGCCAACCCAGAAACGGTCGACGCACTTTCTCGACTGATCGTGCGCCGGGAATTGCTCTCGACAGGATGGATTTCGCCGTCAGAACCATCAATAAGTCATTGGCAATCAACATCAGATTCAATGCTCCTCCAGGGGACGGACACTCTGCTGCAGCAACTGCTGACGCGCGACGAATTCGTGTCGCTCGAGCATTACAGAGAAAGCCTTCCTACTCGTGAGTTGTTAAGACCCATCATCTCGCGACTTCAATCGGCGGGGCTGCCGCCCAGCAAAGACCAGCTGGAGCGTGCCGTGCGAGACGTACAATCCTGGGGCGCCGGGCTCATGGAGAGAGCGCACGAGGACGGAAGCGATGACGTACGATCCTGCGAGGATGCTGAAAGATTGGAGAAACGCAGCGACGAGCAACTGGTCGCGGTACTTTCGCAGTCGCTCGAAGAAGAACAGGCGGCGATTGCGCGCGATTATTACCGCGAGCGCGCCGAAGCTCGTGAGAAACAACGGGCGAACAGCGTACGAGCCGGTAATGCGCCCTGCGTATTGCGACAATTCAATCGATCAGAGAGGTAAGGCTGGAAAGCAAATGGATATGTGAGGAGTCATACCCGTGAAGTGTTTTCCACTGCTCGCAATAGTTCCGCTTGCGCTTCCGTCGGCTACTCTGGGGACAGAAGTCACCGAGGACCCTTGCAACCAGGACGCAGCCATCACGCTGGACCTGAAAGGCAGGAATTTGGGCGAAGCCGTCCACGAGCTCTATTCCCAATCGCATTGCACGATCGGCTTTCCAGTGACCATCGCGAAGCTTGAAGGCGCCGGCGTTTACCTGGACGCTGTACCGCTTCAACGCGCGCTAATAATTTTAGCGGCCGCATACGGCGTCTGCTCCAAAGTGGAGTCAGGGTTCGCGATGATCGAGCCTTGCAAAGTTTGATAACAGCCTACGGATTATTTCGAACGTCATCTCCATCAGCGGCCGCGCGAGACGCTTCTCACGCAGCCCATGAGATTCGATTCTGTTATTCGGCGAGCACGATCGACACATCCATATGCCGCGCCTCGCGTTCGAGTATGCACACACCACATGCGTCTGGACGCTACAACTTCCCAAATGCAAATCAACGTGGCGCGCTGGGCACTACGGCCCGTCAACGAAGACGGTCTCTGCCTCCATCTTTTCGAAACACAAATTCACGGTTCTGCCGATGGCTCGCGTTCGATGAAGCGTCTGTGCCGGAATCGTGACGCATTGCCAAGGCGTGAGGCGAAGTTCGCGCCCGCCGGACAGTTCTATTGCCAGACATCCATCCACGACTAGGAAAAGCTCGTCGGAAGTTGGATGAAAGTGCCACCGGTACGTCTCCTCGAACACCGCAAGACGCAGGCAACTATCGTTGACCCGGTTGATGACCATATTCCTGTAGCGCTCAGTCACGGCCGCGCCTTCTGCAAAAAGGTTCACCGGCTGCAGCGCTGGATACCGGATGGGCTCGCTTGTGTAATCTTCGGCTCTGAATTGCATGGATCGCTCCTTCGTCATTGATTCAGCGTAGGCCCATACGTGCCGAGCGAGAAGCAACACTTTGTACTTGAGACCTGTGACTTCAGATCATAGTGATTGCGAGACGCTTCTGAATCCCGACGTTCGTGTTGGAGGTAATCCCAAGAGCAATCAGTTCTCGATGCGCGGAAGTGCGCGCACGACAATGATGAAGAGACCTGACGGTATCGCCGCGCTCGCGTTTCTTCCCATCGCAATTGTTGAAGTTCGAGGAGGCCAGGCGTAGATGGTCTGCTATTCGGAATGTCGTGGTTGCGTCAGTGCGAGGTAAACGTCATGAGCGTCGGATCAGCTTTGACGCCGGCTCTCCTGCTCCTTGGATCCATCTCGATTGCGTCTGCAAGCGACGCCGTTTCAGAGAGCTGTCGCGTCACATTCCCGGAGGGTGGGCCATATGGCAATGCAGCACTCAAGGCCAACTTACCCGGCGCAGGAAAGTTCGTTTTCAAACCAGGAGGCCCAGGATTCGTGGATCAAGACGGAGGGCTGGGCATCAAGTTCAGTTGGGAGCGTTTGATACCCGGCCGTTTGGTGGTCGGCGGCCACCGCTTAGACGGAGATGCGCCGCCAGCTCGATCCTATATGTCGCCGAGTGTCGAAGACATTGGCGCGCAGGGGACTTACCTCGTGTTTCCGACGCCTGGCTGTTGGGAAATTACCGGGCGCGTTGGCGACGCGACCCTCACCTTCGTTCTGCTCGTTGAGAAAATTGGTGAAGGTCCTTCTTGGCGATTCGAAGGTCTGGACCGAGGGTGGGTGCAAACCACGGGCTAGCGCATCTAACGAACGTCCGCGCGGAAACAAGTTCGGAAGTAATAACTCGATTTCGATTCGTGCGACCGGACAATGGTGCTCTGCATGAATCTGAGTTTGCTGTTGATGTTTAGAGGATGTGAGTTATGAATGGAGCTCTCTTCACTCCGCTCTTAACAGCTTTAGGCGTGACAGTGGTCGGCGGCGTGTCTGCACAAACGATTCCGCCTTCGCAGCAGCGATCGGGTTGTCCAACAAAGGTTGAAGACTACGAGATTCGCGATCTAACGCTGGCTACAGTGAAGCACTGCCTGGGTGCACCAAGGCTTCAGGGACACAGTCCAGAGAAGCTCGTTTTTATCTATGACATCGAGGGCGTCGGCTCAGTTTCTTTTCTGTTCGACAGCAGTGGCCGCTTGATGCGAACTCGCACACACAAGGGCTACATGTGAGCGGGCTACAGGAGCCCGCATTCGGCAAGCGGTAGCGTAACGGTTCAGTTCATCGGCGCGGAAGCGGAAGCCGGTGGCGAAACTCTGGGCACGGGCGCCGGAGGTGGTGCCAATACCGTGCAGATCATTTCGTGATAACGGCGTGAGGCCAGACGCAGGAAGCGGAAATTCATCTCGCGCACCTGCGCAATCGCGTTCTTGATCTCATCGACCGTCGGCGCCGGACTGTCACTGAAGAGTCTCCCCCTGACAGTTGTCCAGATCTCAGACATTTCAGCCATCTCGCGCAGGTCATCATCCGTGTCGAACAATTCGGTCACGGCGTCGCGATCAACTGGATTGGCATCTCGTGAAGGATCCACTCTGACAGAACCGCGTGAGGCATAGTCTATTTCGATGATCTCGATGGCCCTGCGCAAATTCCGGAGGATGTCGCTCTTCTGAGCTTCGAGTTCTTGAGCCGACATCGCGACAATCCGCTTGCGGAAGCGTTCGAGCACCTCGTAGCGAAAACGCATGCCTAGACGCAGCAGCGTCACGAGCATGCCGAGTTGGTTCTGCACTTCCATCAGTGGAGCCGCTGTGGTCTCTACGAAGTGCACATGAAAGCGGCAGGAGCCGTCCGGCTGTGTTTCCTTTTTCGCAAGCTGTGGCTGGTACGACGCGGTGTCGGTATGAAAGATGGCCTGCACGGGGCGAAAGCCCTCATTCCGGCTGGCCAACGAGACGCAGTACTGCAGTTGTTCCAACCAGCGCTGATCGCGACCTTTGCGCGCTGCGCGTGCAATGTCCCGCCATTTCTTCACGGTGCCGTTCAACCCGAAAAGCTGCAGCGACAGCTCGTTGGATTCCACCCGGACGTCATCCGGGATCATCGGTTCAGGCAGTTGGCCTGGTGCAGGAATGACGATATCGATATGCCTTTCGTATTGCTGCACTCCACCAGCTTCGAATGTCCCCGCCAGGCGAGCGATTTCCTTGAGAAAACCCGGTAGGTCACGGGGTTCGGGCGGCTGTGGAAGTTTCAGAAGCGTACCTACGGCGTCATACAGACGACGCACACCCTTCTCAGTTCCAAGCTGAATTCCTTGCTTCAATGACAATGGCATTTGCAGTTCTGCCACCAGCAATCCTGAATGACAGATCGGAATGATCGGTACCTCCTTCATCCAGGCAGCGCCCAACTCGAACTGCACCCACGGGCGTAGCACCGACGCCTTGCTACACAGTACGAGTACGGCCGTGGCCTCGTTCATCGCGTGTTGCACCGCGCTCAGCCAATCCTCGCCGGCGCTGATGCTGCCAATGTCCGACGATGTGAAAAACTCCACGAGCCCGATGAAATCTTTCTGCATTGTCTGTTTGAGCAACGCAGCGATATCGCCCTCTTCCGAGATGTGACTGACAAAGAGCTTTATCGGCATACGGACCTCGCTTCCCTCTGTCTGATGTCGTGGCCCCTGAAACTTTCACGGCCAGTTTGCATGCAGTGGGTGCGCTCAACCGGCAGGCGCGGTGCAAACCCAACGGGCTCTCAGTTCCAGCATGCATACTGGCCGCGGCGCGGTCACTCCGCCATAAGGATTAAGTGCTGAGATTCCGCGGGCGTAGAGCGTGTGCTTGCAGCATCGAGTCCGCTGATTTCTGCGTTGCGGCAAACCGGAGATCGAGGGGGTAACCGTTGAGTGCGCAACCCCCCGGCGATTTGCCCAGAACACGCGGCAAAAATGTCGCCCGTGTTCCTGTGTCCAACAGCAACGCCGCGTCAGTGGTAGACGTCGGTGTCAGGTCGCATTTCTCTGTCGTTTGCTTCTGCGCCGGAAGCAGACGCGCAATCACTGCGGTTACTCTTTGATCACTGACCATCATCGGCCACGCGAGACGCACCTCACGCGAGCCAATGCTCCCGATCGAGATGGCACAAGACCTTTGATAGCTGGCACCCTTGACCCGGCTCGTTACGACACGGAGGGTCATCAGTGTCCATCGTTGCTTCCGTTCGCGAACCCGTGCATGTGAGTTGAGATGTCCGGGCTTCTGTCATGAATGCAGACGACGGCCCTACCCTCGGCGCTACAGCTTTGGGCATGGCGTGGTTGATTGCGATCGTCGTACTCCTGCTTTCCTTCGTGGCCGCACTTCTGCTTCGTCGACGCTATGTCAGCGCCATCATTCGCTACCAGAGTAGTGGTCAGACGGCGTCCAGCCTGCTGACGGGAACTCACTCGCCTCGGCCTTTGCAGATAACCGCAGCCGACCTATCAACTGCACGCCTCGACTTAGCGTCACGCGTGTTGAATTGTCGCCGCAGCTTCCTGGTCGCCCAGTTCGCCGTTCACACGGTCTACTGGCTCGGTATGTTGTTTCTTGCAACGTTCGGACTCGCGTTCATTGCCGCGCTACAACACGCGATCGGGACCGGAAGCTTTGAGCTGGTCTGGATGGTGTTCCGGATGATGACGCTGATGTTTGATCAAAAATTCTCCGTCGGCCCCATCTGGATGACGGTGCTCTTCTTGCCGTTGATGTTGGCTGGCCCGCCTGCATTCCATTTTGGCGTCCAGACAGCCGTCGCGCGGCGGACACTCTACGTGCCGACTCTTGCCACCGGCGTGGCCTTTGTAGCGGCAACACTCTTCACGAGTCCGATAGGACCCGGTCCTGTGGCGATTGCAGGCGCGTTCGCGATCATCGCTGCCGCCGTGGCGCTCCTCCAGCAACCTCGCATCCGTGGTGCAGCAGCTCCACTCATCGTGTCACTCTCGGCGAGCCTGGTACTGGTAAGCGCCGTCGTCGTAGTGCTGGCGCAGGGCGAAGATGCAGCCACCGACTCGGCGTGGAGCGTGGCAGCTACCGTTGTGCTCGGCTGCATTTTTCTTGTGACGTTTGCGATCGCTGCCGCGATCATGTTTGCCCTGGCCCGTCTCTATCAGCGGAAGCACTTCAGCGATCATGAGCTGTCTGGATGGGCGTACTGGATCGTCACCTCTCTCGTGGCTATCGGGTTCGCCGCGCTCGTTGGCGCCAAGGCAACGCTATCGCAGGTGCTTGGGCTGCTCGTCTGCATGAGTGCGTGGATCGCTGTGATCGCACTCGTGTCCAGGATTTGGAAGCGGCGTCAGATTCTGAGCGCACCCGCATCGGTAGGCGGGCTTGTCATCCTGCGAGTGTTCAAGCGACCGGCCCGCTCCGAAACGTTCTTCGATCGGCTTCTATCATTCTGGAGATTCGCCGGACCGGTCCTGTTGATCAGCGGCCCAGACCTCGCCGGCGCAAACATCGAGCCGGACGAACTGTTTGAATACCTCCAGGGCAAGCTGGCGAGGCGCTTCGTTTCGACGCCCGATGAGGTTCACGCAGCGCTCGAGTCGCTGGACGCGAAGCGTGATCCCGACGGACGGTTTCGGGCGACCGAATTCTTCTGTGCCGAGACGGCGTGGCGAGACGCCGTGACGAAGCTGATGGCCTCGGCGAGTGTCGTTCTGCTGGACTTGCGAGAATATGCACCGAACCGGGCCGGCACACGTTTCGAAATTTATCAGCTGATGAATACCGTGCCGCTGGAGAAAGTGGTTGTCCTGCTCGGCGTGGACGACGACGCTTCAATGGTGTCGTCGGCATTGCGCGAGGCCTGGGACGCGATGGCGGACGAATCACCGAATCGCCGCGCTCAGCACCCGACCCTGGAAATCTGCCGACTGACTTCCCAATCCGGGCGTGAGCTGCTGGCGCTGTTTTCCAGGTTGTATCAATGCGCCGTTCCGCGAGATACCGATCGCACGAATGAATGATTGTTGACATAGGCGTGAACGGTGCCGGCGACCGAGATCAGACCAATAAGCGCCGAGAGTAGAACTCCGCGTTACGTTTGCATTTTGAATCTCGATGCATGCGCATCGAAAGCAGAAGGCCGGCAGCAGGTCGTGTGTGCACCGCAAGTGTTAGCGCTGATCTGTCCTTTCCGATCGGTCTGCTTCCGACCCGAAGCGGAAAGCCGAATAGATCTAACAGCTCGCAGGCAGCTCGCGGACGTCTCAAGGGACGCGGTGCGCCCGGGCACCCGGGCAAGCTTCACTAAATTGCGATGAAATCTTCTTGGAGCCCTAGTCCAGCATCCACTGTCGATGTTCGCTTCGAGTCCAGTCCTTCCGTCTGAATGAGCCATCGCTTCATCGTTTGGAACCGAGAGGCCTGACTACGACACTCACCGGGACTTATTTTGTGTGAGGTCACCATGAACTGGATCGACTCAACGGTAGCGAGCCTACCCATACGCTCTGCTGAAGAGGCCGCCGGGGCATCTGATCAGCGGGCGTACCGAATGTCATCGCTAGACATCCTTCGCGGGCTCGTGATCGTGGTGATGGCTCTGGACCACGTTCGTGACTTCGTCATGACTGCGTCCGTACAGGACCCAACGGCGGATCCGGCAACGGGGCCACTCTTGTTTGCCACTCGGTGGATCACTCATTTTTGCGCCCCGACATTCGTCTTCCTTGCCGGGACGAGTGCCGGGTTGATGGCACGCCGCAGAACGCCTGCGGAGCTGTCGTCATTTCTGCTTACGCGAGGCCTGTGGCTGATTGTCCTGGAGGTTCTCGTTGTTTCCACCGCCTCGTCGTTCGCACCGACAGGCATCGCTGAGCTCGGCGGACGAACCTACGTAGGCCTGCAGGTGATCTGGGCGATCGGTGCCAGCATGGTGGTTCTGGCCGGTGTGCAATTCTTAGGGAGGCGTGCATGTCTCGCCATCGGTGCCGTGATCTTGCTAGGCCACAATCTTTTGGATGCGGTCTGGCCGGCAGCGAGTACGACTGGAAGCACCGCCCCACTGTGGGCGGTACTCCATGCGCGACAGCTCTACGAGGTCGGCACGTTTTCGGTGTTCTTCTCATACCCATTGTTACCCTGGACCGGTGTCATGCTCCTCGGCTACGGCACCGCTGCTCTTTTCGAGCTGCCGGAGAAACGGCGGAGCGAATTGTTGCTACGCGTAGGTCTGGGTCTGGTCATCGCATTCATTCTGATCCGAGCGCTGAATGTGTACGGTGACCCGCGCCCGTGGAAGTTTGACCCGACCAGAATTGCAGCTTCGGTCATGTCCTTTCTTGGCACGACAAAGTACCCGCCGAGTCTTCTTTACATCCTGATGACTCTGGGCCCCGCCGCGATTGCCTGTGCATTTGTCGATCGTCTCCACGGTCCGATCAAGAATGCATTAAGGACGTTCGGACGCGCGCCGCTCGCCTTCTACATCGCGCATCTCTATCTCATTCATGGCGTGGCTATCTTGCTTGGCGTCGCGCAGGGCTATGCGACACAGCAGTTTTTTACGCACTACCGCTACTTTCCCAAAGGCTTTGGCGTCGACTTGCGGGGGGTCTACCTGATCTGGATCACGGTTGTTGTCATTCTCTATCCGCTCTGCCGATGGGTCGCGGCCGTAAAGGCACGGCGACAAGACTGGTGGCTCAGCTACGTTTAAAACAGCAATTCATGAAACACGATGTCAGGGGTAGGCCGGGTTTCATGCTTTGTTATTGGCGTTGACAGGAAATCCGCTTTTGCCGAAACCAGAAGCGCAATCAGTCGGTGTCGTGCACATCAGCCGCGCGAGACGCTCCTCACGCGGCCCAATGGAATTCGATGCTGTTACTCGGCAACCACGAGCGATACATCGATGTTGCCGCGCGTCGCGTTCGAGTATGGGCACACCACATGCGCCTTCTCGATAAGCGCCTGAGCTTTCTCGCGAGGCACGCCGGGTATCGAGATGCGCAGTTCCACCTGAATCCCAAAGCCGGTGGGAATCGCACCGATGCCTACTCGACCCGTGATACTCGTCTCCGCGGGCAATGCGACCTTCTCTTTGCCTGCGACAAACTTCAGCGCGCCCAGAAAACAGGCTGAGTATCCAGCTGCGAACAGCTGCTCGGGATTCGTGCCTTGCCCTCCGCCGCCGCCCATTTCGCGTGGCGTGGACAATTGAATGTTCAAAACGCCGTCGGATGAAACCGCGCGGCCATCACGACCTCCAGTGGCCGTGGCTTGCGCGGTGTAGAGAACTTTTTCGATCGACATGAAGTGCTCCTTCGAGTGAATGGTTTGCTTCGTTGCCACTATAGGGAGCCAACAGGGACTGGAAGCTACGTAGAATCCGGATCACTTGATCGGCGGTCCGGAAATGCAGATCAGTTGGAAGCGTCGATGAATGGCTTTCAGTGCGCGTCACGCACTCATCGCCATGCACGAACAACCTGCGCGTGAATGGTCACTCGAACATCTCGCGGATGTCGCAGGCATGTCTCGCAGTGTGTTTGCCAGCAGCTTTCGCGACAGGTCGGCTGCACGCCCGGCGCATAGCTTCAGAGCTGGCGTGTGAGTCTTGGCTCAACAGGCACGGCGTCACTAAAAGATGATTGCAGTGGAGGTCGGCTGCGGCAGCGACGCCGCGCTGTCAGCCTTCAAAGCACAGAGCGGCGTGACGCCACGAATGGCGGCAAGTGCAGGAGCTGCAGGAGACCGGCTGATTCGCAATCGGATCGAGAAAAAACCGGCGGCTTCCGTGCCGCCGGCGCTCTCAACAGATCCCTTCGGATCGATCAGTTCCAGTCGTGACCTTTTCCATCGTGATGCTTACCGGCAATGAAACCTGCAGCAAACCAGGCACCGGGCGCCGCAGGCGCTCCTGTCGTTGGATTTGCCGGAATCACTGAGCGGACAAGCAGTACTGGACGATTGTCGACTGAATCACCGCAATTCAACGGTGGTGTTGCACCTGTCGCGTCCGTGAGCTTGCCGCGAAGGGAGAAATCGCCGTCTTCATCGAGATCGACGGGGTCACTGTTGAACCCTGCCGTCTGCAACGAACCCGTTACCGCAGGTGGCACCGGCGCATTGCGACAGAACAGCGAAAGGATGACCTGACGCGGCCCAGCCCGAGTGCCAATGCCATCCGCACCCAACAACAACACACCTGTGCCATGGGCACGAATGTCGCCGTTCGTCTTGATGACGGCTTCGAACGAAGTCAGTCCCCAGGGAGCGCCGCCTGGCGGCACACCTGCCACGGTGTTCAATGTGGGCACACCGGCTGCACTACGAAACGGTTGGACACCGGTACCGCCATCGAAACTGAAAAGGACATTGGATTGGCCACCGCCGCCTGCTGATGCGGCGCCCGCCGCGAGTAGTCCAGCAATACATAGGAATCGACTGATGTTCATGAGTGCTCCGCGTTGTGATTGTTTCAAACGACACTGAGTGAGTGTCGAGAACACGGGCTTCGGTTCGGAACTTCAGTAGACGCCTTCAGTTGACCTTACGAATGTCAGCGGAGCCTTCATGACTGAGTCATCCCATTCGAGCGACAACACCGAGCCCGAGATCATCGTCGGCCCACGTGAACAACTGTTCCATCTCCTGGCTGAAGCCGCCGAAATCGAACACACGCTTATGTGCAGCTATCTTTACGCTGCATTCAGCCTTAAACGCGGCGAGGAGGATGGACTCACAGCGACCCAGGCAGAGGTAGTGAATCGCTGGCGCAAGGCCATCGTCGCTGTCGCGCTCGATGAGATGGTCCATCTTGTTCTGGTGTCGAACCTTTCAGTCGCGATCGGCGGTCGGCCGCATTTCAACCGACCTAACTTCCCTGTAGCGCCCGGCTATTTTCCGTCGGGTGTTGTTGTGAAGCTCACGCCCTTCTCGCCGGAAACACTCGAACACTTCGTGTATCTGGAACGCCCGCAAGGCATGGAACGCGAGGACGGCCAGGGATTCGAGCACGAGCAGGAATACAGACGTGAAGAGGCCTATCAGGGATTGATGCCGAGCGTGCAGGACTACGCCACTGTCAGTCGACTCTACGATGCCTTGCGCTTGAATCTCACCGCCTGCAGCAACCGTCTCGGTGAGTCACGACTTTTCATTGGGCCCGTTGCCGGTCAGGTCAGTCGCGAACTCGTCGATCTCGAAGGTGTGTCCGTAGTCGCTGACCTGCGAACCGCACTGCTTGCCATAGACACGATCGTCGAGCAGGGCGAAGGCTCTCCAGCGAAACGCGACGACTCGCACTACGAGCGTTTTCGGTCCATTCAAAACGAATACGCGAGCCTCTCGGCGAACGATCCGTTGTTTGCACCCGCGTGGCCAACGGCGATCAATCCCGTCATGCGTCGACCGCCCGAGCCCGAAGGAAAGATCTTCATCGATGATCCCGCTGCAGCCCGCGTACTGGATTTCGCCAACGCGGTGTATGGCCAGCTATTACGGTTTCTCGCTCAGGCCTTCGGGCGCCCTGCTCAACTCGGACTTGAAGTGCAGAAGCAGGCACTCGATGCAGCGATCGATCTGATGCACGTTCTCGCCCGCGCGGGTTCTGCACTGGCTCGCATGCCCGCCAACACCACTCAATTGGGAGTCAACGCGGGCCTGACATTCACCATGCTGCGCAACGTCGAACCGCTGATGGACACAGACGCGGAAGAACAACTGACCCTCGAGCGCCTCAACGAACTCGCGCAAGGTGGACGCGTCGCCGCGCGATTCGCTCCTTCTCTGTTCGGCATCGATCATTTGATCGCACGAATTCGCGACAGGATCGTGAATCGCAACGGCGATAACGCCGGGTGAGCACGCCGAAAGCTGTGAGCCTGTCCTGGAGATTGGAAATCAGAACCGACGCTTCTCTTTATCTTGCGCTGGAACCCGTCCAGAATCCGCCTCCGCCATTCGGGCCGGATGTCATCAGCACCATGAGCAAGAAACGCAGAAGCAAGACCCTGGAGAAAGCGGCACGCGCAGTGAAAGACAGCGATGAGTTCGTCGAGCACATCTTCAACATCGCTCGTGGGTTTGCGGATCATCACGAACTCGACGCGGGTGCTGGTGCCCGTGGTGTTCGTCAATCGCTCAAAGCATTCGAGAAGCACGCAACCGCGTTATCCGAATGGCTGATGCGTGCAAACGATCGAGGCTCACCTGAGCATGAGGCGTTGAATGCTGTGGGTAGTGCTTTCCAGGATTCGAGCACTCCTTTTGCGGAAGTGAGCAGCACGCGGGCATGGCTCGAAGAGGCGGCTCGCGCCAGCGAAACTGCTGCTTCTCAATTGCAGGGCAAGAAACTTCAGAACGCGCCACGCTTTGCGGCTCAGGCATTACGGGCCACGTTCGAGCACCACAAACTGAAGGTCTCTGCCACCGTCACAAAAGCGAAGCAAAGCGATGCGATCACTTTGCTCTGCGCGATCGCCAAAGAGGGTGGCGATCCCACGATGACGCCCGCTCAAGCCAAGGAATGGCTGGTGCAATCAGCGCGCAAGTAGCGCGCTCATCAT
>JBJMWN010000458.1:0-9184 GCA_045810085.1 Povalibacter sp. | reverse complement strand
CTCCGGTGGATGTGCGCATCCGGCCTTTCGTTTCGTTTCGCCGTCATGACGAGGCACCGGATCGGCCGCGTGAAGGAATCTTCACACTCACTGTGCAGGAAGGCCGTCACGAAGTCAGTCTGACCGGCAGCCCAATCACGCTGCGGATGGCGATGCAACCGAAGCCTTCGGTGTTCACCACAGATGAACGGCACGATCTCGAAACGGTGTACCGCATCGACCGTGAGCGCGGAGAGACTTCGCTTGAAAACGTGTTCAGTCCTGGATGGTTCACCGCTTCCCTAACCCAGCATCAGCCTGCGTGCTTCATCGCATCGACGCACAGTTGGGATTGGCTGGAGTTCGATGCGACGCATATATTCGAGGCGGAATGCCGCCGGCTGGACGATTTGCTCACACGTGCTCATCTTCCGCAGGACGATGTCGTCGCGCGGCAACTGGCTCAGGCGGCCGATCAATTCATCGTGCTTCCGGGCAGCCGGCAGGAAGAAAGCGTTCTCGCGCAAGCGCAGGGCGGGGAGTTGCGCAGCATCTACGCTGGCTATCACTGGTTCGCGGACTGGGGTCGCGACACGATGATCAGTCTGGAAGGCTTGACGCTGTGCACCGGACGCTGGCGCGAGGCCGGAGCAATTCTCCGGACGTTCGCGAACTATGTGAAGGATGGTCTGCTTCCCAATCTGTTTCCGGAAGGTGAGCGTCAAGCGCTCTATCACACCGTCGATGCAACGCTGTGGTACTTCCACGCGATCTCACGTTACGTCGCTGTGTCAGGCAACGAATCCATCGTGAAGGATCTCTTTCCGATGCTTCGATCGATCATCGAGCATCACGTGGCAGGCACTCGCTTCGGCATCCACATGGACGGCGACGGCTTGATCTCGGCAGCCGCTGAGGGTTATCAGCTGACGTGGATGGATGCAAAGGTGAACGGCTGGGTCGTAACACCGCGCCGCGGCAAGCCCGTCGAGATCCAGGCGCTCTGGTACAACGCGCTGCGTCTGATGCAGACGTGGGCGACGGCCAACGGCCAGTCACCTCGCGAATATGAAATGCGCGCCGAGCAGGTGCGAGCAAGTTTCAATGCTCGTTACTGGAATGAGACCACTCGATGTCTGTTCGATGTCATCGATGGTCCAGACGGAACGGACGATCCGGCGATTCGCCCCAATCAGATCTTCGCGATCTCATTGCCTCATCCCGTGCTGGATCAGGCGCATTGGGGCGAGGTGCTCCAGGTCGTCCGCGAGCGACTCGTCACGCCTTACGGGTTGCGAACGCTGAGCTCGGATCATCCGGACTACAAGGCGCACTATCGCGGTGATTTGCTGGCGCGCGATGCGGCATATCACCAGGGCACGGTCTGGCCATGGCTCATCGGGCATTTCGTGGACGCATGGTTGAAAGTACATCCCAACACCGGCGACGCGCGTGAACTCCTGAAAGCTTTTCCAGATCATCTGCGCGACGCTGGGATGGGCAGCATCAGTGAGATCTTCGACGCCGAAGCGCCGCATCGTCCAGGTGGGTGTATGGCGCAAGCATGGAGTGTCGCCGAAGTACTGCGTGCCTGGTTGAAGACTGCACCGGGTAAACGCATGGAATGATTCTCGTGCACTCGCATGCGACACGATCACAAAGGGAAGCGCTGTCAATCTGTTTCCGTGACTCCGAACGCCGACGTGTCGTCGGAGTGATCCTGACTCGCTAACACGTCATCAATCCAGCAACGCGTATTTACCGCGGCCGCCTAGGAACTGCACTCGCTTTCCGGGTATTTAGTCGAAGTTATGGGCACAGCATTTTCGTGCCCGCTCACCTGCGACTTACTACGGAGACGATATGGAATCCGCCAGCCAGACCTGGGGCCGTATAGGGAACGCTCACGCTGAAGTCGTACAACCGCATCGAGAAGAGGTGCGCGTTCCGCATGTCTCGGATCATGCATGGGCGCTGGTGCTTGCAGGTGGCGAGGGTACTCGTTTACGTCAGTTGACCACGACACATTGCGGCACCTCGGTGCCCAAGCAATTTTGTTCGCTGGCGGGTGGGCAGACGTTGCTCGAAGAAGCGATTGCACGCGCTCACGGGCTGATTCCACACGAGCGGATCTGCTCGATCGTCGCTCAACAACACCGTCAATGGTGGTCGACACTACTTGCAAATCAGTCCAGCCGGAATCTGTTGGTTCAGCCGCGTGGCCGCGGCACCGGCATCGGCATTCTGTATTCGATCTTGCAGATTGCCGCTCGCGATCCCGAAGCGCGCATTCTGATTCTGCCCGCAGACCATCACGTTCTTGACGAACTGATACTGCGTCAGGGACTGCGCATCGCACTCGGTCGTCTCGAGCAAAGCTCGGAAGCACCCATTCTGGTTGGCATGGCGCCAGAGCGCGTCGATTCCGAATTGGGATACATCCTGCCAGGCACTCGCGATGAGTTTGGCACGCAACGAGTCGCCCGTTTCATCGAGAAGCCCGATTACAGCGTCGCGAGCGCAATCGTGAACGAAGGCGCGTTGTGGAACACGTTCATCGTCGCAGCGTCAGTTCAATCGCTGATCGAGATGTTCATGCGCCGCTATGCGCCGCTGGTGCTGGAGATGCAGGTCATCATCAGCCGCGCTGTGAGTTCCGACTCGATGGGCGCCTCTTACTGGCCAGCAATCGTCGATCTCTACGAACGTCTGCCGAGCATCGATTTTTCGACGGACCTTCTGGAAGGCAATGAGCACAGCCTGCGTGTGCTGCGCGTTCCGGATTGCGGCTGGAGCGATCTGGGTACTCCTCATCGCGTCGCTGAGACCTTGCGTCGTCTGCCGCCGGAATATCCGATGCATCGTCCGGTACAACCAAGCACAACTCCGTTCGTGAATCTCGCAGCTCAGCAGGCGCTGTATGAGCGCCGCGGCGATAGCCTGGGCGCGAGTTGACCTGCGCGCGCGCAGATAAGTTCTTCACAGGTTGACCGTGCGCGACGTACCCCTGCGTGCGACATACCGTGTTCAACTGAATCGCGAGTTCACGTTTGCAGACGCGACTCGCGTCATTCCGTATCTGGCGCGACTCGGGATCAGTCATCTCTACACCTCCCCGATTCTGAAGGCGCGGCCGGGGAGCATGCATGGCTATGACGTCACTGATCACACACAACTGAATCCCGATCTGGGAACCGAAGACGACTTCGTGAGGCTGTGCGAAGCGCTGCGTCAGCATGAAATGGGGCTGATCGTCGATATCGTGCCCAATCATCTGGGCGTGATGGGCAACGACAATCAATGGTGGCTGGATGTTCTCGAGAACGGGCCCTCAGCGCAGAACGCTCATTGCTTCGATATCGACTGGCGTCCGAACCGGCCGTCGCTGCGCAATCGGCTGCTCGTGCCGGTGCTCGGCGATGTGTACGGAGCGATTCTCGAGCGAGGGGAGATCAAGCTGAAGTTCGATACGGAGCGCGGTGAATTCAACTTCTGCTATCACGAGCATCGCTTCCCCATCGACCCGCGTGAGTATCCGAGGATCTTCAAAGATCGAAGTGATCCTCCGTTGATGGAAGAGTCGGCTGCGGATTTCGCCAGTCTGCTGAATTCATTTGCGCGTCTGCCAGCACGCAATGAGTTGAACGAGGACGCGCGAACCGAGCGATATCGCGATAAGGAAGCACACAAGCGACGCCTGTTGCGCCTGATTGAACGCGATCCCGAAGTGCTCGCGTACATCAACAACGTGCTGGCGGAAGTAAACGGTCGCCCAGAAGATCCTTCGAGCTTCGATGCGCTCGATGCGCTGCATGATGCTCAGGCCTATCGGCTCGCGTACTGGCGCGTCGCCTCAGATGAGATCAACTATCGACGCTTCTTCGATGTGAATACGCTCGCCGCTCTGCGGATGAACGATCCTTCCGTATTCGAGGACACACACCGGCTGATCGCTCGACTCGTGGCCGCGGGAAATATTCAGGGACTGCGCATCGATCACTCGGACGGCTTGTACGATCCCGAGGAATATTTTTCGAGGCTGAGAAACTCCGTAGCGCAGTCGCTCGGACCTGATGCGCCTTTCTATGTCGTCACTGAGAAGATCCTCGCACAGCATGAACGTCTGCCGGAGAGCTGGGCTATCCAGGGCACCACGGGCTATGAATTCGGTGCGCTAGCGACGGCTTGGCTCGTGGATACTGCGGGCGAAGCGCCGATCACGCGCGTTTACCGCAACTTCGTCGAGAACCTGCAGAGCTTTGAGGAGATCGCGTATCAGGGTCGCAAGCTCGTGATGCGCATTCTGCTGGCGCCTGAAGTTGAAGGCCTTGCCACGCAGCTCGATCGTCTTGCGCAAGCGGATCGTCATACGGCCGATTTCACCCGACCGGCGTTGCGTGAAGCGATCATGGAAGTGATTGCCTGCTTCCCGATTTATCGCACCTACATCAGCCCACGAGGTGTACGGGAAGAGGATCGGCGCACCATCGATTGGGCTGTGTCGATCGCACGCAAGCGTAGCGTTGCTGCTGACGTGAGCGTGTTCGATTTTCTGCGTGACGTTTTGCTGGTCAGTCCGAAGCGGCCCGCCTTGGCGGAGCGTCAGGCAGCAATGCTCGAGTTCGCGATGAAATTCCAGCAAGTCACCTCACCGGTCACCGCCAAGGGCGTGGAAGACACCGCGTTGTACCGCTTCAATCGATTCGCGTGTCTGAATGAAGTGGGGAGTGATCCGCGACGTTTCGGGGTATCGAGCCAGGCCGTGCATCAGGAAAACGCGGAACGAGCGAAGTCCTGGCCGCTCGCGATGCTGGGCACCTCGACACACGATTCCAAACGCAGCGAAGATGTTCGTGCGCGACTTGCGGTGCTGAGTGAAATCCCCGATGACTGGCGTCGGCATCTCTCACGCTGGGCGCGTTTGAACCGTAGTCGCCGCAGTATCGTCAACGATCAGGAAGTGCCAGATCGGGATGATGAATATCTGCTTTACCAGTCATTGCTCGGTATCTGGGATGGCCAGTCCGATGTCGCTCAGCAGACAGAACGATTGCAAGCGTACGCCGTCAAGGCGGCGCGCGAAGCGAAGCGAGCGACGTCGTGGATCAATGTCAACAATGACTACGAGCACGGATTGAATGCATTCGCAGCGAGCTTGCTGGAAAGCCGCGGACGAAATGCTTTTCTGCATGACTTCGAAAAGCTTGCGCAGATCGTCGGCTACTTCGGCTATCTGAATTCGATGGCGATGGTCCTGCTTAAGCTGGGATCGCCCGGTGTTCCAGATATTTATCAAGGCAATGAATCCACCGTCTACGCGCTCGTCGATCCGGATAACCGACGTCGCGTGGATTTCGATCGCGCGCAGCAGCGTATCGCCGAACTTGAACAGAGACTGCAAAGCTCTTCGCGATCGGAGCTGCTAAGTGCGTTGTTGTCCGATCATTCGCAGGCGACTGGGAAGCTTTTCGTCACATACATGTTGTTGAAACTTCGGCGCGAGTATCCAGATGTCTTCATTCAGGGTCGCTACGAGCCGCTGAACGTCGAAGGCGAGCAGCGCGAGCATTTGCTGGCCTTTGCACGAACCACAGACTCAAGACGCATCGTGGTCGTGGTGTCGCGCTGGGCATGCAAGCTCATGAATGCTGCGTTAGCGTCGCCCATCGGGAATGTATGGGGAGAGACGACCATCGATTTGCCCGCGGGTTCGCCGGAATCATTCATAGAGCTATTTGCGAATGAACCTGTGACGCCGGTGCAGCACGAATCCGGACAGCAGAGGCTGCGGGTGGCAAACGTGCTGGCGCAGTTCCCGTTCGCCGTTCTGGTCCAGCAGTAGCCGCATGTCCAAGCGGAACGAGGACGGCCCGTTGGCCGTTCGCAGGACACCCCTAATCGAAGAGTTGATTACGTGACCGATAAATCCATTCGTGTTCGTGAAGGTTCACCGCATCCGCGTGGCGCCGTCTGGGACGGCAAAGGCGTCAATTTCTCACTGTTTTCGGCTCACGCAACGAAGGTTGAGCTGTGTCTGTTCGACTCGCACGGTCGGAGCGAGGAGCAGCGTATCGAACTGCCGGAGTACACCGATGAAATCTGGCACGGCTACATCGAAGGACTGAGCCCGGGAACCGTGTACGGTTATCGTGTGCATGGGCCTTATGAGCCGGACAACGGCCATCGCTTCAATCACAACAAGCTGCTCCTGGACCCGTATGCCCGCGAGTTCATGGGTCAGATCAAGTGGGATCACGCGTGCTTCGGATACACGATCGGCTCACCGGATGAGGATCTGAGTTTCGACGAACGTGACAGCGCACCCTTCGTGCCGAAGAGCGTGGTAGTCGATCCAGGATTCGACTGGAAGCAGAGCCACAAACCGCTCGTACCGTGGGACCGCACCATCGTTTATGAAACACATGTACGCGGTTACACCAAGCTCCATCCGAAAGTGCCCGAGAAGCTGCGCGGCACCTTCGCAGGACTTGGAGACGAGAACGTCGTCGAGTACATCAAATCGCTCGGTGTGACCTCTGTCGAGTTGCTGCCCGTCCATCACTTCCTGAATGACAGCTATCTGCTCGACAGAGGGCTCACGAACTACTGGGGATACAACACGATCGGTTTCTTCGCAGCCGATCCGCGCTACTTCGCCGATCCGCGGCGCGGCGTGCAGGAATTCAAGGAGATGGTCGCACGCTTTCACGACGCGGGCCTCGAGGTGATTCTCGACGTCGTTTACAACCACACGGCGGAGGGGAATGAGCGCGGCCCGACGTTGTGCTTCAAGGGCATCGACAATTTCTCCTACTACCGACTACTGCCCGAACAGCGGCGCTACTACATCAATGACACAGGTACCGGAAACACTTTTGATCTGAGCCATCCGCGCGTGATGCAGATGGTCGCTGACAGTCTTCGATACTGGGTGCAGGAGATGCACGTCGACGGTTTCCGTTTCGATCTGGGAACCGTGCTCGCGCGATCCGCCGAAGGGTTCGACAACCGCCACGGCTTCCTCAAGGTCTGCTCGCAGGATCCTGTGCTCGGAGGTGTAAAGCTCATTGCAGAGCCCTGGGACTGTGGGCCCGGCGGATATCAAGTCGGACGCTTTCCACCGGGCTGGGCTGAGTGGAACGACAACTTCCGTGACACGACTCGTGACTATTGGCGCGGCGAAGCTGCAGCGGCTCAGATCGCGCCGCGGCTTTGCGGATCGGCGGACATTTTCGATCGTCACGGACGCAAGCCTTACGCGAGCGTCAACTTCGTAACCGCTCACGATGGTTTTACGCTGCATGACCTCGTGACGTACAACGAGCGTCATAACGAAGCGAATGGCGAGAACAATCAGGATGGCAGTAGCGACAATCGTTCCTGGAATTGCGGCGTCGAAGGTCCCACTGACGATCCGGGAGTGAACGCGCTCCGCGAACGTCAGATGCGCAACATGCTCGCCACGCTGCTGCTCTCGCAGGGCACGCCGATGATGCTGGCCGGCGATGAATTCGCTCGCACTCAGCAGGGCAATAACAACGCATATTGTCAGGATAACGAGATCAGTTGGGTGAACTGGAACAGGTCGCCGGCGGGCGAGGCGCTGTTGACGTTCGCGAAACGATTGATCGCGCTCCGCAAACGCTATCCGATTCTGCGTCGCAGCCGCTTTCTATCGGGCGAGATGAACGAACAGATCGGAATTCGCGAGATCACCTGGATCAATGCGTCCGGGCAGGAAATGCAGGAAGAGCAGTGGAGCGATGCGATGATGCGTTGCTTCGGCATGATGCTGGATGGCCGGGCGCAGGCGACAGGCATTCGTCAGCGTGGACAGGATGCAACCATCCTGGTCGTCTTCAACGGCTATCACGACCTCGTGAGCTTCACGCTGCCGGAAAGTGGTGGTGGTCCTGCTCAGTGGCGACGGCTGATCGACACGAATCTGCCGCTCGAAGAACAGTCCTCGGCCCAGTTGCCGAGTGGCGAGGTTTACGACGTGACGGGGCGTTCGCTGCTGGTCTTCGTGATGGAGTCAGCGCCGCTCAAGTAGGCGAGGGCGAATGGCCATCTACGAGATGGACTGTTTGTAGATCTTGCTTGGTCGTTGACAGACGGCTATCTCGTCACGACTGGATCGGGCGTATGCGCCCGATTCGAGGGTCAATTCAACAGCGGTGCCGGCGGAAGCTCGTTCAAAAATTCGCGAGCTGCGCACGCGCAACAATCGCAGTCATGCTCACCGTTGGCTCCGAACTCGCATGCGCCCGCGGCCACTCGCTCGATCAGCTCGAGCATTTGCGGCGCCTGACTCAAAAGCTGCGCATACCTTTCTTCGAAAACCAACGCGACCACTTCCTCTCCCTGCATCAATGCTTGCGGCTCGCTTCGTGCCGTGAATTCCCCGACGAGCGGTTTGGCGTCGAACATGGTTTGAATGACCCGGGCCCTGAAAGTGCTGGTGTGTGGGGAAGGCGCGGGCAATGCCAATTGTTCCGCAGCCGCCCTTTCAGGCGTTCGCGCGTGCGGCGGGACTGATGGGTGCGTGAAAGGATGTGCGCCAGTGCGCAATCCACTCACGTTTGCGTTCCGCAGCCTGCGATTCCGAGAAGCTCGCGTCAATCGAACTTCGTGATCGCCCAGCGACAATCACATCGCTTCCATCGGCAATGGCGCTTGAGTTGACGTGAGCAGCACTTTCAATTTCTGCACGTGGTTGGCAAAACGCCAATCCTCCTCGAATGCTTTGTGTCGAGCGCCGATACGTACATCTGTAACTCGGCTACCAACACTGCGGCAAGACAACGGTATGGTCGCGATCGCCGAAGGTGTCTTTGGCAGTGAACGGCGATCGATGCATTCGTGGGCAGCACGACTACGCACGATCGCGGCGCAGAGGTTATGGAACGTCCGCAGGCACTGTGTGAAAACAAATCACGGCGCTGCTCAATCGTACGCGTTCGCTGTTGCGTCGCGCGCGCACGGACCGGCTAACGTTGAACCCTCCATCGGTTATCGCCACTGCGGACGTGCGTGTTAGCACACGAGGTTATCTGCGCTTTCCGGCAATGACTTCGCAACTTTCGTTTGCCAAACGGTGTCTCCCGGTCCCGGCGTATTAGCGATTGCGGAAGTGTGAACCGCCCGTGTAGCAGACACTACGCGCGGCACGGCACACTGAGGCCATGAAGCGAATCGTTGCAAT
>JBJMWN010000457.1:0-6842 GCA_045810085.1 Povalibacter sp. | reverse complement strand
CAGGCGGAACGGGTTGCCTCTCGCATCCTCGGCATGGGAGATGTGCTGGCGCTCGTCGAAAAGGTTCAGGCGACGGTCGATCGAGAACAGGCTGAGAAACTCGCTCGCAAGATCAAGAAGGGCAAGGATTTCGATCTGGAGGATCTGCACGACCAACTCTTGCAGGTCGAGCGCATGGGTGGCTTGAGCGCCCTGATGGACAAGCTCCCAAGCCAACTGACCGCCAGGGCGGGAGCCCTGCCGCAGGACAACGGCAAGGAAATCAAGCGGCAGGTGGCGATCATCCGGTCGATGACGCCCCGCGAGCGGCGGCATCCGAAGACCATCGATGCATCGCGCAAGCGTCGGATCGCTTCAGGCTCGGGCGTACATGTCTCTGAAATCAATAAGTTGCTCAAGAACTATCTGCAGATGCAGAAGGTCATGAAGAGCATGAGTAAGGGCGGCGGGCTCGCCAAGATGATGCGGGCATTCGGGGGAAGGCTGCCGGGGATGTGAGGGATCCGGCTCTGGGGCACTGTCGGCAGACGGGAGCGAACCCACTGGAGCCAAGGTCAGACACGTCGTTCCAGGGTCGTAACCTTCTTTAACCCTTTCACTTCGCTTCCGTTTTCAGTACCATTCGCGCCCTTTTCCGGGGGGCTCCAGCCCCTTCCCAGTGATTTCCCTGAGGCCTTGAAGACATGGTAACGATCCGGCTTACCCGCCGCGGCGCGAAGAAGCAGCCCTTCTATCACATCATGGTGACTGACAGCCGCAAGCGTCAGGGCGGCCCCGCACTCGAGCAGGTGGGCTATTTCAACCCGATCGCCAAGGGCAAGCAGACCCGTCTGCAGCTCGATCTGGAGCGCGTCGATTACTGGGTCAGCAAGGGTGCGAAACCTTCTGATCGCGTCGCCGAGCTGGTAGCGAAGCAGCGTCGTCAGCCCGTCGCTGCCTGAAGCAGCGCTTCCTGCCGTTCGGCAGGAACGATGAGCCGCAGCCGTGACGACGCCGGGTTTAGCCTCTGACCGGGTCGTCATCCTAGGCACGATTGTCGGCACCTTTGGAGTCAAAGGCTGGGTCAAGATCAAGTCATACACCGAGCCTGTCGACAACATTCTCGAATACGAGATGTGGCAGTTAGGACGCGCCGGAGAGTGGAAGCCGGTGACGCTGGAAGATGCACGACTCACGGACAAGGGCGTGCTCGTGAAGTTGGAAGGATTGGAGACGCCTGAAGAGGCGCGATTGAAGGTAGGTCTGGAGATCGGTGTGTGGCGCAGTCAAATGCCGCCGCCCGAACCCGGTGAGTACTACCTGAGTGATCTGGAAGGCATGGAAGCGCAGTCGCCCACGGGCGAACGGCTGGGTCGAGTGGATCACTTCCGGACGACACCGGGCGGCACGGTGGTCATAGTGAAGGGCGAACAGGAGCATTGGATTCCGTTCGTCAAAGAGCGAATCGTGAAAGTCGAGATGGATGCCGGGCGCGTCGTCCTCGACTGGTCAGCTGATTGGTGATTCGAGGAGTACGGGAATGCGCATCGAGGTGGTGACGCTGTTCCCGGAGTTCATCCTCGAAGCAGTCCGGGTAGGTGTGTTGGGTCGTGCGATTGAGCGCGGTCGGGTGGCGGTACATGCGAGTACGCCACGCGAGTTCGCGGAAGACGCGCACAAGACCGTGGATGATCGGCCCTATGGTGGCGGTCCGGGAATGGTGCTCAAAGTGGAGCCCACCCGAACGGCACTCAGGGCTGCGAAGGCGAGACTGCCGGGCGTAAGCCGCAGCATCTATCTCGCAGCGGATGGTGTTCCGTTTACGCAGGCCAAAGCGCGTGAGCTTTCGCAGCTCCCCGGATTGGTCTTGCTGGCGGGGCGCTACGAAGGTGTGGATGAGCGGCTGCTCGCGACAGAAATCGACGAGAGCATCTCGATCGGCGATTACGTGTTGTCGGGTGGTGAGCTGCCGGCGCTGGTGCTGATCGATGCCATGGTTCGCTTGTTGCCTGGTGTTTTGGGCGATGAGGAATCGGCGCAGCAGGATTCGTTCGTGGCAGGCCTTCTCGACTGGCCGCACTACACGAGACCGGAAGTGTTCGAGGATCGCGCGGTCCCGCAAGTCTTGATGAGCGGGAATCATGCGGCGATTCAGCGGTGGCGAACCAAGCAGGCGCTGGGTCGTACCTGGCGGCGCAGACCAGATTTGCTGGAGCAGCTGCAACTGACGAACGAGCAACGCAAGTTGCTCGATGAGTACGTCGAAGAGTTTGAGAAGGAGCGCGCCGGGCGCACTCCTTGGAAATGATCTGAAGCTATTTTGGAATCGGTGCAATCATGAACATCATCGAAACGCTCGAGCGCGAAGCGACCGAGAAGAAGATTCCGGATTTTTCTCCGGGCGATACCGTGGTCGTGGAAGTGAAGGTGAAGGAAGGCGATCGCGAGCGCGTGCAGGCTTACGAAGGCGTCGTCATTGCGCGTCGTAATCGCGGCGTGAATTCTTCATTTACCGTGCGCAAGATTTCTCACGGCGAAGGCGTGGAGCGCGTGTTCCAGGCGTATAGCCCATCGATTGGTTCGATCAGCGTGAAGCGTCGCGGCAACGTGCGCCGCGCCAAGCTGTACTACCTGCGTGATCTGACCGGTAAGGCGGCACGCATCGAAGAGAAGGTCTAACTCTCTTCGAGTCGTCCTGGCTGGAAACAGGTCAGGACTGCGATCTGATGAAGGGCGCGAGGGTGAAAACCGTCGCGCCCTTTTTTATTTGACGCTGGTGTTCCAGGACCATGATTGAAGCCTGGCCGCGATAGCGACACTGATCTGGCCGCGCGTAGACTCCACACGTTCAATTGAGCATCCAGTTCAAATCCAGCATGCGACTGCGTTCGAACCTTTGCATCGCGTTTATCACAGCCCTTCTCTCGGCTGGATCTGCGCTCGCAAGCGCCGCGACGGATAAGGTGATTGCGAACGTCCGTCTGCCCACGGGGTTCAAGCTCGAGGTCTACGCCGACAATGTGCCTGATGCTCGCTCGATGGCGTTGGGCACTCAGGGCACGCTATTTGTAGGGACGCGGCGAGGTCGTGTCTATGCGATCAGTAATGCGACCTCGGGTACAAAGCCGGTCGTGCGTACCATCGCGCACGGATTGAACATGCCCAACGGCGTGGCCTTTCGTGATGGTGCGCTCTACGTTGCAGAAGTCAGCCGTGTGCTGCGCTACGACGCGATCGAGTCTTCGCTCGATCAGCCCGCCGAACCCAAGATCGTTCGCGATGACTTTCCCAAAGACGGACATCACGGCTGGAAGTACATCGCGTTCGGTCCCGACGGCAAGCTCTACGTGCCGATCGGAGCTCCCTGCAACGTATGCAACGAGCCAAACTATGCCGTGATCACGCGAATGAATCCGGATGGCTCGTCGAAAGAAATTTTCGCGCGCGGCATTCGCAACACGGTCGGTTTCACCTGGCATCCACTCACGCAGGAGCTTTGGTTCACCGACAACGGGCGCGACTATTTAGGTGACGACGCACCCCCTTGCGAACTGAATCGAGCCGACCAGTCGGCACTGGATTTTGGATTTCCGTACTGTCATGGCGCAGATATCAGAGACCCGGATTTCGGCAAGCTCGGTCAGTGTGCGAAGAGCACGCCACCTGTCCAACAGCTTGCCGCGCACGTTGCGCCCTTAGCCGTGAAGTTCTATACGGGCACGGCGTTTCCGGAGCAGTATCGCAACCAGGTATTCATCGCCGAGCATGGCTCATGGAATCGCAGCAGCAAAAGCGGCTACCGGATCACGGTGGTCAAGCTCGAAGGTAACAAGGCAGTGAGCTATGAACCTTTTGCGACCGGTTTCAACCGCGGCAATGAAGTCTATGGACGTCCGGTCGACTTACTGTTGCTCGAAGACGGCTCATTCCTGGTCTCTGATGATCAGGCAGGAGCGATTTACCGACTGAGCTACGCCATTCGGTGATCTCCAGGAACACTCCTCACCAGTCGTCCGTCACTCATTGAGTCTTTTTTTCCAGCCAACTCCCCTCATGAAAGCCATCGCAACTTTTTTTTCCTTTCTCTGGCGCGGGCTCGATGCGCTCCGCAAAGTGCTGCATCTGATCGTGCTGCTGGTCGTATTCGGCGTGATCCTTGCGGTGCTGTCACCGCACATTCCCGTCGTACCGACTTCTGCGGCTCTGGTCATCGCACCGCAAGGCGCGCTCGTCGAACAGCTCTCAGGTGATCCTTTCGAACGTGCGGTGGCGGAAGCGTATGGAAGTGGTAACGCTGAAACGCTCGTCAGAGATCTGGTGGAAGCAATCGAAGCGGCGAAGAAAGACGAGCGCATCAAAGTTCTGGTGCTCGATCTCGGCGGAATGTCGGGCGGAGGCATCGCCAAACTTGAAGAGCTTGCTGCTGCAGTTCGCGATTTTCGCGCGACGGGCAAGCGCGTGGTCGCGCTCGGCGAAGGCTACGACCAATCGCAGTATTACCTCGCAGCGAATGCGGATGATGTGTTCCTCGATCCGCAGGGGTTCGTGTTCATCGAGGGCTATGGTTATTACCGTACGTTCCTAAAAGGTGCGATCGACAAGCTAGACGTAGATGTGAACATTTTTCGGGCGGGCAAATTCAAGTCATTCACAGATCAGTACAGTCGCAGCGACATGTCGGAGACCGAGCGCGAAGAAAGCCTCGCGTGGCTGACTGCATTGTGGGCGCAGTATCAGACCGCTGTAACGCAGGCACGCGGCATCGATGCCGGAACCATCACGACTTACGTAAACGAACTCGGCGCGTCCGCGCGGGAGACGAAGGGGGATCTTGCGCAGGTGGCGCTGCAGCGAGGGCTCGTCACTGAGCTCAAATCACGTCACGAAGTCGAGGAATACCTGAAGGGCATGGTCGGCGAAGATAAGGAAGATCATGGCTATCAGGGCGTGCACTTCTGGGACTACCTGAGTGCGGTGCGGGCTTCGCATGCATTGGAGATCGAAGGCAATCATCTGGGCGTCGTCGTTGCGTCAGGCGAGATTCTGGATGGCGATCAACCGCCAGGCACGATCGGTTCTGAGTCGGCCGTGCGTTTGCTGCGTCAGGCCCGCTACGATGATTCGATCAAAGGTGTGGTGCTGCGCATCGACAGTCCGGGCGGCAGCATGCTGGCCTCAGAGGTCATTCGACGCGAAATCGATGCGCTGCGTGCAGCAGGCAAACCGGTCGTTGCTTCGATGAGCAGTCTCGCCGCATCCGGCGGCTATTACATCGCCATGGATGCGGATGAGATCTGGGCGAGCCCGGCGACACTGACAGGATCGATCGGCGTGTTCGCTGTCTTTCCCACCTTCGAGCGCACGCTCGAAAAGTTCGGTGTTTCCACCGACGGAGTCGGCACCACGCCGCTTGCCGGTTCGCTCACGCTTGAACGCACGTTAAAAGAGGAGCCGCGTCAGATTCTGCAGTTGTCGGTGGAACACGCTTACAGCACTTTCGTGGGTAACGTTGCCACCGCGCGCGAGAAACCTTTCGAAGAAATCGATGCTGTCGCTCAGGGCCGCGTATGGGCAGGCAGCGATGCGTCTCGCATTGGGCTGGTCGACAAACTCGGTTCGTATCGCGATGCACTGAACTCTGCTGCGCAGCGCGCGGGGTTGGGGAAGGACTACAAAGTGGAGTACATCGAGCCACCGCTCGGCTGGCGTCAGGCGCTGGCCCGTCAGACTCAGGTGCTCGCTGCGAGAATCACTCGCGCCCTCGTGCCAAAAAACGATCTGTTCATGTCGGCTCGCAAGTTGCTGTCGCCGGTAGAAGCCGAGCTCGCTCGCCTCGCTCGCTTCAGTGATCCCACGCAGGTGTATTACTACTGTGCCTGCTCAGTGAAATGAACAGAAATGCTGGCCGCAAAAAGGCGCAAAAGAACGCATATTCAGATCGGAGAATGTAGGCCGCCCTATCTGCGAAGCGCTCGAAACTTCTCGTCTTCGCTATATGCGTATTTTGCGCATTTTTGCGGCTAGGCTCTCTTCGCTTCCCAGTCCATCACCACTTTGCCGGACTGGCCTTTGCCCATGATCTCGAACGCGTGCTGATAATCGGTGTAGGGCAGGCGATGCGTGATGATCGGGCGAATGTTCAGGCCGCTTTGCAGGATGGCGGCCATCTTGTACCAGGTCTCGAACATCTGCCGGCCGTAGATGCCTTTCAGCGTCAGGCCTTTCAGGATCACTTCGTTCCAATCGATTGATACTTCATTGGGCGGCAGACCGAGCAGCGCGACGCTGCCGCCGTGATGCATCGTGCGCAGAAGATCACGGAAGGCTGCGGCGTTGCCCGACATCTCGAGTCCGACGTCGAAACCTTCCTGCATGCCGAGTTGCTTCATCGCGTCGTCGAGTGAATCGCGTGTCACGTTGAGTGCAAGCGTTGCGCCCATCTTGCGAGCTAGATCCAATCGATAGTCGTTCACGTCAGTGATAACGACATGCCGAGCACCAACGAATCGCACGATCGCTGCAGCCATAATGCCGATCGGACCTGCGCCAGTGATCAGGACATCTTCGCCGACGACATCGAAAGCCAGCGCGGTGTGAACCGCATTGCCCAAGGGATCCAGAATCGCGGCGATCTCATCGTCGATGGCATCCGGCAGCTTGAATGCATTCAGAGCCGGGATCACGACGTACTCGGCAAAACAGCCGGGCCGATTCACGCCAACTCCCACCGTGTTGCGGCAGAGATGTCTGCGACCCGCGCGACAGTTGCGACAATGGCCACAAGTCACGTGACCTTCGCCGGAAACACGATCGCCAGGTTTGAAGCCCGACACTTCGCTCCCGACCTCAACAATCTCTCCGCA
>JBJMWN010000456.1:0-14021 GCA_045810085.1 Povalibacter sp. | reverse complement strand
GAGGTTCATGGCCAATTCAGTCCGCCTGCGGGACCATGCGTTCATGCGTGTACTGATCTTTCTGATCGCCCTGTGCGCAGTTCCTTCTGCCTTCGCCGACGCCATGCGTTGTGGCAGTCGCCTCGTGAGCGAAGGCGACACCGTCACGGCGGTACGGGACTTGTGCGGCGAACCGAGCGACGTGCAGTCGCGCTCAATACTGCGGCGACCGTCCTATTTCGTGAACGGACGCTATTACTACTTCGGGGATGCGCTGGTCGAAGTGCCGGTCGAGGTTTGGACCTACAACTTCGGACCTTACAAGCTCATGCGTCGGGTGCGATTCGTCGATGGGCTCGTCGATACCATCGAGACGCTGGGCTATGGCTACCACGTCGAAGGGGGCGAGAGATAAAGCGGGGGCGGTCGGGGCGTCCGTCGGCGCGTGGGCGGTTGCGCTTCAAGGACGTCCGACCGCTCCCTAGGTAGCTGCCGGCCCTGCAGCACGAGGGCCAACAGCATGTCTACCAACCGGCAGTCGCAATCCCGGGGAGGGGGCAGTACGAATCGCGACTCCCGTTCGGTCGGCACACGAATTCAGTCGAGATGGATGAGGTGAGAGGCGTCCGTGCCCGGTTGCATGCACCGACTCTTGCGGTCCCTGTGAAGGCGTCCCTGATCACACGCATGCCGTCCTTAATGAGTAAAGCGACAATCGAGTCGGATTCCCCTCAGTGGCGCAGAAGAAATTTCTGGAAAACGTCGTTAGGCGGGCGACGAACAATGCAGATCTTTGATTGCGTTCGTACTTTCTGCGTCGAGCCGGGCTCAATCAGTGTCCCCGCCACCATCCATGACTTGAATGGCTCCATAGGCCAGACTACCGCGTCATCATCGAAGCTCCCTGCGCATGCCCAAGTACCTCGGCCTTCCTGACTACCCACACGACTCAAAGGAAAGAGTGGGCGTGCTGCTCGTCAATCTCGGCACCCCAGACGCCCCGACGCCTGCCGCAGTGCGGCGATTCCTCGCCCAGTTCCTGTGGGATCCCCGCGTGATCGAGACTGCTCGCTGGCTATGGTGGCTAGTGCTCCACGGCGTGATTCTGCGAATTCGTCCCAGCAAGAGCGCTCACGCCTACCAGCAGATCTGGACGCCTCAGGGGTCGCCGCTACTGATTCACAGTCGTGCGCTGGCCGAACGCGTGGAAGCCGGCTTGCAAGCGCGCATGCCCGACGTGGTGGTCGGACTTGGCATGACGTACGGCTCGCCGGCCATTCACGAGACACTCGAAGCGATGCATCGTGATGGGGTACGCAAGCTGCTGGTGTTGCCGCTTTATCCGCAGTATTCCGCCACGACCACTGCATCCGTGTTCGACAGTGTGAGCAAAGCGCTGCGTCGATTTCGCTGGATCCCAGAACTGCGCTTCGTCACTCAGTACCATGACTCGCCGCTTTACATCGAAGCCCTTGCCCAGAGCATTCGCGATCATTGGCGCACGCACGCGCGGCATCTTCTGCTTTTCTCCTTTCATGGCGTGCCACGCAGCTATCTACTCGCAGGTGATCCGTACTATTGCCATTGCATGAAGACTGCTCGCCTGGTGGCGAATGCACTCGGGCTGCAGGAAGGCGAATGGAGCGTCAGCTTTCAATCCCAGGTTGGTCGTGCCGAGTGGCTGCGTCCCTATACAGACGAACTGCTGGTCGAATATGCGAAGAGCGGAAAGCAGGCACTCACGGTGATCTGCCCTGGATTCGCAACCGATTGTCTCGAGACGCTCGAAGAGATTGCGCTACGCAATCGCGCCTTGTTTCTGGCAAGTGGTGGCACGTCCTACGACTACATTCCCGCACTGAACGCACAGCCCGCACACGCAGAAGCTCTCATCGATGTGATCGTGCGGCAAACACAGGGCTGGACCACTGCTATCGAACCGCCTGAGCGTACTGCGACCCAAGAGCGTGCCATGCGTTTGGGTGCGCAGCGTTAGGCCATGCTCGGACGCTTCCTGGAAATCAGCGTTCACACGCCCGACATTCAGGCTTCTCTCGAGTTCTACGAGGCGCTCGGCTTCGTACAAGCCAGCGTCAATGAAACATGGCCGTACCCTTATGCCGTGGTCACTGATGGTCGTTTGTTTCTGGGCTTGCATGGTGGAGTTGTACGTTCGCCGGCACTCACTTTCGTCATGCCCGAACTCGCGAAGGGTCTCGAGCACTTGCGAGAACAGGGCATCAGCTTCGACCAGGAGCGTCTTGGGAACGATGTCTTCAATCAGGCATCGTTCACCGATCCATGTGGTCATTGCATCAACCTGCTCGAAGCTCGTACCTTCTCCCCGCCTTCCCAGTCGAACGCGATTCAAACGAGCTGCGGATATTTCGCTGAATACGGCATGCCTGTGCGCGATATCGCAACGTGTCGTTCTTTCTGGGAACCACTTGGCTTTGTTGCAATGGATGAGGAACCCGATCCGTTTCCGCGGACAGCGCTGACGAGCGACCATCTCAACTTAGGGCTGTATCGCACACGAGCACTGCGCCAACCTGTGCTGAGCTTTGAAGATCCGGACATGCGTGAACGACTCACCCGACTCAAAGAACGTGGACTGCAACTGTCCGATGAAATGCCCGACAGTCTGGATGACTCGACCAATGCCATTCTGGAAGCGCCGGAAGGAACGCGGTTGCTATTGATGCATTCGGAATTCTGATTTTCTCTATACGTGTGACGGATCTTTCGAGCATGTGCTCAGGGGAGTCTGCATGTTTCGCCATTCCCGATGGCTGGTTCTCTGCGCCCTGCTGACGTTGAGCGGCTACGTGCACGCTGACGAAGGCTTGTGGACGACCTCCAACTTTCCCGCCGCCGCAGTACGCGACAAATATCACGTGAACATCGATGAGGCGTGGCTGAAGCGCATTCAGCGGGCCACGACTCGACACGAAAGCGGCTGCACGGGCTCTTTCGTTTCAGGCGAAGGACTGGTGCTCACGAACCATCACTGCGTCATGGAGTGCCTGGCGGACTTATCGAGCCCAGGACATGACGTCGTGGGTGACGGTTTCCACGCTCGCAGTCACAACGAGGAAAAAGCGTGTGCGGGCGAGATTCTCTCCGTGCTGGTGGACACTCAGAACGTCACGGATGAGGTCAAGGCAGCCACGGCTGGCTTGCCGGATGCGCGTGCGAATCAAGTTCGCAAACAGACTCTGAGTCGACTCGAAGCAGAGTGCGTAGAGGCCTCTAAAAAGAATAGCAAAACGGGCCCGCTCGCTTGCGAATCGGTCAATCTCTATCAGGGCGGGCAATACTTTCTCTACAAATATCATCGCTACGACGATGTGCGACTGGTGTTCGCACCGCACGATGCGATCGCAGCGTTTGGAGGCGATCCGGATAACTTCAATTTCCCACGCTGGGCATTGGACTTCAGCCTGCTGCGCGTTTACGAAAACGGCAAGCCCGCGCGCACCCCAGATCATCTGTCGTGGCGAGTCGAAGGCCCTTCCGCAGGCGAGCCCGTATTCGTCATGGGGCACCCGGGCCAGACACAACGTCTCTACACCGTTTCGCAACTCAAGCTCAATCGTGATGTCTGGGTGCCGTCGTATCTGATCCGCAACTCGGAGTTTCGCGGTCGTCTGACTCAATGGGGCAAATCGGGTGAGGAGCCCGCCCGCATTATTCAGGACCCGCTGATGCATCTGGAAAATACGCTGAAGGTGTATCGCGGTTTTCAGCGCGCGCTGCTCAACGATGCGCTGTTCACTTACAAGACGCGTCAGCAGGACGAGTTGCGTGCAAAGGCCGACCCTTCCTTTGCGAGTGCCTGGACCGACATCGACACAGCGGTCGAACGAAATCGCCAGATTTACGACCGTTATCTTTTTCTGGAATCGGCTGCAGGTTTCAACAGCAAGCTGTTCACATACGCTCGTCAGTTGGTGCGTGGGGCGGCAGAGCGCGCCAAGAGCAATGAATTGCGACTGCGCGAATACGCGGATTCGAATCTGCCGAAGATCGCCGGAGGTTTGTTGGCGCCGGCTCCCGTTCATCCGGACTACGAAATTCTCACGCTTACGTTTTCGCTCGACAAGTTGCGTGAAACCCTCGGTGCCGACGATCCAGTGACGCGTCAGCTTTTGAGCAGCGAGTCTCCTGACTCGCTTGCGCGCAAATTGATCAGCGGCAGCAAGCTTGCAGATCCCGCGATTCGCAAAGCGTTGTGGGAAGGAGGTGCCGCGGCAGTCGACGCATCCACCGATCCAATGATTGTTCTCGCGAGGGACGTTGATCCGAGCGCGCGCGCTGTTCGCAAGACGTATGAGGATGAGGTTCAGGGGCCCATCGCTGCGGGGCAAGAGCGGATCGCCAAAGCACGCTTCGCGGTGCTCGGCACACAAATCTATCCCGACGCGAATTTCACCTTACGCGTGAGCTACGGTGCTGTTCAAGGCTGGAACGAAAAAGGACAAGACGTTTCACCGTTCACGACAGCGGCGCGTCTGTATGAGCGTGCAACGGGAAAAGCACCTTTCCGTCTCCCGCAAGTGTGGCTCGATGCCAAAGACAAACTTGACCCGACCACTCCGTACAACTTCGTCACCAACAACGACATCGTCGGCGGTAACTCAGGCAGTCCCGTCGTCGACGCGCAAGGCCGACTGGTGGGACTGGCATTCGACGGCAACATCCATTCACTCGATGGCTTCTACTGGTACGACGAAACTCAGAACCGCGCTATCGCTGTTCATCCGCGCATCATCATGACGGCGCTTCGGGATGTGTACGATGCCCGTGCGATCGCCGATGAGATCATGAAAAAGTAGGACAGAGTCGCGCAGCCGCGAAGTCGGAACAGAGAAGCAAAGATTTAACTCGAAAGACCGCTGTCATCTTTCAAGTCGCTGAGTCTGACATCGACTCTCCTTGAGCCGTCTCATTTCTTCTCTGCGTCAAGGTTGAACTTCACGTGTAGCCGATCCTGAACTTCCAATGCGCCGAGCGCTGCACTGAAAGGCTTGATGCCGAAGTCCGTTTGTTGAAGATCGAACTCACCTGTCGTGGTGAATCGCGCGCCTTCGATGCGCACTGAAGGCGAGAGCTCGACATCGTGACTGGCGCCGCGAATCGTGATTCGAGCAGTGACGGTGGGATGTTGAACACTGCCGGCAATGCTCACCGACTGCAAAGTGATCTCGGGATGCTGCTCAGCATCGAGCACTTCCGGTCGCAGCATGTTCTTGCGCGTACCTTCACGATCCTTCTCAGGAATCTCCGCCGGGAAATCACTTCCTGCTTCCTGCCGTGCGGCCGGATCATCCACAACGAGATCAGCCACAGCGAACGCGAGATCGAACCCGCTCTTCGCAAGTGAGGCGTGCGACCAGATGCGGCCATGGAGTCCCTGCACGCTCATCACATGGTTGTGACCGAATCGCGCGAGAGTGCCTCCCTTGAACACCAGTATGTGCACCTTCGAGGCTTGCGGGTTCACTTCATAGACAGTTGCGCCTTGCACACTCGTGCCTGGCACAGGCGGCAGTGTTTCAGGTTGCGGCGCTGGAGGTCGCGTGGTCTTGGGGCAACCCGCGAGAAGCGCCGCGCCGACGACGATCCATGCGAATCGCACCGCGCTGACTGTTATTCGTTTGCGTGACATTTGTGCCTTTCCGCTCGCAGTCGCCGCGTCATGCCGTAAACTGCGGATTAATCCCGTCGGGCTGAATCCTGAATGCAAATCAGAAACACGCAGCAGCGTTATGGCGCGGTGGCGCAATTGCTTCACTGGGTCATCGTGGGCCTGATCATCACGCAGTTTGTTTTGGCAATCAAAGCAAACAGCCTGGGGCTCGGGCCCGCGAAGATCGCTGTGCTCGCACGACACAAAAGTATCGGCATCACGATCTTCGGTCTCGCGCTGTTGCGTCTGGTGTGGCGCTGGCTGAATCCGGTACCGCCTTCTCCCCCGAACACGCCATCGTGGCAAATGCTCGCAGGCCGCGTCTCACACATTGCCCTGTACACGCTGATTCTCATCACGCCTTTGTTAGGCTGGCTGATGTCCTCGGCGCGAAATTTTTCGGTGAGCTGGTTTGGACTCATCACACTGCCGGACCTCGTGGCGCCAGACAAAGGCAAGTACGATTTTTTTCACGAAGCTCACGAAGTGCTGGCGCTCACCCTGGCTGGCATCGCGATCGTGCATGCGGCCGCTGCTCTGAAGCATCATTTCATTGATCGTGACGACGTTCTGCGACGCATGCTTCCCGCCCGGCGCAGCCGATCCTGATTAAGTTCCTTGCGCTCTGATTCCACTTCGCGAGTCTTCCATATGCTCAACCGAATTCGTCTGGCCGTCCTTGCTTCAGTTCTGGCGCTTGGCATCGCATACGCAGCTACGCAATGGACGATGCAACCGGCGAGCAGCTCGGTCACGTTCACCGGGACGCAGGCGGGAGCGGCTTTCCAGGGTCGCTTCGAAAAGTTCACCGCCGACATCCGCTTCGATCCGAAGGATCTGACGACCAGCCGCTTCGATGTGCGAATCGATACCTCCTCCGTCGACACCAAGGATGGTGAACGGGATGACACGCTCAAGGGCGCGGACTTGTTCGATGTCAAACGCTGGCCGAGTGCGCACTACGTGGCTGAGAAATTTACTGACAGGGGCGGCAATAAGTTCGGGGCCACAGGTCAGCTCACGATTCGGGACGTCACACGTCCGGTTCCCATCGACTTCACGTTCGAGACCAAGAATGGAACGACATGGCTCAAAGGCACCGCCGCACTGAAGCGTCTGGACTTCGGCGTCGGCCAGGGCGATTGGAAAGATACCGAGACCGTCGCGAACGAGGTTCAGATTCAATTCTCTCTGCTGTTAAAGTAAGCGCGGAAAGGGCGAAGCGTCGCCCGCGAGAACAAGAGAGCTACGCGCGGATGAAGACCGTCGCATTGTGCGGATGGGTTTGAAGGATCGATCGCCAAGGAGCGGGTCCGGATACATGTCGCTGTTGCCTGCGCACGCGTTCTGCTATTTGCGGCGAATCGTTGCATGACGATCCGCATTACCGATCCGGATGCCTGCGTCGAAGCCACGCTGAGTCGCGTGGGCAAGCACATCGTGCTCGGCCTGCCTGTGGCAATCGGCAAGCCCAATCCATTGGTCAACGCGTTCGTGCGACGAGCCTGTGACGATCCCGCGATCCATCTGACCATCATCACGGCACTCTCACTGCGCGTGCCCAAAGCACACGGCGAACTCGAACGACGCTTCGTCGAGCCATTCGCGCAGCGTGTGTTCTGCAACTATCCCGACCTCGAGTACATGCGGCTGATCGAGGAAGGTCGTCTGCCTGCGAACATCGAAGTCATCGAGTTCTTCCTCGAGCCTGGCGCATGGCTGCGCAATGAACATCTGCAGCAGCATTACCTGAGCGCCAACTACACGCACGTCGGTCGCGATGCGCTTCGCCGTGGGATGAACGTGATCGCGCAGATCGTCGCTCCACCACCGCCAGGTGAAATGCCCTCAGGCGTTCTCAGCCTGGGCGCGAACCCTGATCTCACTGCCGATCTGTTGCCGCAAATCGCTGCGATGCGGGCAAGCGGGCGACCCTTCGCGTTGATCGGGCAGGTTCATCGCGAACTGCCTTTCATGTACGGCGATGCGCTCGTGACCGCGGACACATTCGATTTCCTGCTCGATGACACCGTGCTCGACTTTCCCCTGTTCTGTCCGCCGAATATGCCTATTCCGCCGACCGAACATGCGATTGCATTGAACGTGAGCACGCTGTTGCGCGACGGCGGAACGCTGCAGCTTGGCATCGGTGAATTGGGTGATGCGATCGTGTATTCGACGCAGCTGCGACATCAGCAACCCGCCATCTATCGCCAGGTGCTGGAAGACACGGGCGTGCTCGAGCGTCATCGACGGCTGATCGAAACCGAAGGCGGCACCGCGCCGTTCGAGCGAGGCCTGTATGGCTGCTCTGAAATGCTGGTCGATGGCTTCCTCGATCTGTATCGCAGTGGCGTATTGAAACGCTGCGTGTATCCCAGCGCACGCATCCAGCGTTTGCTCGATGACGGGCACATCGACGAAAACATCAATCAGCGAACGCTGGAAGCACTCAGCGCATCGGGCATGAACCGCATGTCCTACGCCGACTTCAATGAACTGCGCGACGTCGGTGTCTTTCGCGACGATGTGCAGTACGAGCGCGGAGTGCTGATTGCTCCCGACGGCACACAGCTGGCAGCCAACTTTGTCGACCCAACTCAGCGAGCGAGCATTGCCAGCACCTGCCTGGGTGAACGACTGCGCAATGGTGTGCTTGTCGACGCCGGCTTTTTCTTCGGTCCCAAAGATTTCTACTCGGAATTGCGCGAGCTGCCAGAAGCACAACGGCGCCTGTTCGCCATGCGCGGCATCAGTTTCGTCAACGAGCTGTACGGACCGGAATGGGAGCTCAAAGTCGCACAACGTCGGTATGCGCGCTTCGTGAACACGACCATGATGGTCACCGGATTGGGCGCGGCTGTATCTGATGGTCTCGAGAATGGACGTGTCGTCAGCGGTGTAGGCGGACAGTACAACTTCGTTGCGATGGCCCATTCGCTTGCCGAGGCACGCTCGATTCTGTGTCTGCGATCAACCCGCACCGCACATGGACGCATCACCTCGAGTCTTCCGTGGAGCTACGGGCACTCGACCATTCCCCGCCATCTGCGCGATATCGTCGTCACCGAATACGGCATCGCGGACCTGCGCGGCAAAACTGATTGCGAGACTGCCACGGCACTGATCAACGTCATGGATGCGCGCTTCCAGCAAGAGTTCGTCGCAGCCGCACGCAATGCGGGAAAATTGCCACGCACGTTCCAGATTCCCGAGACCGCTCGCGCCAACCGCCCGGAAGTTCTCGCACAGCGATTCGCACCCTGGCGCGAACGCGGTCTGTTTGGCGAGCTGCCGTTCGGTTCAGAGTTCACGAAGGAAGAGCTGGTCCTGGCACGCGCGCTGAGATCGCTCGGTCGTGAAATGAATTCCTGGTCCGGTCGTGCACGGTTGTTCAAACACATGATCCAGGCCGATCCCACGAACCCGCAATTGCGCAGCCTGATGCAACGAATGCGGCTCGACCAGCCGAAGTCGATCACCGAACGGCTGCAGCGCCGCTTGCTTGCCACCGTATTGATTCAAGATCACTCAGGTCGTCCGACCTAGCGCAACCTTCTTCAGTCCTGGCGCATCCAAACGAGACCTTATCGCAGGACTGCACCATGAACTCATCGATATGCGCCCTCGCCTTGCTGTTCGCGAGCACCCAGATCTACGCCGATACCTGGTGCACGCACGAGGCTGAACGATCGGCCAATCTCGATGTTTCCGGGGCCAGAAAGATCGTTATCCAGACTGGCGCTGGCGATCTCAAGGTGCGAGGAAGCTCCACTCAAGCCAACGTCACTGCGAGTGGCCGCACGTGCGCTTCAAGTGATGAACTGTTGCAGCAGAGCCAGCTCGAAAGCCGGCGCGATGGCGATGTGCTGTATCTGAAAACCGTGCTGCCAGAAACCAATGGCAATTTCTTTGTCTTCCACAGCTACGCTCGCATGGATCTGTCCGTCACCTTGCCTGCTTCATTAAACGTGGAGCTGGAAGATTCGAGCGGTGATGTTGATCTCGAGAATGTCGCTGCAGCCAGCGTAAACGACGGCTCTGGGGATCTCGACATTCGCAATATCGCCCGCGACCTGAAAGTGGCGGATAGCTCTGGCGATGTGGATATCGATCATGTGACGGGCAACCTGAGCGTCACGGACAGTTCCGGCGACCTTCATCTCGAACACATTCAGGGAAGCGTAGAGATTCCCATCGACAGCTCGGGAGACATTCGCATCTCTGATGTCGGATCCGTGCACATTTCGAGTGACAGTTCAGGAGACATCGTCGTCCAGCGAGTAAAGCTCGACGTGCGGGTCGACGTGGACAGCTCAGGCGATATCGTTGCGGAAGATGTGGGCGGCAATTTCACTGTCCAGTCGGATGGCAGTGGTGGCATTCACCACGCTCGCATCTCGGGTAAGGTGCAGGTGCCGCAGAGCAAAGGCAGCGAAGATTGAAAGCAGACCGTGCGCGAGGCTGCCGTGTCAGTCCAGTGCTATAGAAGCAAGCGCGCTCGATCCTGCAGTGCTCGGATCGTCGTGCGAATCTCGGCCGTGCTCGAACCGTTGGCGAGAATTGCCCGCGAAACATTCGGCAGCACGCGTCCGCGCGCCGAGGGCATGCGCTTGAGCACATCTTCCATCGTCGCCCCCTGCGCGCCCACGCCTGGAGCCAGAATGTAGGCCGAAGGCATGGCTGCGACGATCTGCTCCGCGTCTTCGCAGGTCGCACCGACAACCGCACCGATGAAGCCGGGCGACTCATTGCTCGCAAGCGCATTGCGCTCAGTGATCAGTCGCGCGAGATTGATCGCCACTGTTTCACCGTTCGCGAGTTTTGCTGATTGCAGCTCGCGCCCTTCTGGGTTGGATGACCGCACGACGACGAACACGCCACCTGCGTTGCGCTCCGCGATCCTCAGGAATTTTTCCAGCGCAGCAAATCCAAGATACGCATGCGTCGTCACTGCATCGGCCCGAAGCGGAGCCGATGGCGCGAAGTAACCCTCTGCGTAGGCTTCCGCGGTTGTATCGATATCGCCCCGCTTGCCATCGATCAGCACCAGCACTTCACGCGCGCGTGCGAGCTGTGTGAGATCTTCGAGCGCCTTCAATCCCGTGCTTCCGTAACGCTCGAAGAAAGCAGACTGCGGCTTGATGATCGAGAACTGATATTGGCCTGCCTCGAGCACTCGGCGTCCGAATTCCAACGCACCTTCCGCGCTGTCCGGAAGCGCGCAACTCTTGAGCAATGCAGCCGACGGATCGATCCCCACACACAGTGGGCTATGGGCGGCAATGGCTTGCTTCAAACGGGCAGAAAACGATGCCATGGCAGTTACGTGGTAAGGATTGCGGGCGTGAAGGATAGCCGCTTTTTCGGCCTGCTCACCTTGCTAACTTTTCACGGTGGCGATTGAAACCCTCGTTCCCGATAGGTGAGGACCAAGGTGTCACGTACGCCATTCACACCGTCTGGCTGAATCGGCGTGGTTTCGTGAATGACACGCTCATCATCGAGCAACAGTGTCGTCCACGGTTCAGTCATCGTGAATCGCACGCCTGCGATGCCCTGCGCTTCGAATACCCGAGTTTCACCCCCGCGAACATTCTGCCGGTCCACCAGAATCACAGCGACGTAATCGACGCCATCGCGGTGCGCGCCTTCGGGTGTAGGCCGACCGATGCCCTGCGCGGTGTCGATGCGGAACTGATGAGCTTCGATGTACCACTGCGTCACCAGGCGCGCCGCCGCGAAGACATCTCCCAACGTCATCAACAATCGACTCCATGCGGGCAGTGCGATGACATGCGACTGAATGGGCTCGAACCATCGCTCCATTCCGCCGTGCAACGCGTTGTAGTCAGTGGGTTGCCAATGCGCCCGATGCGGTACCTGCATGATCGACGGATCCCGAAGTTGCTGCACGAAGCAGCTATGACGGCGATATCGATATTGGCCGCCGTCACGAAGCCAGGCATCCGCGGGTAGATCAGACCATGCGGCACGTAACTCATCGAGCTCGCCAAGGTCCAACGCGAGCTGCTCCTGCAATTGCTCGGGCGCAAGCAGCACGTAGCCAGACTCCTGCAGCAGGCGACTCACTTCATTGCTTGCCATGACCTGAAACTCGCCGTGAACCCGGCTTCCATTTTGGCACTCTTCGAGTCATGAGGGACCTTACAGTGGAGCCGTCGCGGCACCGTACGTTTGGCACACGGCTCACTCAAAGAGACTGGCCGACACGGCGACGCTGAATAGGCTGGCGCGCATGTCGCCGCATTTCTCGTCCAACTTCTTTCGCGTAAGTAGACACGAGCAGCCGCTGTTCCTAGTCTTGCCGACTCGCACTTGGGTCTGTTCGCAAATGGGCCACACCCAAAATAGGAAGTACACAAGGGGAACTGTTCAATGATTCGTCTCGTCACGTCGATCGCGTGCCTCATTCTATGCTCCGGTACGCTTGCGGCGGCAGCGCGCAACGACCTCAGCACGATCGCTGAACGCTCCAACTACCAGCGCACGGGCCGCTATGAGGAAGTGGAGCAGTTGTGCCAGGCCTTTCAGAAGCAGTGGCCGCAGCAGGTGCGTTGTTTCGAATTCGGTCGCAGCCCTGAAGGTCGGGCGATGTGGGCATTGGCCGCGTCCGCAGACGGAACGCTCGATGCGCAAACGGCGCGATCACGCCAACGGCCGGTGGCGCTCATGCAGGGCGGCATTCATGCGGGTGAGATCGACGGCAAGGATGCCGGCTTCCTGGCGTTGCGAGAGATGCTCGAAGGGCGAGCGGCCAAAAATTCTCTGAGCACAGTGACGTTCGTGTTCGTCCCGGTATTCAGCGTCGATGGTCACGAGCGCTTCGGAAAGTGGAATCGCCCGAACCAGGTCGGCCCGGAAGAAATGGGCTGGAGAACCAACGCGCAGAATCTGAACCTGAATCGCGATTACACGAAAGCGGACGCGCCGGAGATGCAGGCCATGCTGCGTCTGTTGAACGAGTGGGATCCGGTGCTCTATGTAGACCTGCACGTGACCGACGGCGCCGAATTCGAGCACGACGTTTCCTACAACGTGGCGCCGACCCGGGCGGGCGATCCAGATCTCGTGCGTAACGCGAGTGGCCTCCTCAGCGAAATGATGAAGCGCGCAACTGCCGCCGGATCGTTGCCGGTCGATTTCTATCCTTCTTTGATTCGCGACGATGATCCTCAATCGGGCTTCGCTGTCTCGATCGGACCCGCGCGTTTTTCGCACTACTACTGGGCCCGTCGTAACCGGATCGGGGTACTCGTGGAGACGCACTCCTGGAAGGACTATCCCACTCGCGTGCGCATCACCCGCAACGCGATCGTTCACATGATGGAGGTCGCAAGCACTCAGGGCGGTGAATGGCGGCGTGCGGCACAAGCGGCTGACGAGCGCGCTTCACACCTAGGTGGCTCTTCGGTGCCGCTGGTGTACGACAATACCGACCACAAGCAGACCATCGAGTTTCGCGGCTACGAATACACGCGCGAACCCTCTGCGATCTCCGGCACCCTCATGACTCGATACAACAACAAGAAGCCACAGATCTGGCGCATCCCATTGTTCGATCAGGTCAAGCCATCTGTAAGTGCAGTTGCACCTCGAGGCGGCTACATCGTGCCCGCCGCGTATGCGCAGTTCATGCAGGAGAAGCTCAAGCTGCATGCCATCGATGCAATCGTGCTATCGGCAGCTCATTCCGCCGCGAACGTCGAAAGTTTTCGCGCAACGAGCGTGAAAAATTCGCAGTCGACTTTCGAGGGCCACACCACCGCGACCCTGGCAGGAGAATGGAAGCGCGACTCGCGCGACGTCCCAGCAGGATCACTGTTCGTGCCAATCGCACAGGCACGCTCGCAATTGGCCATGACATTGCTCGAGCCCAATGACCCGGATTCCTTTGTGAGCTGGGGCTTCTTCAACACATCCTTCGAGCAGAAGGAATACATGGAAGCGTATGTCGCAGAGGCTGTCGCCGAAGAAATGCTCAAGAAAGACCCGGCCGTGAAGAAAGAATTCGAGCGTCGTCTTGCAGAAGATCCTGCGTTCGCATCCAGTCCCACAGCCCGGCTCAACTTCTTCTATCAACGCTCCTCATCGTGGGATGAGCGTTTGAATCTGTATCCCGTGTACCGAACGGATGAAGTGCTGAAGTGATTGGCTGCTGAGGTTGCAGCATGAACAACTGTGTCAGTAAGCCGTCCGGCTAAAGCCGGACCCACAATGGAAAGTTGGCCAGCGCGCACGCTGATCTCTTCCCTGTGGGGTCGACTTAAGTCGAACGTCACCAAAGCATCGCTGATGGCAATAACGTCCGGCTAAAGCCGGACCCACA
>JBJMWN010000455.1:0-10962 GCA_045810085.1 Povalibacter sp. | reverse complement strand
GACCAGACTGGCAACGATGGAGCCTCGCTCGTCGACTGAGAACAGCGGAGCTTCCGCTCCGCTGCCGACGTAGTTTTTCTTATCAGTCGAGCATCGTACCTGAGGCGCGATGCACAACCCAGATTAGAATACTTAAACATCGAGATTAGACACTGCCAGCGCGTTCTTCTCGATGAACTCGCGTCTCGGCTCGACTTGGTCGCCCATCAGCGTCGCAAAAATGTCGTTGGCTGCAAGCGCATCTTCAATTCGCACCTGGATTAAACGCCGCGAGCTTGGATTGATCGTCGTTTCCCAAAGTTGATCCGGATTCATCTCGCCCAAGCCCTTGTAGCGCTGAATCGTCTGCCCTTTGCGAGCCTGATCGAGTAGCCATTCAATGGCCTGTTTGAAGCTGCTCACTTCCTGTCGATCGTTGCCCTTGGCGATATACGCGTCGTCCTGAAGCAGGCCGCTGAGCGTTTTGCCCAACTCGACGATGCGTCGGTATTCCGCGGATTCGAAGAACTCACGGTGGATATGCTTTTCGGTTGTCGACCCGTGTTCCGTTCGCACCACCAGCAACTTGGGCGCAACTCCGTCAACCCCGGCGACGACCCGCACGCGATAGCGGCGACCCGCATCGTCGTGAACGTTGAGCTGCGTTTCAAAATCGCTGCCCCACTGAGACAGCCACTCGAAGTTGTCGTGATCACTGACCGTTACTTCGCGGGTGTACAGCAACTGCTCGAGAACACGATGGTCGTAGCGACGTGAGGATCGGCGGATGATCGCGGCGACCTCCATCCAGCGACGAGCCAGACTTTCCAGCGCGGAGCCCTGCAGCGCCGTCTGTCCGCCACCTACATGAAGCTCTGCATCCTCAAGCGCGTTGTTCAGCAGCATCGCATTCAGTTCGACATCGTCCTTCAGATACTGCTCGTTCTTGCCCTTCTTCAATTTGAACAGTGGCGGCTGAGCGATGTAGATGTGCCCACGCTCGATCAGTTGAGGCATCTGGCGATAGAAGAAGGTCAGCAGCAGCGTACGAATGTGCGAGCCGTCGACGTCGGCGTCAGTCATCACAATGATTCGGTGATAGCGCAGCTTGTCGGGATTGAAGTCGTCCGTGCCGATACCGCACCCCAGCGCCGTGATCAGAGTGCCGACCTCCGCGGAGGACAGCATCTTGTCGAAGCGTGCTTTCTCTACATTCAGGATCTTGCCCTTAAGCGGCAGGATGGCTTGAGTTCGCCGGTCTCTGCCCTGCTTCGCTGAGCCGCCTGCGGAATCACCCTCAACCAGAAAGATCTCCGAGAGTGCGGGATCCTTCTCCTGGCAATCTGCCAACTTCCCGGGCAAGCCAGCGAGATCTAGTGCGCCTTTGCGCCGAGTCATTTCTCGAGCTTTGCGAGCGGCTTCGCGTGCGCGAGCGGCTTCGACGATCTTTCCGGCAACGGCCTTGGCCTGAGATGGGTTCTCAAGCAGAAACTCCTCGAGCTTTGCGCTCACCGTCGATTCCACGATCCCTTTGATCTCCGATGAGACCAGCTTGTCCTTGGTCTGCGAGGAGAACTTAGGATCGGGCATCTTCACCGACAGGATCGCAGTCAGGCCTTCGCGTGCGTCATCGCCCGAGGTCACCACTTTGTCCTTCGCTGAGTACTGCTCTTCCACGTAGTGGTTGAGGGTTCTGGTTAGCGCGCTACGGAAGCCCGCCAAGTGCGTTCCGCCGTCCTTCTGGGGAATATTGTTGGTGTAGCAGTACATGTTCTCCTGATAGGAGTCATTCCACTGCACCCCGAGTTCTACGGTGATTGCATCGAGCTGAGTGCGAAACCAGATGATCGACTCATGGACCGGCGTCTGGTTGCGATTCAGATAACGAACGAATTCCTTGATGCCACCTTCGTATTCGAACACTTCGCGCTTGTCGTCGCGCTCGTCGATGAGCTCGATCCGTACGCCTGAGTTCAGAAATGAAAGTTCACGCAGCCGCTTTGCCAGAACTTCATAGACGAATTCGATGTTCGTGAAAATCTGCGAGCTCGGTTTGAACCGGACAATCGTGCCGCGCTTCTCGGTAACGCCGGTTTCGCCCAAGGGCGCTTGCGGATCGCCCATCCGATATTCCTGGTTATAGAGCTTGCCGCTTCTGTGGATCGTCAGCAGCAGGTACTCGGATAGCGCATTTACAACGGACACGCCTACGCCATGGAGCCCGCCGGAAACCTTGTAAGAAGAATCATCAAATTTTCCGCCGGCGTGAAGCACGGTCATGATGACTTCGGCCGCGGACTTTCCCTCCTCTGGATGGATATCCACAGGAATTCCACGGCCGTCATCGGCCACGGTGACCGACTGATCGGCATGGATGGTTACGGAGATTGCCTTGCAATAACCGGCCAACGCCTCATCGATTGAGTTGTCGACAACCTCGAACACCATATGGTGTAACCCAGTGCCGTCATCGGTGTCACCGATGTACATGCCGGGCCGTTTGCGCACCGCATCGAGACCTTTCAAAACCTTGATTTTGCTGGAGTCGTAGTTGTCGGAATCGGTCATGGTGCAGCCTGGAAAGTGTGACGTTGAATTATAGCATTGGGGCAAATCGGCCCTGTTCCACGTGAAACTTTTTGCGGATATTGATGCCGCTGAGGCCGGCTTCGCTCACCGACGTCACAATCAGCTGAGCAGGCGTTGTGCTGATCACGCCGAGAAGTTTCCCCAAGTTATCCACATCCAGCTCGGCTGCCGGATCGTCAAGCAGAAGACATGTTGGCACGGTCGAGTGCCTCGCGTGAAACTCCACCTGAGCGAGAATGAATGCGCAGGCAAGCAGCTTCTGCTGGCCTCGGGACACTCGATCCCTGGCCAGCTCATCACCCCATCTGAACGTCAGGTCAGCGCGATGTGCCCCGACTGACGTGACCTTGGAAAGCGTGTCACGGCCACGCCTAGCTTCCAACGCAGTACCTAGCTCTTCGTCCTGGGGCCAACCACGGCGATACGCGCACGTGGCACCCCTAGGCAGGAGTTGCTCAGAGATGCGCTCGAACAGCGGCCTCAGCGCGTCAACGTATTCGGCTCTCGCTCGGTCGACAGTGAATCCATGCTGTGCGAGCTCAGCTTCCCAAGCCCTGACAACTGTCGGTGGCTGCGAGCTCCGCAATGCCGCGTTGCGCTGATGAAGGGCTCGTTGATATCGGCGCCACGCTCCAAGGAACTCTGGTTTCACGTGGAACACACCCCAGTCCAAAAGCCGGCGGCGCCGCGCCGATCCTTCTTCGACCAGCCGATGAACGCCTGGATCGATGAGTTGAATTGGAAGGATCTCCGCCAGAGCTGAGAGGCTGGAAACTCCCTCTCCTCCTACTCGGGTGGTGGTCTCGCCGGCGCCGGACTCGGTGCCCGCAACCAGTAGCCCTCTAGGCGTGTCGATATGCGCTACGACACGAAAAAACGAGCGACCCTCCAGCCGTAGCTTCTCTCGCACTGCGGTCCGCACAGACCGACCATGCGCGAGAAAGAAAATCGCTTCCAGCAAACTGGTCTTGCCAGACCCGTTTGCACCGAGAATTCCAGTGCCTAGCGCATCGAATTCGAGGTGTGCTTCTTCGATGCAGCGAAAATTCTCAACGTGAACGGATTGGAGCACGCCCGAACTAGAGCCTCATCGGCATTACAACGTATTTCGCTGATTCGACCGTAGGTGAGGTAAGCAGACAGCTGTTATTCGCGTCGGTGAGGCCCAGTTGAATTTCCCCGGCTTCTACAGCCGCCAAGGCATCCAGCAAGTAGTTCACGTTGAAGCCGATTTCCACTTCCTCGCCGGTGTAGGCCACTTCAAGCTCTTCCTCGGCTTCTTCCTGTTCCGGATTATGCGATTGAAGAACGAGCGCGTTCTCCTTCACCGCCAATCGAATTCCGCGATATTTCTCGTTCGACAGAATTGCCGCTCGCTGCAGCGCCGAACGCAAGACATCGCGATCAGCCCGGACCTGCTTCGGCGGATTCGCTGGAATCACCCGGCTGTATTCAGGAAAACGTCCATCAATGAGCTTCGATGTGAATCGAATATCGCCGATCTGGGCTCGAACGTGATTGGTGCCGACGGCGAGTTCAACTTCGCCTTCCCCAGCTAACAATCGCTGCAGCTCCAGTACGCCCTTTCGGGGAACAATGACCTGCTGTGTTGTGCCAGCTGCTGCAGAAAGTTCGGCCTCGCAATAGGCGAGCCGATGGCCGTCAGTCGCGACCGTTCGTAGCACTTTGTCGGCAATTTCCAGCAACATTCCGTTCAAATAGTAACGAACATCCTGCTGCGCCATCGAAAAGTGGGTCTTATCCAAGAGCCTTTTCAGCGCTGCTTGTGCGATGTTGAGTGACTGCAGCGCCTTGATGTCCTCAATCACCGGAAAGTCGCTGGCGGGTAGAGTGGCCAGCGTGAAGCGGCTCTTGCCGGATCGCACCGTCGCACGTTCCCCCTCAACGCTAACCGTTACGGGTGCGCCCTCAGGCAGAGCACGAATGATGTCGAGCAGCTTTCTCCCGGGCAGCGTGATTTCACCGGCTTGCTGCAAGCTGACTTTCGCTTTCGCAACGAGCTCAACCTCCAGATCGGTCGCCGTCAACGCCAGCTCATCACTGCGGCCTGAGAGAAGGATGTTGGCCAGAATTGGCATGGTCTGGCGTCGCTCAACCACCCCAATCACAGCCTGCAACGGAGACAGGATTGCTTCGCGTGCGGCACTGAACTTCATCGCTTCACCCGTTCTTTAGAATCTTAATGATTTAGATATTTAAGAATATTATGACGATTACTAGTGAGGCGCTCGTCTGTGGGTAACCGTTGTTTTCCCAACCAGATCAATGCAATGCGCAAAGCAAAAGTAGTCCCCATAAGTACGCTCGAACATGTCGTAAAACTGTTGGTGAGCTGTGGACAACATTCATCCTCACGCACCACACACTTTATCCACAGCTACCCAGCCAGGGTTCTCAACAGGTTTTGATAGTCCTCGTTCGTGCGTGTGTGTGACTCACGCAGATCCTTAATCACCCGGCATGCATGCATGACAGTGGTGTGATCACGACCACCAAAAGCATCCCCGATTTCAGGAAGGCTGTGACTGGTAAGTTCTTTGGCTAAGGCCATTGCCAGCTGGCGAGGCCGAGCTATGGACCGGCTGCGCCGCTTCGACAGCAGATCGGCCATGCGAATCTTGTAGTACTCCGCCACGGTCTTCTGAATGTTTTCGATAGTGACGAGTCGGTCCTGTAACGCCAGGAGATCACGCAGTGCCTCTTTGGCGAACTCCATGGTAATAGCGCGGCCGGTGAACTGCGAGTTCGCGACCACACGTCGCAGTGCACCTTCGAGTTCGCGCACGTTTGAGCGGATTCGCTTCGCAATGAAGAACGCTACTTCCTCGGGCAGATCGACCCGGCTCACGGCTGCTTTGCTCATGAGAATAGCCACGCACGTCTCGAGCTCTGGCGGCTCGATCGCCACCGTCAGTCCCCAGCCGAAGCGGGATTTCAGACGCTCTTCGAGTCCATCGACCTCTTTTGGATATCGATCACACGTCAGGATGATCTGCTGCTGGCCTTCGAAGAGCGCGTTGAAAGTATGAAAGAATTCTTCCTGGGAGCGATCTTTATTGGCAAAGAACTGAATGTCGTCAATCAGCAGAGCATCCAGCGAGCGATAAGCTGATTTGAAGTCGTTGATCGTGTTGTGCTGAAGCGCTTTCACCATATCGGACACGAATCGTTCCGAATGCACATAGGCCACACGTGCGCGATCGCTGCGTCCGCGGATCGTATTTCCCACGGCGTGCATGAGGTGTGTTTTGCCTAGACCCACGCCGCCATAGATGAACAGGGGGTTGTACGCACGCCCCGGATTTTCCGCGACCTGATGCGCAGCCGCGCGAGCGAGCTGATTGCTTTTGCCTTCGACGAAATTGGCGAACGTGAAATCCGGATTAAGGCGACTGCCGAGAACAGCGGGAGGCTCTTTGCTAACCGGGGTGCGGTTCAGGACCTGAATCGGAGCAGGGGCATTCGCGGCCATTCGCGAACCCACTTCAACCATGACAGCTACGCCAGGCTCAGTGGAGACGGCGTCAACCAACTCGGAGATGCGCTGGCCGACGTTTTCGTTGACCCAGTCCACCACGAAGCGATTCGGTGCGAGCAGACGCAGCGTCCGGCCATCTTCCACCGCCTGTAGCGGACGAATCCAGGTGTTGAACTGCTGCTCCGGCAGTTCGGCTTCAAGTTGACGGAGACAGCGATGCCACAACGAACCCTGCACGGTTTCGCCCCCACCAATGATCCGACGATCGAAAAACTGGCTCGGTAAGAACTTACGAAATGATGTGTCTGCGCCGATCGTTCGAAGCGGGGGCGCGAGAGGTGGGCGAGTCTATACCGATGAATGATGGGTTATCCACAGGTCTCGAGTGCGACACGCCCGGCAATTCGCGCGTACTTACGCTTGACACACTAGGGGCTGCTGCGTACCCTTCCCGCCCTTCTTTTCGGCCCACCATGTGCTTGTTTTGGCGCGATTTTCGCGCGATGGAATTCCAGCATGAAGCGCACCTATAACCCCAGCAAGATTCACCGCGCCCGTACTCACGGCTTTCGTGCTCGCATGGCTACTCGCGCTGGCCGCCTGGTACTCGCCCGTCGCCGCGCCAAGGGTCGCAAGCGCCTGACTGTCTGACGGCCTGTTCGTCAACCGACTTCCGGACTTGCAAGCACCCGCCCGGCCGTTCACTCCGGCGCAACGACTCCACAACAAATCGGACTTCGATCGCGTCTACAAAGATGCGCGACGGTTTGCCGATGCGCTGTTTGCCATTTTCATTCGTCCCAATCCTGGACCGCAGGCGCGCCTTGGACTTTCAGTGGCGGCCCGCATAATTGGCGGAGCCGTACGTCGCAACCGCATCAAGCGCCTAGTGCGCGAGTCGTTTCGTTTGCATCAGCATGAACTCCCTGCCGTGGACATCGTCGTCAATGCACGTAACGGGGCACGCGACGCTGACAATCCAGCCATCGTCCGCAGTCTGGAAAAGCATTGGCGCGCGGTGAGCAAAGCATGCGCTTCATCCTGACAGCTCTGATTCGAACGTATCGGTATCTCATCAGTCCGATGTTGGGGTCGAACTGTCGCTTCTATCCGAGTTGCTCCTGCTACGCCGAGGAAGCGCTGCAGACGCATGGCGTGGTGCGTGGAACGTATCTCGCTGGCCGGCGAATTCTGCGATGTCATCCGTGGCATCCAGGTGGTTACGATCCAGTACCCGAAAAACAAGCGGATGTCTCACAGCCCAAACTCACTTGATCGGATCGCACCAGACTCAAATGACCTCATTCATGGATAACCAACGCGTTGTTGTCTGGGCTGCCCTGGGCCTGGTGCTCTGGTTGAACTACATCGCTTGGCAGCGGGATTACGCGCCAGCGCCCAGCGCCGCACCTGTTGCGACATCAACGACGGAGTCGCGAACGGCTCCTGAATCTCTGCCACAGTTGCCTTCAGCGACAGGTACACCCGCAGCTCCGGTCGTAGCACCGCCTGCCGCAAACAGTCTCGAAGCACAGGAAACAGCGGCCGCTCATGCGCCGACGATCCGCGTGGTGACCGACGTGCTCGACATGCAGATCAGCACGCGCGGCGGTGATTTGATTCGTGCCGATCTGCTCAAGTATCCCAAGGTGAAGAACCAGCCGGATGTCCCGGTGCGATTGCTCGACACAGAAGGCACGTTGTATGTGATGCGCTCGGGACTGCGAGCTGCGGATGGTCGAGCGGAGCCCACGCACGTGGCGAACTTTCAGGCGACCGCGACCGAGTACCGCTTGAACAACGGACAAGCAGAACTCCAGGTGCCACTCACGTGGACCGATGGTCAGGGCCTTACGGTCACCAAGACCTACATTTTCAAGCCGGGCAGCTATCGCATCGATCTGAAATACGATGTGAGCAATCAGACCAGCAGTGACTGGAAAGCCGCGTCGTACGTGCAGCTCGTTCGCCACTACGAACATGTCGAACGCTCGTATTTCAACGTCGAGACGTATGCGTACCGCGGACCTGCGGTGTTCGACGGGAAGGGCTATCGGCGACTGAACGTTGAAGACAAGGACGAGCGCAATTACAAGAACACGATCACCAGCGGCTGGATTGCGGCGCTTCAACACCATTTCGTGGCGGCTGCGGTTCCGCCGGCCGGTCAAGCTTATGACTATCAACTCACGGTCAACCCGGAAAACGACTTCGTCCTCTCATACCGCGGTCCGGTTCACACGGTTCCTGCCGGCGGAGCCGAAAGCATCAACGAGGCTCTGTTCGTAGGACCCAAGCTTCAGGCCCAGCTAGCAGCGACGGGACCGAAGCTCGAGCTTGTCGCCGATTACGGGAAGTATTTGACCGTGATCGCAAAGCCACTGTTCCTGCTGTTGCGATGGGTCCACGAGTTCGTTGGGAACTGGGGTCTCGCAATCATCATCGTCACGTTCCTGATCAAACTCGCCTTCTATCGACTCACGGCAGCCAGCGGCCGTTCGATGGCGAAGATGCGCAACGTCGCACCGCGTATCAAAGCAATCCAGGAGCGCTACAAGGACGACCGCGAACAGCTTGGTCGGCAAATGATGGAGATCTACAAACGCGAGAAGATCAATCCTCTCGCGGGCTGTTTGCCGATCCTGATTCAGATTCCATTCTTCCTTTCTTTCTACTGGGTGTTGCTCGAGAGCGTCGAGATGCGCCAGGCGCCGTTCTTTGGCTGGATTACTGATCTCTCGACACGCGACCCGTTTTTCATTCTTCCGGTGCTGATGGGCGCCGCCATGTTTGGACAGTTCAAGCTGCAGCCGATGCCGAGTACAGATCCGATGCAGGCGAAGATTTTCGCCTTCATGCCGCTGATCATGGCGGGCACGATGGCCTGGTTCCCCGCTGGCTTGGTGCTGTACTGGCTTACGAACACCCTGCTCTCGATCGCGCAGCAATATCGAATCAACAAGCTCGTCGCCGCGGAAAACAAGAGTTCCAGCTGACATGCCGGTCGCACCGGATCTGGCTACACTCGCCTGTGTAGCCAACAAGATCCGGTGTGAGCGCCAACCTCTCTTCTGATTCCGACACGATTGCCGCGATCGCGACCCCAACAGGGCGCGGCGGCATCGGCGTCATTCGCGTGTCCGGTCCGCGCGTCATCAGCATCGCTCACGAGCTGCTCGGTGATCTCCCATCTCCGCGACGCGCGGCACTGCGAAGCTTTCGCGACAGCAAGGGTGAGATGCTCGACGGCGGCATCGCACTTTTCTTTCCCGCGCCGGCCTCGTTCACCGGTGAGGACGTGCTGGAGCTGCACGGCCACGGCGGCGCCGTCATCCTCGACATGCTGCTGACGCGGATTATCGAGCTCGGTGCGAGACTTGCTCAGCCTGGTGAATTCAGCCGCCGTGCATTTCTCAACGACAAAATCGATCTCACTCAAGCCGAAGCCATTGCCGATCTGATCGATAGTGGCTCCATGCAGGCGGCACGCGCTGCGGTTCGTTCGCTGCAAGGCGAATTCTCAACGCTCGTGCATGCGTTGACCGAAGCGGTCACCGAGGCGCGAACGCACGTTGAAGCCGCCATCGATTTTCCCGAAGAAGAAATCGATTTTCTCGCGGATGCGGCCGTTCGCGAACGTCTCGACACCGCGCATGAGATGTGTGCGCAGATCATGTCGAGTGCGCGGCAAGGTGCACTGCTTCGCGATGGCATGACCGTGGTGATCGCGGGACGACCGAACGCTGGAAAATCCAGTTTGCTGAACCGGCTGGCTGGATATGAAGCCGCGATCGTGACCGACATTCCCGGTACGACTCGCGACGTGCTGCGTGAGCGCATCAGTGTCGATGGCATGCCTCTGCACATTGCAGATACGGCGGGACTGCGCGAGCAAGCAGATGTTGTCGAAAGCGAAGGCATCCGGCGCGCGCATGCAGAGATGGTTCGCGCCGATCGCATTCTTTATGTGATCGATGCAACGTTGGGCCTGGATGATGAAGCGATCCACTCTGAGACCGTAGCGCTGCCCAAAGACGTGCCAATCACGTGGATCTTCAACAAGGTCGACGCCGCCGGTGCGGCACCGAGAATGCTCCAGAGCACGCCCCCTCGCATCCATCTGTCAGCGACGACTGGTGCAGGAATCGATTTGCTGCGTGAACACTTGAAAGAGTGCGTCGGGTATCAAAGTGCTGATAGTGGCTTGCTCTCCGCTCGCCGCCGCCATGTCGATGCGCTTCAAAGAACCCACGCTCATCTGGAAGCGGCAATGCATCAGCTTCACGAACATCGCGCGGGTGAACTGATGGCCGAAGAACTTCGATTGGCCCAACACGCCCTCGCTGAAATTACGGGCGAATTTACCTCCGATGATCTGCTCGGTCGCATCTTCACCTCGTTCTGTATCGGAAAGTAGTTGCGAGCTGGACTTTGCCCACGTGCAGTCAATGTGCGTCGATCATGAGTAAGCCAGACCTGGATCTCAGTGATGCGATGGTTCGGCGTGCGGTCGTAATCGTCGCGTCGCTAAATCTCGCCTATTTCGGGGTCGAGTTCACAGTCGCACTCGCCATCCAATCGGTCTCGCTATTCGCGGACAGTGTCGATTTTCTGGAAGACGCCGCGGTCAATTTTCTCATCTTCGTTGCACTTGCATGGACGGCGACTCGACGTGCAACGATCGGCGAACTGCTCGCCATCATTCTGGTGATTCCGGGTCTCGCCTTTCTCTGGGCGCTCTGGAACAAGCTGCAGTACCCGCTACCACCTGAAGCATTGCAGCTCGGGATCACGGGTGTCGGCGCACTCGTTGTAAATTTAATCTGCGCAGCTGTGCTGGTGCGTTATCGGCATCATCGTGGCAGCCTGACCAAGGCCGCCTTCCTTTCGGCACG
>JBJMWN010000454.1:0-4545 GCA_045810085.1 Povalibacter sp. | reverse complement strand
CCCGAGATTCCTTTGTCGATCGCATAGTGACTGCAGTGGCTTCCCAATCGCTGCTTCACCATGGGCATGTGCTTGTCGCGATAGTAATCATGATCGAATCGCACGCCAGGTTTATTCGAATACAAAACGCTTACCCGGATCATGGTTGTGCCTCATACGTTCGGTGGTTGAGTCGCAATGGTAAGAGGATGGATGCTTGCAGGAATAAACCACTCGTCGCGGATTCTTGCTCATTCCTACAAATCCAGATGTCCCCCGGAGCCTTCGGTCTGGAGCATCGCTCTTTCGCAGCGACTCGCCTAGAGGACATTGCGAAGGTCACGGCGCGATAATCGTCGGCACGCCAAAACCGATGTATGCATCGCCAGAGACTCGAGCGCCAATGGCTGCAGCGAAGGCTCAAGAGAGGACGTCAGGCGGCGTCCATAAAGGACCCAGGCGTTACACATCCTGTACCGCCCTCCTTCATCCAAACTGCTCATGCACGCATCTGATCGCTTTGGATAGGCTCGGAACGATGCGTACTCCAATCTACAAACTCGATGCCTTTGCCAGCCGACGATTCACTGGTAATCCTGCTGCAGTCTTACCGCTCGAAAGTTTTCCTGATGACACGACGATGCAGGCCATCGCTGCGGAAAACAATCTGGCTGAAACCGCCTTCATCGTACGTGCGGATCCAGAGTATCGCATTCGATGGTTCACACCCACCGTTGAGGTTCCTTTCTGCGGACATGCGACGCTTGCAGCTGCGGCGGTGATCATGGAGCGCCTGGAGCCCACGCGCCTGCGGGTGGTGTTCCACTCCGCCAGCGGAGCGCTCATCGTGCAACGCCGAGACTCCAATTATGTGATGAACTTTCCCGCTCGACGTGTAGAGCTGGCCGATGGCACAGAGCTGACAGCGATTCTTGGCGCGCAGCCGCTCGAAGTGCACTCCGACAACCTGAACAACTACGTCGTGCTATTCGAAAATGCTGCCACCGTGCGCAAGATGAGTCCGAATCTCACCGCAATAGCCCAACTGAAACGTACTGGTGTGATCGTCACGGCGCCTGGGGATGAAGGTTATGACTTCGTGAGTCGCTACTTCGCTCCGGGGAAAGGAATCCCCGAAGATCCCGTGACGGGTGGAGCGCACTGTGCCCTCACCCCGTTTTGGGCCGCTCGCCTCGGCCGCAGCGAGTTTCATGCCTACCAGGCGTCGCGACGCGGCGGAGAAATGCGATGTCGCTTATTGGGAGACCGCGTCGAGTTGCAAGGCAGCGTGGTGTTCTATCTCGAAGGTGAAGTGGAGTTCTGAGCTTCGCTGATCCGCGTCACGCGCGTTCCTACTCCCGATGGCACGGCTGGCGGGAGATTCATTTCGAACGGTGGACGGCACGGCGATCTGCGTTTGAACTCCAGAGGCATCGAGACGTTCCTAAGCACGTGACGATCGTAGAAATATTTGCCGGAGCTTGGTCGCCAACACCAGACAAGGCATGGGTTCAAGACGGTGAACCGACGCCTGAGTAGTCAAAAAGCCACTGCCGGCCAGTACTAATCCGATTGATTATGGGTAAAGTTCGTCTAACGTTAACTTCTTTTATGAATGTGAGGGCACGTATGGACGCAGAGCCACGCGACGAGGTCTACCGGGAGTCCCGGGACCGGCTGGACGATTTCAAGTTTGACGGCCGCGTTGCTGCCGTATTCGACGATATGGTCACGCGCTCGGTGCCGTTCTATACCGAGATCCAGCGCATGGTGACCGAGATGACCGCCGATTTCGCCGCACCCGGCACTTCGGTTTACGACCTTGGGTGCTCCACGGGAACCACGCTGCTCGAACTCGATCCAGCGGTGGATCGAAGTGTTCGTTTCATCGGCATTGACAATGCAGATGAGATGCTTTCGAAGTGCCGCAAGAAGTTTCTCGAACGCGGTGTCACGCGACCTTATGAGCTCCGACGGTTGGATCTCAACGAGGGTGCAGTCGTGGAAAACGCGTCGGTGGTTCTGCTGATTCTGACGCTCCAGTTTGTCCGGCCTCTGTATCGCGAGCGCCTGGTGGCAGACATCTACGAAGGCCTCAATCAGAACGGGTGCCTCATCGTCGTGGAGAAAGTGCTCGGAGAGGATTCCCTCTTCAATCGCCTGTTCATCAAGCACTACTACGAGATGAAACGGCGCAACGGCTACACCGAAACCGAAATCACTCAGAAGCGCGAAGCACTTGAGAACGTGTTGATCCCCTATCGACTCGAGGAGAACCGCGAACTTCTGCTTCGATCTGGGTTCAGATCCGTGGACGTGTTCTTCAAGTGGTACAACTTCTGCGCCATGATTGCGCTGAAGTGATGCGAAAGAGAGCAGTGGTTCTCTCAACTGCAGCGACGGAGACCTCGGATTTCGAGGGCCTCCGCCGACGTGTGGACGAACTCAACCGTCAGTTGCTCACATCCCTGGAAGCACGCGGTCGCATCGTCCAGCAAATCATGGCGTACAAGCGCGCTCACGGCCTGTCGACCCATGATGCAAAGCGTGAGGAGGCCATGCTGGATGAACTCACCGCGCAGGTTCACGGCCCCTACTCCGGTGAGCAAATCGCGACTGTGTTTCAAGCGATCTTCGAGATTTCGCGAGCGCTCGGGGCGGAATACTCAGACGCTCACCACAGTGCCGATACTCGCGGCAAGTCGAATGGGAAACAGTTATGAGTGCGGCTTTGGTCAAGGCTGGGGAGTTTTCATTCAAATATCGAGGCTACCTGCTTCCAGTAGCAGTGTTGCTCTACCTCATTCCTAGTCCGCGATTCATGGAAGACGATGCGCTTCCCGGTATTGTCGGATTCCTCATCGCGGCGTTTGGGCAGGTTTGCAGAATCGCCACGATCGGCCTCGCCTACATCATTCGCGGTGGCAAGGATCACCGCGTCTATGCCGAGCAGCTGGTCACGACCGGGCTCTATTCGCACTGCAGGAACCCGATGTACGTAGGCAACTTCTTTCTGGTGATTGGGCTTGCGATCGCATCGAACTCCTGGGTATTCGCGATCGCCGGAACCATCATCAGTCTGGCAATGCATCGAGCCATCGTTGCCGCAGAGGAGAACTTCCTCAGAAACAAGTTTGGCCCCGAGTACGACGACTACTGTGCGCGAGTGCCTCGCTGGGTGCCTCACCTGAAAGGTCTGGGCAGAACGATGAACGCGATGGAATTCGACTGGCAGCGAGTGCTGGTCAAGGAATACGCAGCATCGTTCGATTGGTTCTCCGCGACTGCCCTGGTCATCATCGTCAACTTGTGGCGCGATCGATCGCTCGACGACCATTGGCTGATCACCGCCGTGATGTTTCTGGTCATCGCCGCGCGCGTGGTTCTAAGCCAGCGCTCGCGACGGCTTCTACGCGCCGAGCACATCGAAACGGCTGCATAGCCGTAGAAAACGCGCGTTTTAGGCGATGTGACGAACCTTACGTTCGTCGTGCGCGCGTATCACGTTCTGTCCGGCACTCTGCTCGCGTTCCCGACGAAGCCTTCGTCCCTTGATCACATGGATCGCGACCGGCACTGCGGCCACCAGTCCGGCCCCGAGGTGCAGCATGCTCGCGAACGTGCTCAACTCCTCGATGCTCACGTAGTAAATGGCCCAGCCCGTCAACGCGAGCGTCGCCAACGTCGTCAGTAATACCGTGCCGGTTGCCACGTTGCGCGCTGTGCGCAACCCGGCGCGCACATGCATTGGCAACAATGCGCCGACAAGCAGGAACAGAAGCATCGCGCCGAGTCCATGCAGCGCTGCCGTCACGCTGCGCATACCTCCTGGAAGCGTTACAGGCACGTCCCATTCCAATCGCATTTCGAAGACGCCGGGTGCAAGCAGCAACCCGCTCAACAGAAGAACGCTGAAGCAGATCCACATCAGCACGGTGAAATAACGTGGATAGGCGTTCATGCGGCTAGGCGTTCCTCGACGAGCCGGCCACCCAGGCGTTGAACGATGCTGCTTCGATCAGCAGACGCTGCAAGCGCGGCTACCTTGGTGAGTGCATCGGCTCGCCAAGCGGTGTGAGCAACCACCGTCCAGATACCCTGCTTCGGCACGTCGCGTTGCGAACTCACGATCACACCTGGATAACGCTCTGCACCCGAGGCATGCGTCGCAGACGTCGCCACCGCAGCGTCTTTGATTCCCCCAAGCGCGCAAAGTGCACCGTCGGACTCACGTCGATATACAGGCAGTGCGATCTCACCGAAGGCACGCAGATCGCCACCTGCGTTGATCCAGCCTGCGCTCACCCCACAGCGCCGCAAGGCGCGGATACCCATGTCGACGCCATAGCCCTTCGCGATGCCATCGAGGGTGATGCGAATATCACCGCGGACGCGCACCAAACTGCCATTGATCTCGATGTCGTCTGCAACTCCGCTACGCGCGTGCGATGACCCGTCGTGTCGTGGAAGGCAGCCGCGCTCGATCAATTCACCCCCGACAGTACAGTCGAAGAGTCCTTCACTTGCACGCATCATGGCCCGCGCCAGACGCAGCACGCGCCGGGT
>JBJMWN010000453.1:0-4136 GCA_045810085.1 Povalibacter sp. | reverse complement strand
CTCGACGCCCGTGCCTACTTAAGTTCGATTTTGAGATGGGTTCTAGCCTCGAGCCTGCACAGCACGTAAACGCGCGGTGTCGATGACTGCCTTCAAAGGTAAGTGATCTGAAGCACGTCGAGCGGCCTCACTGCGATGCGGCTCGATGGATACCAATGCCGGACGTGGCCGCACCCAGATGCGTGTGAGCGCAAGAAACGGTGCGAATGCAGGAAAGCCGGCAGGTGCTGGCGGCTCACCAAAAAGAAGATTCGCTTCTCGCAGCGTCGCTGCTCCCCGATACCATTCGTTCATATCGCCGGCGAGAATCACGGGGACGTCGCGAGGCGATTCGGCCAACGCAGTCATCAGCGAACGCCATTGCGAGCGGCGCTCCGCACGTCGCAATCCCAGATGTGTCGCAATGAATCGTAACGGCTGACCCTCGACTTCCACCTGCACATCGAGTGCGCCGCGCGGCTCGAACCAGGAGTGACTCAGATCGTGCCGGCGCACATTGGTCACTGGCAGTCTCGTCAGGATTGCATTTCCATACTCACCGGTACGCCGCACGATGCGTAAACCGGGAATCGCCTGCATGTTCAGCTCACTCGCGAGGCGCTCGAGCATCATGGATTCCTGATGCTCGCCTGGCTGATTGTCGACTTCCTGGAGCGCGTACAGATCGCAGTCGAGCTCGCGCAGCACTTTGGCAAGGCGCGCCCAGCTGCGGCGTCCATCCATGCCGAAACCACTGTGGAGATTGTAAGAGGCTACAGACAGTGATCGAGCCGAAGAGGCTTGATCGCCCGTGCTCTCAAATTGCTCGGACGTTGCCGATGCCATGACGCGATTCGGAAGACCCGTGGTTGGCGTTGGCGGGTTTGGACGAAGCAGGCATGGGCCGCAGCTGTGCCGCCGACTTGATCAACCAACGCCGGATCCACCAGGTTGCGAAGGCCATGATCGCGATCACTGCGCCCAGCAACCAATAGTTGACCTTCGATGGACCCTCGAGCGCGGCTCCGAGCTGATGACCAAAGACCGTGGCGGCCATTGTGCCGGGCAGCATTCCGATCGCGGTTCCGAGCATGAATTGCCAGAGCTTGATTCCGACCGCGCCTGCGATGATGCCTTCGATCGTGAAGGGCGCGAGTGGCACCAGCCGCAGGGCCGTGATCGCAATCAGCCCACGTCGGCGCAGCACTTGAATTACATCGTTCAACTTTCGCCCTGCGAGTCGCCGCACGGTGTCGCGATCCATCAGCTGACCCGCCGCGTACGTCACCCATGCGGAGAACTCGAGACCGAGCATTGCGTAGAAGAAGCCCATCCAGGGGCCGAAGGCGACGACGGCGAAGAGTGTGATCGGGGAGCGTGGAAACATCACGAGCGCTGCCGGTGTGTACGCCGCCATCGTGACCCATGGCGCCCACCAATGATGGCCAAGCTCGCGTGCCCAGCCGATGATGCGTCGAGCGTCGAAGAGCTGAGAGGCAGGCGAAAAATGCCACACCGCAGTCAGCGAGAGGAGGACCGCCGCGATCATGGCGATCTTGCCCCACGCCGGGCCCGTATGTGGCTTCGTCGGCACTTCCGTTGCCACATCGGAGCTGAAGATCTTCATCAGGTCGGCGAGCGCCACCGGCCTTTCCGGATCGGCCACGCTGACGACGTTGAGCAGATTCTCTGAAGTCTGCGGAAGATCTTCGAGTGTCCTCAGCGTGCGGTCCTCACGGGCCAGCTGTTCGATTGCGGCGCGCAACTGACCCTTGCGATTGATCGCGTCGTGAACTTGCTCTGGCGTCACTCCAAGATGTTCTGCGAGCAGCGCAGCGCGCAAAGCGCGGATCGCATCGCTCACATCCTCTCGTCCCTGTGAATGCACCGCGAGATCGCACTCCGTATCCATGCCCATCGACCGATTCGCAATGTTGGCGGAACCGATGCGCACGATGTCATCGTCGATGATGATCAGCTTCGAATGCACGTCGATGCATGTGCCTTCCTTCAATCCTTCGATGAACGGATAGACCACACGCAAGCGTCCGTACCGATCGGCAGCTTTGAGTCGCGCAATCATTCGCGTTCGCAGCGCCTCCATCGTGAGCTCTTCGAGCCAGCCGTGGCTGAGTTTGCGCAACACGACGACGATCTCAGGGCCGTGGGCTTCGCCGAGCCGTGCTTCGAGCGCATCGCCCACGATGTCGGCCGTAAAATATTGATTCTCGATGTACACGCAATCTTCAGCCGCGCGAATCATGTCCGCATACAACGCCTCGACCTCGCGCACGCCTTCATGACCATTCACGGGCGGTGAGGTGCGAGCGATCGCGACCTCGACATTGCTCATGTTCGGCTCGATGGATTCCGGCCAGAGCGAGCTCACAGAATGCATGGGCCGCTGCCGCCCTCGAATGGTCCAGCGCGAATGCTCCCGCTCGATGGGTTTGGGAGTGTCACCCGTCGCGATGCGCCATCGCTCGCGTACGAGATCACCCAGCGCGCAAGCCACATCGCCTTCCACCAGCATCATCAGATCGTGAAACGGTGGATATTCCGCGCCCTGAGCCACACGTTGCGCTGTCTGCGCGGAGTGAGCGCAGGTGTCCCAACGCCGAGCGGTGAGATCGATGCCACCATTGAATGCGAGTGCATCATCGATCACGACGATCTTCTGGTGGTGCGAGCCACCGGTGGGATGCGTGTTGTCGTAACGAAAATGCACGCGCCGGTGCGGCTTCCATCCCAGTCCATAGATCGGTGCCCACTCGCGATCCATGCCGAAGATCATGGGGTAGTCCCAGATCAGGATATGAATCTGCAAATCGCGATTGTTCTGCGCAAGGTCATTGAGGAATTCACCGAGCAACAACTCGTGGCCGTCATTGTCCTCGGCACATAGCAATCGAGTGCGGCTGTGAAAATCCCAACCTGTGATGAGAATCGAGCGCTGCGCTTTGCGAGCCGCCTCTACGAAGGCTTTGAAGTAAGCGTCACCGTCGATCAGAAACGCTGCACGCGAGGCCGCCTCCACGCGCCAGCAATTGCGCCCGGGTTCGAACAAGGAGGTGCGCACGGCAGTTTCCGTCGCGTTCAATCTGGCTGTTCCCGCTGTCATTGTCCGCAAACGCCGGGCACCACAAACCGGTTCCCGGAAGCGCATTAGGTGCGGGCACAAGAGGACTCACAAATCGGGGAATGGCTGCAAGCAGCGGGGCTGAAGCCCGTGCGATATATGCGATCAGGCAGCGCCGTACTTCTTGAACCAGGACTGCAATCGCGACCAACCATCTTTGGCATCTTTCTCGTTGTAGCTCGGACGATAGTCGGCATGGAATCCATGTTGCGCGTCGGGATACACGACGATCTCGACGGGAACCTTCGCCTTCTTTGCGGCTGTGCGCATCTGCTCGATCGATTCCTGCGGAATGCCAGTGTCCTTCCCACCATACAAACCCAGTACCGGCGCATTCAGATCGGCGACGACATCGATCGGATGTTTGGGCGAGAGCTCCGAGCTGTTACCGCTGAGCCGACCGTACCAGGCTACTGCCGCTTTGACTTGCTTGCTATGCGCCGCATACAACCAGACGATGCGACCGCCCCAGCAGAAGCCGGTGACGCCCATCTTCGCAACATCGCCCTTACCCGATTTCTTCGCGTATTCAACGGCGGCGTCGAGATCCGACATCACCTGAGCATCGGGAACCTGCTGCACGATTTTCAGAATGTCGTCGAAAGACTCGAGCTTCGATACATCGCCCTGTCGCACATACAGTTCAGGTGCGATGGCGAAGTAGCCGAGCTTTGCGAACCGTCGGCAGACGTCCTTGATGTGCTCGTGGACGCCGAAGATTTCCTGCACGACCAGGACCACCGGGAACGGGCCGCCCTTGTCCGGCATGGCGCGGTAGGCGGGCATCTCGCCCTCCTTGCCGCCGTAGTTGACGGGGACCTTGACCTCGCCGGCCTCCAGCCCCTTGGCGTCGGTCGTGATGGTCTCGGCGGAAACCGGCTGCACGGCGAGCGCGAACCCGGCGGCGAGCGACGTGACCACGAACCCTCGCCTCGTGAAATCGACCTTCGGCATCAAGCTCAGCAGATCGTCATGCATGGATCATCTCCCTCGTCTCGTCGTGGCGAAGTCCCTGTTT
>JBJMWN010000452.1:0-4866 GCA_045810085.1 Povalibacter sp. | reverse complement strand
TCGTAGAAATGCTTGAGATCCTCATGACGGATCGAACCCAGGCCTGCTTCGCTGCCCATCGAGGGCTTGCCGTAAGGATGATCCCTGAAAAGCAGGGCTTTGCCGTAAACCGGCGTCAAAGCTTCGAGCTCAGAGTCTTTCGCAGACCGGATGAATTCGATCTGACGTCCGCGCACGGCTTCGAACTGATCTGCGTCCAGCCGCGGACGCTGCAACACATCTGACAGCAGCTCCGTCATGAGCGCCTGATCCTTGGAGAGGAAAGAGCCGCTGACTTCGATGCTCTCGGTGCCGGCCGTTGCAGAAATGAGGCCTCCGACCGAGGACACGGCACTTGCGAACTCGAGTGCGTCGCGTTTGCCTGCGCCTTTATCCAGAAGACCGGCGAGCAGGCTGGCCATTCCGGATTTCTGATCGGGATCGATTGATGCGCCACCTCGCATGACTGCCTCGAATGCTACAAGCGGCACGTCGTGGCGTTCTGTCAGGATCAGCACTGCTCCGTTGGGTAATTGCACTCGCTCGAAAGGCGGCACCTTTACGCTTGAAGCCGCGAGCGCTTGTTGAGAACAAATGATGGCGATTGTCACGATGCTCAATGAGCGAACCGCGCGCAGGATGTTCATCGAGCCTCCTTTGCCGCAGAGGCGAGGACACCGACGGTTCGTTTGCTTTCCTGCAGCAGATCGTTCGCCAATTTCTTCAGGTCTTCGATGGTCACTTTTTCGTATTCGCGCGGCGCGTCAAACAACTTGCGGTAGCCGCCCTTGATCACCGCATATGAGCCCAGTGCTTCCGCCTTGCCATCGATCGTGGCCATACCGCGCCAGAAATCTGCCAGTGCCTGATTGCGTGCGCGCGAGAGCTCAGCCGCGGTAACACCTTGCGTCCTGATGCGATCGAGCTCGGCATCGAAAGCTTTCTCCGTGCGATCCAGATCGCCCTGCGCGGGCAGCGTGACGAATAACCAGAACAATCCGGGATCGAAGCCGGATTCGACATGACTATCAACTGAAATCGCGAGCTTCTGCTCTTCCACCAATGCCCGATGCAGTCGCGACGCATCGCCGTCAGTGAGAACTCTCGCCAGTAGCTCGAGTGCGGGAACTCGCGGATCGCCGCCAGCCACGCTGTGATACGCGAACTGAAGCAACGGGGTCTGCGCTTCTGCTTCGACTCGGACCCGCCGCTCGCCGTGTTGTTCGGGTTCCTTGGTGCGAATCGGGTCCGGTGCTGGCTGACGCGGAATGGAATCGAAGTACTTGTGCGCCAGCGTGATCACCTGCTTTGGATCCACATCGCCGACCAGAATCATGGTGCAGTTATTCGGCGCATAGTGAGTAGCGAAGAATTTCTTCAAGTCATCGATGCTCCAGTTCTCGATGTCCGAAGGCCATCCGATCGTTGGTATCGAGTAAGGGTGGGCGATGAAGGCAGAGGCCGTCACCTGCTCCATCAATCGACCGAAGTTGTTGTCGTCCACACTGAGACGTCGCTCCGAATACACCACGCCGCGCTCACTCTCGATCACCTTCGGATCGAACGCGAGATTTCGCAGGCGGTCTGACTCCAAATCGAAAACGAGCTCGAGCGCGCCTCCGGGAAACCAGTCCTGATAAATGGTCACGTCACTGGAGGTTGAAGCGTTGTTGCGTGCACCGCTGGCTTCCAGCTCTTTGTCGAATGCGCCTGGCTGCCGAGTGCTCGTGCCGTTGAACATCATGTGTTCGAAGAAGTGAGCGAGACCGGTAATGCCGGGCACTTCATTGCGGCTGCCCACGCTCACCCAGTTGTACAACGCGACGTTCGGGATGTCGGCATCGGGCCAGACGATGAGGGTCATGCCGTTGTCCAGCGTGACCGACTCGATGCGCTCGGCACCTGCCACCTGAGCTCGGGTCGCAATTGCGAATAAGAGCAGAAAGCTGGTGGCGAACAGACGAGTAAGGGGAGTCATGGTTTTTCCCAGCGACTGCGAGCGCCGACTTGCTTGACGGCGGTGTCGATCATAGCCGGCATAGCAAGCCAAAAAAAAACGCCGCCCGCGGGGAAGACGCGTGGCGGCGTGGAATGCGAACCTGTTTGCCCTCGGAGGACGCCTCAAGTTCTGCGCACGACTGAGAGGTTTGCAAGCCATATGCCAGCCTTGAAGTACCGCGGGATCGAACGATCGCATGCCGCGAACGGCTGGTAGCTGTGACATGGACTGTCAGATTCCGACCCTCCGTGGACTTCGGTCACCTCGTGACGCCAGGCAGCGACGCTTGGGATATGTCACGCGATCGCTGCGGCAGTGCTATTGTTTTTCGCAATTCGGCAAGGAGAAATCATGAGCGACACGCCCCAGCGACGGTCAACCGATCGCGTATCGAGCAGCCCCACATTCGTCGGTGCGGGAACGACATTGACAGGCAACCTCGATTGCCAGGGTGACCTGATCATCGGCGGGGTCGTCGTTGGCGATGGCAAAGTGCAAGGCAGCACCACGTTGTCCGAGGGTGGGCGTTGGGAAGGGCGACTTCATGCGAAGACCGCTGTCATTGCAGGTGAGCTGCACGGTGAGATTGTTGCAACCGAGAAGCTCGAGATTCGCAAGACTGCACGAGTCCGCGGTGCCGTCACTGCACGCAGCATTGCAATCGCACGTGGCGCCGTGATCGAAGGCGAGATGGCTGTAACGAGTGGCGCGCCCATCGTGCACTACGATGAGAAGCGCGCCGAGTAGTGGCCTGTAAGATCTGGTGGGCTCCTCTTCAGCACCGCGTCAAGCCGTTGATCCATTCAGTCATCAACGCGACACCTTCCGCGTCGACGATGTTCGAGCCGACCGGAGGCATTCCGTGAGCATCGCGGCGATTCATCCGATTCACGAGAATCGACTGAGTGGCATCACCCGGCGCAATGAGCCGAGCGGTGTTCCCGAGACCAAGATCGCCCGCCTGGGGTGGGACATTGCACGCTGAGGTCTCGCTCAACGCCGTTGTATATCGCAGATCCATCGCACCGGGCGTGGGGCCGCCTGGACGATGACATTGAGAACAGTTGGTGTGCAGGTAAGCTCGCGCGCGGTCGTTCAACGACGCAGACGAATCTTTCGGATCTGGCATGCGCGGCTGACTGGAAGCGTCCGACACGGGAGGCGATAGCACGCCGATGTGGCTCAAGGTCACGAGCTGGTTGGCTGTGCGTGCTGTCTGCGGATAAGTGAACTCGCGATTCAATTGCGCAGCCTCGAGCCCCAGCGAGCTCCCGGCGACGTTCGTGTGGCACTGAAGGCATTGTGCTTCGCTCGGAAAGATCCATTGCTGACCGTTTCCAATGTCGTGTACTTCGCCACCACGCACGAGCGTCGCGTCCGTTTGTTCATCGTTCCAGGCATAACTGTAGCCACCCCACGAGCCATCGTCGCTGTGGCGCATGAACAGGCGCGTCTCGATCAGCTTCGATGCCACGGCGAAGTTTTTCATCAACACAGTCCCACTTGGCAAGTCCCAGTCGCCGCTCGATTGCTGAGTAATCGTCGATGTCGGTGGCAATGCAATCCAACGTTGCTTCGCTGCGCCATCCGACCAGAAAGGTGCGTTGACATCGTAAGGAATCAATCCCTCGGCCGCTTGCTTCGCATCCTGCGGACTCACGCAACCGGTTGCACTCAACACGTTCGGAACGATGCCACCTGTCTGCGGCGCCTCGAACACAATGTGATGAAGCGAGTTGTAGTTGACGACGTACAACTCACCGTCGTTGCCTTGGCCGAACGAAACGATGCTGAGATCGGTGTCAGCGAGTTGCGTAGGTTGCCGTGACGCGCCTGAGCTCTCGGGAAGCCAGGCCCAGATGCGACCCGATCCTGAGTCACCGAACAGATACTTCCCCTTGAATGCAGTGTTTTGAGTTCCGCGATACACGTACCCGCCAGTGATCGCGGAGCCTTGCGAATGATCGTACTCAGCGATCGGATCGATCAGCGGCGCGGTGCTGCAGCCGGTAGTGCCAGCGTCATAGTCGTGTGCGCCTTCGCGACATCGCCAACCGTAGTTCCCGCCGCGCACCACCCTGTCGACTTCTTCCCATTTGTTCTGCCCAACATCGCCGACCCACAGCTCCTGTGTTTCGCGATCGAAACTCCATCGCCAGGGATTGCGAAATCCCCACGCATAAATTTCAGGACACGATTGGCTTCCGCCCGTGGCCGAGCATTTCGCGTTTCCTGCAAAAGGATTATCCGGCGGAATCTCGTAGCCATTTGCAGCAGTCACATCGATGCGGAGCATCTTGCCCAACAGGGTGCTGAGCAACTGGCCATTGCCTGTGTCACCGTGGCGATCGCCACCGCCACCGCCATCTCCGAAGCCGATGTAGAGAAAACCATCTTTGCCGAACGCGATATTGCCGCCATTGTGATTGGCCTCAGGCTGATTTACTGCCAGCACAATGACTTCGGACTGCGGATCGAGGGTGATTCCGTTATCGGGACTGCGGAAAGCTGAAACGCGCGACATTCGGTGCCCATCGACCATCGTCGTGTACGAGAGAAACACGCGCGGATCTTTTGGAAACTGGGGATGAAACGCCATGCCCAGCAAACCCATCTCGCCACCAGCGTCGGCATCTCCCGGTGCAGCCACTCGTGCGGAGATGTCTATGACGACCGTCGCGCTCGAAGGTTGGCTGCCGGTGAACTGTTTGACCACGCCACCTTGCTCGACCACATACCAGCGCGAGTTATCGGCGGGCGCTTGCAGTAGCGCCAGAGAAGAATCGAATGTGAGATTCGTGAAGCGTTGCAATTGAATCGTTCCCATCGCAGGACGCTTCCAGGCAACGCAAGTGTTGTTGATGGGCCGTGAATCCAATCCCACCGAT
>JBJMWN010000451.1:0-4738 GCA_045810085.1 Povalibacter sp. | reverse complement strand
TGACGATTGCAAAACCTGCGTAAATGACCATCGTGCCGCCCGATGTCTTCACGAAGGACGCGAAGATCATTCCCAACGCAACCCACGCGAGACCCGCCACCGCGCCACCGATCAGTGCGGCACGAAATCGCACTCGAGTATTTGGGACGAAGCCGTAGAGAAACGTGAATACCCCCATGACGAGCAAGTACGGGGCAATCAATCCGAGACCAAGAAGGATCGAACCGAAAGGTTCGTAGTGCGATAGCGTGCGTACGATGTTGCTGTTCGACATGGACGCGAGCACACCCACCGCGCCGACGATCACAGCTGGACCAATGACCATCACGCTTAAGTATTCACTGAAGCGACGGCCGAAACTGCGAGGCTGATCGACGCGCCAGACGAAGTTGAAGCTCTCTTCAACTTTCTGGACCATCGAAATGACGGTGTACAGCAGAAACACCAAGCCGATCGAACCGAGTACGCCGCCTCTCACGTTGTCGACGAACTGCATGACCTGTGCGGTGATCTCGTAGGCCTTGTCGCCAAGCGGTTCGAGAAAAGTGAAGAGCACGGGTTCCAGCTCACGGTGATAGCCGAGGCCTTTCAACACGGAGAAGGAAAGCGCGATCAGAGGAACGATCGATAACAGCGTGGTGTAGACCAGGCTCATCGCTCGCAGCGTCAGATCACCACGTGTGACGTCGCGAATCAGCGCATACGGATAACGCAGAATGCGCGTGAGCTTCCAGATCGGCTGGCCGATGACGGACTCAGGCGGCTCGAACAGCCAATGCTCCAGGCGCGTGAAAAGAGTAAGGATCATGGCGATCTCAGCCTGACACGCGTTGTGGCGGGTATCAAGGCGTCAGGCGGAACGCGTCTCGTCCTTCTTCGTGTCGCGATCGGTTCTGTTTCATGTCGCTTCAAGTGTGAAATAGAAGGTGGCTCCTCGATCTGGTTCGGCGTGAGCCCAGATGCGGCCTCCGTGGCGAGCGACGATACGTTGTACTGTCACGAGGCCGATGCCAGTGCCCGGAAACTGCGACTCTGCATGCAAACGCTGAAAGGGCCCGAACAGTTTCGCAGAGTAGGCCATATCGAAGCCGACCCCATTGTCCCGCACGAAGTACACGGGGCCGCTTCCCTGTGTTTCCCGGCCGACGGTGATGTGCGGTGCGGCTGCATTAGCGGTGTACTTCCATGCGTTGTCGAGCAGATTCTCCAGCGCAATCCGCAGCAGGCGCGTGTCCCCGTGAACGTCCAGACCGGATTCGATGGAGAGTTCCACTTCGCGTCCCGGATACCGATCACGCACGGTGGCTGCAGCATCATTTGCGATCTGAGTGAGACTCGTGGCTCGTGGAATGAGTTCGCTGCGGCTGATGCGTGAGAGACTGAGCAGGTCATCGATCAAGGTCGACATACGCGAGCTTGCGTCGCGAATCCGCCGCAGGTAGTCGCGCGATTTCTCATCCAGACTGTCTGACGCGCTTTCCTCGAGAATCTGACTGAATCCCGACATGCTGCGCAAGGGTGCACGCAGATCGTGAGACACGGCGTAAGCGAAAGCCTCGAGTTCCCGATTGGCCGATTCGAGTTGCAGGGTGCGAGCTGCTACCCGCTTTTCAAGCTCGGCATTCATTCGTCGTACTTCGTTTTGCGATTCGACAAGCGCCTGTGTCGCTCGCTCATTGCTGCGCTCGTATCGCTTCAACAGCGGGTAGAGCAACATCGCTGAACCCAGAACGAACAGCCAACCCTTAAAGGTCTGCAGTTCTAGTAGACGCTGCGGATCCAACCGCAACCACACGAGCAGACGATCCGTGAAGAATATCCAGAGCGCGGCGAAGCCGAGATAAATCAGTGCCACGGTGCGCGGCATATACCGAAGTTTCCGCGATGACGTCACGTTTGCTTCAGGTGTGACGAGGGTCATATTCGCCGATGCGTGGGTCACAACGTGTCCTCGCGATTAGATCGTTCTGTCACGCATGCGTGCGCCGGCAGACTCAGGAGTTACCGCAGTCTCGTCTGGTCCCGAGCGTTCGCCCGTATTGTCATCGGGCGATGCAGGCTAAGCCGTCAGCCTTCGAAAGGCTTCTTCGTATTTGGCGCTGGTCTTGGCAATGATGTCCGCGGGTAGCGAAGGACCGGGCGCGCGCTTGTTCCACGCGAGCGTCTCCAGGTAGTCGCGCACGAATTGTTTATCGAAGCTGGGCGGACTGCTGCCTGGCTGATATGTGTCTACCGGCCAGAAGCGTGACGAGTCAGGTGTGAGTGCTTCGTCGATGAGAGTGAGATGTCCCGCGTCGTCGATCCCGAATTCGAATTTAGTATCGGCGATGATGATCCCGCGAGATAACGCGTGTGCGGACGCGAATTCGTAGAGAGCCAGCGAGGTCACTCGAATCTGCTCGGCGAGGCCGGCACCGACAGTCGTTACGACCTTGTCATAACTGATGTTCTCATCGTGTTCGCCCGCTGGCGCTTTGCTGGAAGGCGTGAAAAGCGCGGCAGGCAATCGGTCGGCCTGACGTAATCCCGGTGGCAGTGTGATGCCACACACGATTCCGGTCTGTTGATAATCGCGCCAGCCTGAGCCGATGAGATATCCACGTACCACAGCCTCGATCGGTAATGCTTTGAGCTTTTTCACGACCATGCTGCGATCTGCAATCAGCGCGCGATCATCCGCGTTAGGGATGACTTGCTCGAGTGTCAGCTCGGCGATGTGATTCGGAACGATATGGCGTGTGCGCTCGAACCAGAACCGTGAAACGCGAGTGAGAACGCTGCCCTTACCTGGGATGGGATCGGGGAGTACAACGTCGAACGCGCTCAGTCGGTCGGTGGTTACGATCAACATGTGATCGTCGTCGACAGCGTAAATATCGCGAACTTTGCCCTGATGAATGCGCTGCAGTCCTGGCACATTCGACTGCAGCATGGGGGGTGAGGCGGAACTCGCGGACATCATGGGACCCTGGTTTTGGGTGGAGAGGATTCGCGGTCCCGCACTGCGGCCGCTGCTACCATGGGGGCTGGGGTGGCGATTGTCGCAGCGGCCCGAGTGGGCATCAAGGTTGGCAGGTTCGAAGCAAAGATGATGTGGCAGGGCAAGGCTTTGGGGGCAACTGTTGGCGTGTTGGCGGCGGGCCCGGTCGGTGGGCTGTTCGGCGCCGTCATCGGACATCTCTTCGATGTCGAAGCCGAGACGCGCCTACGCGGCAAGCGTGACAGCGGTCCCGCTGTCGGTGTCCAGGATCAATTCTTTCGCGCGACGTTTCAGGTGATGGGTCACATCGCCAAGTCCGATGGCCATGTCTCCGAAGATGAGATCAGAGCCGCGCGGGCGATGATGACGGAGCTGCGACTCGGCGAAACGGAAGTGCGTTTCGCGATCGATCTGTTCACCGTAGGCAAGGCGACTGATTTTCCGGTCGAAGCGACGCTGCAGCAATTGCATCGCGCATGTCGCAATCGACCTGACCTGTGTCGCATGTTTGTTCAGATCCAACTGCAAGCTGCATTGTGGAGTGGTGGCATTCACACTGCTGCGCGCAAAGTGCTCGCGCGCGTGTGTGCATCGCTGGACATCTCCGCCTACGAGCTGGTGCAGATGGAGGCACTGTTGCGCATGCAGCAATCAGCGCGCCAGCCAAACAACGAAGCTCGCACTGCGATCGACAAAGTCGCGCAGGCTTATGCGGTGCTCGGCGTTCAATCGGAAGTTTCGAATGCGGATGTCACGAAAGCTTACCGGCGCCTGATGAATCAGAATCATCCGGACAAACTGCACGCGAAGGGCCTTCCCGAATCGATGATGAAAATGGCCGAAGAAAAGACGCGTCAGATTCGCGCAGCCTATGAAGTGTTGTGTGAAGCTCGAGGCATGAAGTAGAGAGTTGACGTTCGGCTCACGAGGGTCGACAGTCACCGAACACAGTAACGTGAGTGCGCTCATGCTCAAGCCGTGGATTGCACCGTCGATCTTGTCCGCTGACTTCGCTCGCCTTGGCGAGGAAGTCGAGGCGGTGTTGAAAGCAGGTGCCGACAGCATCCATTTCGACGTGATGGATAATCACTACGTGCCTAATCTCACGGTGGGCCCCGTGGTGTGCGAGGCACTTCGCAAGCGTGGAATCACAGCACCCATCGATGTGCATCTGATGGTCCGTCCCGTGGATCGCATCATTCCCGATTTCGCCAAGGCGGGTGCAACCTGGATCAGCTTTCATCCTGAAGCATCGGACCACGTCGATCGCACTTTGAATCTCATCCGCGAACACGGGTGCCGTCCGGGTCTCGTGTTCAATCCCGCAACACCTTTGAACTGGCTGGATCACGTTATCAACGAAGTCGACATGATTCTTCTCATGTCTGTGAATCCAGGTTTCGGCGGTCAGAAGTTCATTCCGTCCGCGCTTCCAAAACTGCAGCAAGCGCGCGAACGCATTCGGGCAAGTGGCCGCGAAATTCGTCTGGAAATCGACGGCGGCGTGAAGATCGACAATATCGGTGAAGTGGCGAAAGCCGGGGCCGACACATTCGTGGCGGGGTCCGCCATCTTCGGCACGAAGGACTATGCGGCAACGATCTCAGCAATGAGAAGTGAGATCGAGTAAGCGTGCGGGAAAAGGGCAGGGTAAGAAGAAGCTCGAACGAGATGCTGCTCAGGCGAACAGCATCTCCGAAACAGGTGACGATCAATCCTCGTCGTCATCATCGAAGTCGTCATCATCATCCGCGACAC
>JBJMWN010000450.1:0-2703 GCA_045810085.1 Povalibacter sp. | reverse complement strand
AGGCTCGATCTCACTACCGCAGGCCGACGAAAAGTGGCGGAGCTGCTGCCACTCGCGATCGAGGGCCTGAATGCTGCCGTGTCGACCTTCAGCAAGGCCGAGTTTTCCGAATTCAATCGGCTGCTGAACAAGCTGGTAGACACTCTCAAGGCACAGGAACAGTCACGCGGAGGCGAAGCCGCATGAAGGCTCTCGTTGCTTTGACCCTGGCGCTGTTGCTTGCGGGCTGTGTGACGCCTCAAACCGAAGATCCCCGCGGCTCTGCATTGGACGGCCAGACATTGGGACTGACCGGGCAAGCGCTCACGCCTGCGGTGAACGAATGGTGGAAGGCTCTCGGTGATCCGCAACTCGATCGACTGATTGCTGATGCCACACGCAATTCCCCCACGCTCGCGCAGGCGATGGCGCGTGTCAGAGGAGCCCAGGCGCAAGCTCAAGCGGCCGGAGCCGCGACTCATCCAGCATTCACGCTCGACGCGGATGAAACCTGGCAGCGCTTTTCGGAGAACTACTACATCCCTCCTCCGTTCGGTGGACACGCCTATTGGATTGGTCAGGTCGGCGTGAACCTCAACTGGGATCTCGACTTCTGGGGACGTCAGTCGTCGCTGATTGAACAGGCGCGTTCGCAAGTCATCGCGAGCGATCTGGATATTGCGGCCGCGAAGCTCGCACTCGCAGGTTCGATCACGCAAACCTATGTGGATCTGCACCGCGCGTGGCAGATGATCGATATCGCAGATCGTCTGCTGGCACAGCGCGAACAGCTGCTAAAGCTCACTCAGGAACGCGTGAATGCCGGGCTCGAGAGTCAGATCGACTTGCGAACCTCGGAGGCCGTGTTGCCGCAGGCACGTAGCGCAAAGCTGCAGGCGGAAAGCGCGCGTGACCTGGCGATTCATCGGCTGGCCTCTCTCGTTGGCGAAGGTGCAAATCGATATCCGCAGATCGAACGTCCGCAGTTATCGCTCGATGCCGCATTCACGTTGCCGGACCAATTGCCGATCGACTTGCTGGCCCATCGACCTGACGTTCTCGCCGCACGTGCTCGGGTTGAAGCTGCGAGCTCTGGTCGGGAAGCTGCGCATGCAGCCTTCTATCCAGACCTCAGCCTGAAAGCCTTCGTCGGCACCCAGGCGATCGGTCTTGAGAACCTCACCGACAGCGGCAGTCTCGTGTACGGCGTCGGACCCGCTTTGCATCTGCCGATCTTCGACGCGCAGCGTTTGCGTGCTGGATACAAGCGCGCCACCGCAGAGCTCGATGCATCAGTGGCCAGCTACAACTCGGCGGTCCTGGATGCGGTGCGCCAGACAGCAGATCAAATCAGCCTGCAGGACTCGTACACACGCCAGATCGCGGAGGCTCAGCAAACACTGCAAGCCGCGAGCGCCGCGTTCGAACTCGCACGTAAACGCTATAGCGCCGGACTCAGCACGCAGCTCGTCGTGCTCGATGCCGAATCACGCGTGCTCGATGCACAACGAGAGCTGGTGAATGTGAACGCCGGCCGCGTCGCTTCAAGAATCAACTTACTACTGGCATTGGGTGGCAGCTTCGATCCTGCTGCACCCGTTACTTCCGGAGCCTTGTGATGAATAGTCCCGATCCCGTGGCCCCTGTCGAAACGAATGGCAAGAGACGCAACCGCCTCATCGCTTTGACTGCCGTTGTCGCTGTCGCAGGCCTGATTTACACCGCCTACTGGTTTTTGCACGCGCGTTACTTCGAGGAAACGGACGATGCTTATGTGGCTTCAGACGTGGTGCAGATCACGAGCGAAGTCGCTGGCGCAGTGACGGCCATCCACGTCGATGATACGCAGCAGGTCGAACGCGGTCAGGTGCTGGTCGAACTCGACCGAGCCGATGCCGAAGTGGCCATAGCCCGCGCCGAAGCCGATCTGGCTCGCGCCGTTCGTGAGGTTCGAGGGTTGTTCGCGCAGGCAGAAGGCTTGCGAGCACAGATCCGCGAACACGAAGTGCAGTTGAACACGGCTAAAGCGAACCTTGCACGTCGCGAAAAGATCGCAGCCGATGGTGCAGTCTCCGCCGAGGAACTGCAGCACGCACGCGATCAAGTGACTCAGCTGACTGCCTCACTGAATGCAACCAGCGAGGCGTTGCGCACCGTGCGCGCTCGCATCGACGACACGACGCTGGAGAATCATCCTGAAGTTCTCGCTGCGTCGGCTCGTGTTCGTGAAGCTGCACTGTCGCTCAAACGCACACGCATCCTTGCTCCGCTCAGCGGCACGGTGGCTCGTCGTAGCGTACAGATCGGTTCCCGCATTGCGCCAGGCACTCCCTTGATGGCTGTTGTTGCGCTCTCGGATGCATGGGTTGATGCCAACTTCAAAGAAGTTCAGCTCAATCGCATTCGCATCGGACAGCCTGTGGAACTGCATGCTGATCTGTATGGCGGCGATGTCGTTTATCACGGCAAAGTCGCGGGACTGGGCGCCGGCAGCGGTAGTGCGTTCGCCCTGCTCCCCGCCCAGAATGCCAGCGGCAATTGGATCAAGATCGTCCAGCGTGTTCCCGTGCGCATCGCATTGGATCAGCAGGAACTCACTGCGCATCCGTTGCGCGTGGGGCTTTCGATGAAAGCCCAGATCGATCTGCACGACACGTCGGGCTCGTTGATTGCAAACGAGGTTCGCACCGAACCACAGACGGTCATTTCGAACGAGGAATTCAA
>JBJMWN010000449.1:0-14106 GCA_045810085.1 Povalibacter sp. | reverse complement strand
GAAGGCCACGCGCGTCGCTCAGGGTCGCTGGATCATCGAAGGTGTCGAAGCGCTCGCGCGATGGCAGCACCCGACGCTCGGAAGCATTTCACCTGTCCGCTTCATTCCGGTTGCCGAAAAGAACGCACTCATTCGACGTCTGACAGAACAGGTGCTCGAAATTTCGCTGGACCAATGCCGTGCCTGGGACGCGGTCGGCCTTCATTTATCCGTTGCAGTGAATCTCTCGCCGCAGTTGCTGAATGATTTGTCCTTTCCGGATCAGGTCGCACGCATTGCCGCACAGATCGGCGCCGACGCTCGACGAATCATTTTCGAAGTGACTGAGAGCGCGGCGATGTTCGACCCTGGCACGACCATGGACGTGCTCACCCGCATGCGCGTGAAGAACTTCGGGCTGTCCATTGATGACTTCGGTACCGGCTACTCGTCGCTGAAGCAGCTGTATCTGATGCCCTTCAGTGAGCTCAAAATCGACACCTCTTTCGTGCGGGACATCTTCGCTCACGAAGACGCGCGCACCATGGTCGAAACCATGATCCTGCTGGCTCATAAGCTCCGTCTGACGGCTTGTGCGGAAGGCGTCGAAACTCGCGAAGTGCTCGACTTCTTGGATGGTGTTGCCTGCGATCGTGCACAGGGCTACTTCATCGGCCGGCCAATGCCGGGCGATGAGCTGGAGCAGCGCGTCCGGGAATGGAACGCGAGCCAGGTCTGAGGCAACTGTCCGGCCGAGGCCGGACGCACACGTCCCTTCGTCTGGACCGCTGATCTCGTCAGCGGGATAAGCACCCGTTCAGCCGAACCTAGGAGCCCACGTCCGGGCGCAACAGCCCTACCCGAGGCTGCCCAGCTGCGAAATGGAGGCTGCGCCGGCGCTTGCCCCGTGTCCCATCCTCCCTCAGGCTTCCCGCATTCAAACCAGTCCTCGGTTCTCCGCATCCAATCAGTACATTGCGATGAGACCGAGGCGACATTGTTAACCGGGGCGACCGCCATAGAGATGGCACACATACCGGCCATGACTGCCGAACGATCGCCCTCTGCGGAGGCGACGCTGGTGGAGGCTGCCCGCCGCGGGGACATGCGCGCTTTCGAGCGTCTCTATCGGATGCATTCCGGTCGTGTGATGGGCGTTTGCCTGCGCATGTGCCGGCGGCGTGATGTCGCGGAGGATTGTGTGCAGCAGACCTTCATACGTGCGTGGCGCAACTTGAGTGCTTTCGAAGGACGCAGCGCCTTCGGCACCTGGCTGCATCGCATCGCCGTCAACGAAGTGCTGAGCTACGCGCGCAATCACGGGACACGCACTGAAGCCGGTGATCCGATCGAAGAGACGGAGGAGGCCCCCTCGAGTCTTCCCGCCGAGTTCGATGCAGCCGAAGTGGTCGATGTCGAACGTGCGTTGGCGAGTCTTCCCGAAGGCGCGCGGCACGTCATGGTGTTGCAGGCGGTGTATGGCTACAGCCATGAGGAAGTTGCGGAGATGCTGGGGATTGCGGTGGGCACCTGCAAAGCGCAGCTGCATCGCGGTCGCAAACTGTTGCGCGAACGCATGGGTTTGAGTGAGGAGTCGCCATGATGACGATGTTCATTCGAGCCCCGCTCGCGACATACAGCCCTGCAGCATCGATCGATGTGGAGGTGGAGTCATGAACGAACGATCGCGTGATCCACTGGATGTCGCGTTGAACTCGCTGCCGCGTGACGTGCAGCCTGAACGTGATCTGTGGGCGGACATCAGCGTGCAAATTGCGCAGTCACCGGATCGCACGGATGTGGTCTCGCTGTCAGATCGACGCGCGGAGAGGGCTTCGCGATTCACCAGCGCTCCCTGGATGCGAATTGCAGCGGCAGTGTTGCTGGTCGTGGGTTCATCGATGACGACCTACGTGATCACGCAGCGCTCTGCCGACCAGAAACTTCTGCAGGCACGCCAAACCGCCGAAGCGCAGGTTCGCCAGGCGCCGAACGTTGCGGTAATGCCGGCGAGCTTCGGAGGCAGCGAGGTCATGGGCGCTGAATATGTGCGAGCGCGCACGGCGCTCGATGCTGAGTTTCAGCGACAGATTGCGACATTGCCGCCGGTCACTCGCGCCAAGCTCGAACGCAATCTCGCCGATCTGCGGCGTGCGGCGACAGAAATTTCGGCCACCCTGGCTGAGCATCCGAGTCATCCGCTCCTGCAGGACCTGCTGGTATCGACTTATCAAAGTGAGCTGGAACTGCTGGGCAGCGTGACTCACATGACGGTGCCGGTGCTCGATCAAACTTCCAAAGAGATACGTCTATGAAATCGATGGCTTCTACGTTCGCACTGTCAGTGGCCCTGGCCGCGACGACTGCGATCGCCCCAGCACACGCTCAGGAATCGGTGGAGCGAACCGTCGCCGCCGATCCCAAAGGAGAGGTCGAGATCGTCAACGTGGCCGGCGATGTTCAAGTGCGAGGATGGGATCGCAACGAAGTGCAGGTGCATGCCGAACTCGGCCCCGGAGTCGAGAGGTTGGATCTTCAAAGCAGCAAGGGCCGCACCACGATCAATGTGATCGTGCAGGGTCGTCACAACGCAGGCTCGAGCGACATCGTGGTGGAGTTGCCGCGCCAGAGCACGGTACTCATCAGAACGATTAGTGCTGATCAAACGGTCACTGATGTACGCGGAGTGCAGCGCCTTCAAGCGGTGAGCGGCTCGATCAACACTCAGGTGTGGAGCGAAGAGTTCAGCGCCCGCACCATCAGTGGCGATGTGATTGTGAACGGCCACTCGAACCCGTCGGTCGCGGAGGTGAATACGGTCAGTGGTGATGTGACGCTCGCCAATGTTGCCGGTGAGCTCTCTCTCGAGACCGTTACGGGCGATATGCAGATCACCATGCCCACGATGACACGTGGCCGTATTCAAACGACCAATGGCGATCTGCACTTGCAGACCTCGCTCGCTCGCGATGCGCGACTGGAAGCTGAAGCCATCAACGGCGATCTGAGTTTCCTGCTGCGCTCGCCGCTGAACGCCGAATTCGATGTGGAGACATTCAACGGCGAGATCGACAACTGCTTCGGTCCCAAGTCGGTTCGTACCAGTGAGTTCGCGCCCGGAAATGCGCTTCGATTCAAGGAAGGCGATGGCAGTTCGCGAGTGCGTATCAAGACGCTGAACGGCGGTGTGGAAATCTGTAAATAAGCAGCCGCGATCCATGCGAGCAATGACGGCCTTTGCCCTACACCCCTAGGGTCCGCCCGCAGTGTGGCGTTGTGACGTCACCGGTGGTCTTTGCCGAAGCGTGCGGGTAGGATCGCGACCCGCATGTCTGAGCCGACAACGACAACTCCAGCGGCCGCCCCAGTTCCGCAGCCTCTCATCATCTGGCGCATTCTGCTCGTGGACGACGAACCCACGCAGCGGCTCATCGTTGCACGCCTGTTAAAACGTGCCGGCTACGAGGTCGAAACGGCTGGTAACGGCCGAGAGGCGCTCGCCAAACTCGAAACGGGCGTGTTCCAACTGATGATCACGGATTGGGAAATGCCGGAGATGGACGGCATCGCTCTGTGTAGCGCTGTCCGCAGATCGGAGTCGCAAGGTTATATCTACACGATCCTGCTCACCGCACGTGACTCGATCGAGAACGTAGTGGCGGGATTGCAGGCCGGTGCGGATGACTATCTGACCAAGCCCGTGATCGAGCCGGAACTGATCGCACGCTTGAATGCTGGAAAGCGCATCGTGACGCTCGAGCGCTCACTCAGGGCCGCGAACGAAGAAAACCGCCGCCTTTCGATCATCGATCCGCTCACGGGCGCTCACAACCGTCGTTATCTCATGGAGCAGTTGCCTCGTGAGATCGAGCGTGCCTCGCGCTACGGACGAACGCTTGCCGTGCTCATGTGCGACGTCGATCACTTCAAGAAGATCAACGACTCTTACGGACATCAGATCGGGGACGAAGTGCTGAAATGGTTCGTCACGCGCCTGCAGAAAGGTGTTCGCGCATGCGACTGGGTCGCACGCTACGGCGGTGAAGAATTCCTGGTGGTCCTGCCCGAGACCAACGTATCGAATGCAGGAACCGCGGCCGAGCACCTGCGTGAGTTGATCGCCTCGAACCCCTGCGTGGTGAACGGACAGGAATATTCAGTGACAGCGAGCTTCGGTGTCGCGGGCTGGAAAGGCAACGCGCCCCTGACTGCCTCGCTCGATGTGCTCATCGCTCGCTGTGATGCAGGCGTCTATGCGAGCAAGGCCGCGGGCCGCAATAAGGTGACCGTCGAAGAATTGGATTGAGGCTCGCAACGCTCCACTGAGCGTGAATCGGATTATCCCGCCTTCTTCTCGAGCCCAGGCGCCTGCGCCATCAGAAACTGAGCGGCTCGCTGAAACTCCAGATCGAGCGTCAGTACCAGATCCTTCAGTCGTGGCTGATCGATATTCGCGCCGCTCGTTTCCAGTTCGTACGACAGCGAGCGAAGCGACTCAGCGTAGATATTCGCACTGGCGCCTTTCAGTTTGTGTCCCGCGCGCGTGAGTGCGTTGCGATCGAAGTTCGCAAGCGCATCGTGAATTTCTTTGATCACCTGCTCGCCGCTGCTGATGAACGTAATCGCGAGCTCATGTGCAAATTCCGGATCGCCATCCGTGAGTTCGTTCAATCGGCCCAGATCGACGGGCGCCTGATCCGCCTGCGCGCCAGTGTTCATAGCCATCGCTTCCGGCGGAATGCCCAAACCATAGCGATCGAGAGTCTCGTGAAGTCGCGCAATCTCCAGCGGCTTCGTCAAAAATCCGCTCATACCCGCCTCCAGACATTTTTCTAATTGCCCTGTCATCGCATTCGCGGTGAGGGCGACGATCGGTGTGCCGACCTGGCCTCTTGTGAGTTCAAGTTCGCGGATGCGGCGCGTTGCCGTCAGGCCGTCCATGACCGGCATCTGCAGATCCATCAGCACGATATCGAAACGCGCTTCCTGCCACGCCTTGACGCCTTCTGCGCCGTTATCGGCAACACGAACCTTGCAGCCCATGCGTTCGAGGAATCGCACCGCCACTTTCTGATTCACTGGATTGTCTTCGACGAGCAGCACGTGACCTTCATAGCGGCGCACGTCTCCGCCGGATAAGGTGCCGCGCGTGACAATCGGCTGACTTTGCAGATGCCACTCCTTCGCATCCCGCGACAGAACGCGATCGATGCACTCCAGCAGCTCGCGAGCTTTCACGGGTTTCGTCAGATAACCCGCGAAACCCAATGACGCAAAGCGCCGCATGTCGCCGTGCCGATCCAGTGAGGTCAGGACGATGACGCGTGCATCCGCCAACGTCGCATCGTTATTGATGCGCTCGCCGAGCGCTGCGCCATCCAGGTCATGCATCTGATAATCCGCGAGCACGACTTCGAACGGATGCGACACGCTCTTCGCCTGATGCAGCATGCGCAACGCCTCTTCGCCACCACTTGCGAGGCTGACTTCATATCCCGCGTGCATCAGCTGACCGGCCAACACCCGGCGATTGGTCTCATGATCATCGACCACCAGAATGCGGCGACCCAGTCGTGTGAGGTCGATCGGGACGCTCACCGTGTTGGCCACCGCGGGCTCCAGCGGCAGAACGAACCAGAAGGCGGAGCCTGTGCCGAGCTCGCTTTCAACACCGACTTCGCCACCCATCATTTCAACCAGACGACGCACGATGGAAAGGCCGAGTCCCGTGCCGCCGAAATGTCGCGTCGTTGAAGAGTCTGCTTGCACGAATGGCTGGAACAACGTGTTGAGCACAGAGGGCGCGATACCAATGCCCGTGTCGCGCACTTCGAATTGCGTGAGCACTTTGCCGTCGCGACGGCCTGCCACGCTGACTTCGATGACGATTTCGCCCTTGCGCGTGAACTTGATCGCGTTGCCGACCAGATTGATCAGGCACTGCCGCAGCCGTTGCGGATCGCCGATCACACGATCGGGAACCTGAGGATGAACATGCAGCACGAGCTCCAGATTGCGAGCCGCCGCCTGGAACGCCATTGCTCCGCCGACATCTTCGACGGCGCTGCGCAGGTCCACTTCGATCGCTTCGATGTCGAGCTTGCCCGCTTCGATCTTCGAGAAATCGAGAATGTCGTTGATGACGATCAGCAGTGAATCGGCACTGCCGCGAATGGTTTCCGCGTAATCGCGTTGGGTCCGATCCAGGGCCGTATCGAGCAGCAAGCCTGTCATACCGATGATGCCGTTCATCGGCGTGCGGATTTCGTGACTGACGTTGGCGAGGAATTCGCTCTTGGCGCGGTTCGCTGTTTCGGCTTCTTCGGTTGCGCTCAGCAAAGCATCGCGTGCGGCTCGGGCATCGGTGACATCCTGCAGCGATCCTGAGAGGCGCAGCGGACGACCGGTGGTATCGCGTTCGGCGCGAGCGCGCGCTCGATACCATCGATAGTCTCCTGCCTTGGTGCGAAGGCGTATCTCGATGTCGTACGGCGCTTCCTGCTGGAAATGCGCCTGCGTCGCGGCGGCGACTACCGACTCGTCGTCTGGATGCAGGAACAATCGCAGGAAATTCGTTTCGGCGTTGAATTCGCCGGGTGCGAAGCCGAGCAATTCTCCCAGTCGCGGTGAGCACCACGCAGCTCCATTCGCTTCCAACTCCCACAATCCGTCTTGCGTACCGTGGATCGCGCGTTCGAAACGACGCTGTGCCAGACGTAAGGCATCCTCCGCCAGCTTGCGCTGATGAATATCGTGAATCGATCCTGACATCAGCAGCGGTCGGCCTTGAGCATCGCGATCCGCCGTACCCCGACGTCGGAACCAGCGATAGTCGCCCGATGCCGTGCGCACGCGCAGCTCCACATCGTACGTATCGCCGTGCGTCAGATGCTGTTGCAGGACTTCTTCACATCGCTGCGAATCTTCGGGATGCACGAGATCACGCAATGCTGAGTAGTCGGTCGGCAACTCGCCTTCGCGATAGCCAAGCAATGCGTGATAGCTCGAGGACAGCCACATCTGCCAGCTGCTCAGGTCCAGTTCCCAGTGACCTTCGGAGCTCGATAGAGATGCACGCTCCAGACGCCGTTCCGCATCACGCAACTGCAGTGCCTGCAGCTCGAGCTGCTGCTGCGCCACGATTTCCTTGCTGATATCCCACGAGATCCCAAGCATGCGACGCGCGTGACCTGCCTCGTCATACAACAGGCGAGCGTGCGTCTGCACGTGCACATCGGTGTCGACGTTCGGTCCCAGCTCGCGATAGCGCAAGGAGATGCCATCGCGACGCTCAGCGAGGGCCTGAAGCAATGCTTTCTCGGTCGCGTCGCGATCGTCAGCATGAATACGCTGGGCGAAGGAGCGCTCGCGCCGCCACACGCCCTCGCGGCCGTTCAATGCGACGATCGGATTTTCGATCCAGAGGAAACTTTGAGTATCGAAGTCGTATTCCCACGAGCTGATGCCGGCTGCCTGCGTCGACATCGCCAGTCGATCGAGCAACATGCGTTCGTGCGCAGCCTGTTCTTTGAGCTTGATCGCTGCCTCAATTTCCTTCGTGACATCCCACGACACACCCAGCAGACGAGTGATCACACCAGCCTCATCGCTGAGCAGGCGCGCGCTGACTTGAATATGAATCGTCCGTTGATCGGATCCATACGCACGATAGCGATAGGAGATTCGATCTTGTCCCTGCGTGTAGGCTTGGCGCAGCTGTTCGCGGAACGTCTTCTGATCTTCGGGATGAATACGTTTGGCGAACTCTTCGAGCGTGTATTGCTCTTGATCGAGATGCAGACTCTCGATGGGATTTTCGATCCAGAGAAAACGTCGCTGCCGCAGATCGATTTCCCAGGAGCAGATACCCGCAGCCTGAGTGGCGATATTGAGGCGATCGAGCAGCACGCGCTCCTGCTCGGCCTGACGCAGCAAGAGTTCATTCGTTTGAACTTCGTTGGTGATGTCGGTGGTGGCGCCGAGCAATCGTGTTGCGATGCCTTCCGCATTGCGCACGATGCGCACGTGCGACTGCATATGCCGCACGAGACCGTCCGGTCTCACCAATCGATAACGATACGAGTAACCGGCTTCCTGACCGGAGACCGCTTTGCGAGCGGTATCGCGCATCTCGGCGAAATCCTCCGGATGCATCATCTTGCTCAGCGCCTGACCGTACTCATCGAGCGGCAGTTCGGCCAGACCGAAGGCTCGGATGCGGTTTTCCGCCCAGACGAACCGGCAGGTTCGCGGATCCATTTCCCACGGTGAAAAGCCGGCCGTTTCGATCGCTACGTTGAAGCGATCGAGCATGCGCTGCATGTTCTCATCGGGCGCAGCTGAACTGTCGTGCTCTGAGGGTGTCGTACGAACGCGAACCTTGCTCCAGCCCCATTGCAATACAGCGCCGACCGCGACGCCGCCGAGTGTGAAGATGATCGCGAGATTCACGGGCAGTGACTCCTGCCGGTGCCGCGCCGAGATCGCAAAAGCGGGCTGCTAGAATCACACCATTGGGCCGTTGGCCCCTTTTTGCGTACGCGAAGTGCTGACGCGTGCCACCTGCTTAAGGATGACTCATGCGAATTGTGAAGATTGCCGCGTATGTCGTGGGAGCGTTGATCGCGCTTATCGTGGTCGCGATCGTGCTGGTGGTGCTGTTCGTCGATCCCAACGACTACCGCGACGAGATTGCAGCGCGAGTCGAGCAACAGACCGGTCGCAAACTCACCTTGAGCGGAAATCTGAAACTCTCGTTCTTTCCGTGGCTGGCACTGGAAACGGGTCCTGCGAGCCTGAGCGACGCACCAGGCTTTGGTGACGAGCCGTTCGTGTCTATCAATGAGGCGCGAATCAGCGTGCGGCTCTTGCCCTTGCTGCGCGGCAAGCTCGAAGTCGGCCAGGTGAAACTCTCCGGCGCACGCATCCGGCTCGTGACGGACGCTCAGGGCCGCACCAATTGGTCGGATCTCGGTGAACAAAAGCCGAGCGATGCTGCACCTACCGACAAGCCGGCGACGTTGCCGACAATTGCAGGTCTCGAGATCAGCGATGCGGCCATCACGATGGAAGATCGAAAGGTGCAGTCGCGTCGCGTGGTGCGCGATTTCAATTTGCAAACCGGACGGCTCGAATCGGGCCAGCCGTTCGAGCTCAAGACTGGTTTCGTATTCGACCAGGACGCTTCGTTGTCGGTCAAAGTGCATCTAGCGACCACCGTCACTGCGGATCTGGAGCGCAACGTCCACCGCCTCGCCGATCCTGAGATCGACGTCACGGTTTCAGGGCATGGCTATCCCCCGGAAGGAGTACCGGTACAGATCCGCGCAAAGGCCCTGACTACGGATATCGGTCGCAAGGCCTATCAACTTGACGGCTTTACACTGACCACCACCTGGAAAGGTGATGGATTCCCGGCTGAAGGCGTACCGGTTCGGATGCAGGCGCAGCAACTCGCGGCCGATCTGGCGGCGCAAACGCTCGACTTAACAGAATTCGGCGCCGATGTGGCCGGGGCTAAGTTGTCCGGTGCACTGAAAGGCTCGGAGATCGTGGATGCACCTCGTATCGGCGGATCGCTCCGACTGGAGACGTTATCGCCACGCGAATGGCTGCCGAAGCTCGGGATCAAGCTGCCCACCACCAGTGATCCCAATGTGTTCAAGCAGCTGAGCTTCGTGAGCCAGCTGGCCCTGACCAAGAACTCCGCAGAGTTGAATGACGTGCAGCTGAAGCTCGATGACACCACCGCCAAAGGCTCGTTGGGTGTGGCCAATCTCGAGACGAAGGCATTGCGATTCAATCTGGACATCGATCGGATCAATGCTGATCGCTATCTCGCGCCACCTTCCAAAGTGCCAGCGAAGAAAGAGAAGAGTCCGCCCGTGGAAATTCCGATTGAGATGCTTCGCACGCTGAATGCACGTGGCGATTTGCGCGTCGGCGAAGCGATCTTCGCCGGCGTGAAATTCACGCAATTGCGACTGGGCGTGAATGCGCGCGATGGTCAGGTGCGCTTCAATCCATCTGAAGCGTCGATGTACAGCGGCACCTATCGCGGCGACATCGCGATCGATGCAACCGCAGACACGGCGCGCGTTTCAATGGACCAGCATGTGAACGGTGTGCAGTTCGCGCCGTTGTTCAAGGACCTTTTTCAGAGCGAGCGGTTTTCAGGCAAGGGCACGCTCAACGCGAAACTCGCGGGCCGCGGTCGCAATTCAGATGAGCTGATGAACACGCTGGATGGCACGCTCGATTTCAATGTTGCCGATGGTGCGTTGGAAGGTGCTGATCTTTGGTACGAGATCCGTCGTGCCCGCGCGCTGCTCAAGCAACAGGCCGCGCCAGAACGCACGGGTCCTGCACGCACCACCTTCGAAGCCATGAAGGGCACCGGTGTGATGAAGAATGGCGTGCTATCCAACAACGATCTCGACGTCTCCATGCAGTACTTGAAAGTGAGCGGCAAGGGCACGCTCGATGTACCGAAGAGCGCTATCGACTATCAGCTGCTCGCCTCGGTGCTCAAGATTCCTCAGGAAGGCGCAGATCCCGCTCAGATGCAGGATCTCGTGGATGCACAGATTCCGGTGAAGGTGACGGGCGCGCTGGACGATCCGAAAGTGCGGCCCGACATTCAGGGCTTGTTGAAGGGACGCGTGAAGGAAGAGCTCAAGAAAGAACAGGGAAAAGTGGAGCAGAAGCTCAAGGACAAGTTGAAAGATCTTTTCGGGCATTAGTGACGCATGCCCGGGCACTCACCAGCGCTTTTGCACGTCCTGCCTCGCGCTTCGATGGGTGCTCATCGTCTCTCTGCCCGGCTTGTGTTCGCGTGCATGTTCGTGAGCGTTCCATCGCACGCGCTCACGATCGAACACGAGAAGGCCAGCTACAACGACAAGCATTACGAGTTCGAAATGATCGCGCTCGTCGATGCGCCACTCGATCGTGTCCAGTCCGTCTTGCGCGACTACGAGTCTTATAAGCAACTCGATCCGCGCATTCTGGAAGCCCGCGTTCTCGAACGTCCCGCTTCCTACGTCACCATTCTCGAAACGACGTTGCATGTGTGCTTCGGACCGTTCTGTCGCGACGTGAAGCGAGTCGAGCGTGTGGAAGAGGCTCCCTTACAGCTCTCGGCTGTGGCCGATCCCACTCGTAGCGATGTGAAGTTCGGTGAAACGTATATGAAGCTTTCGGTAACTGAGGGCCGCACGCGCGTTAGCTATCGGACCAGCATCGTTCCAGATTTCTGGATCCCACCCTTTGCTGGCCATCGATGGCTGCTGAACATCCTTTCGGATGGCACGACGGATCTGTTTCGACAGGTGGAGATTCATGCGCAGGCTGAACCCACCGCTGAGACGCATTAGTAATCCGCGCGTTTGATCCGCAGACCAGCGCGTACACGCTTTACAATGCGTGCATGACAAGTGACTTTCAGCAAGAGCCGATCGCCGCGCTGGCGCCGGCGCTGCTCACCTGGTTCGATCTCGCAGGTCGCAAGCATCTGCCGTGGCAACGCGATCCAACGCCTTATCGCGTGTGGGTTTCCGAGATCATGTTGCAGCAGACCCAGGTCACCACCGTCATTCCCTATTACGAGCGCTTCATGGCGCGCTTTCCGGATGTTCAGACGCTCGCCGCTGCGCCTCTCGATGAAGTGCTGCATCTCTGGACCGGACTCGGCTACTACGCGCGCGCGCGCAATCTGCATCGCGCGGCCCAGACGATGGTTGCAAATCACGGCTCCGAGATGCCACGAACACTCGATGCCGTGCAGGATTTGCCAGGGATCGGACGCTCTACTGCGGGTGCGATCCTTTCGTTATCGCGGGGCGAGCGTCATCCCATTCTCGATGGCAACGTGAAGCGCGTGCTCGCGCGTTACTTTGGTGTCGAAGGCTTTCCAGGCGAGCCGCGAGTCGAACGAATGCTGTGGACGCTCGCCGAGCGTTGCACGCCGACACATCGCGTCGATGCCTACACCCAGGCGATCATGGATCTCGGTGCGACAGTGTGTGTGCGCAGCCGGCCACTGTGTGCGGTGTGTCCCCTCCAACAGCGTTGCACTGCCCGCATCGAACATCGTCAGCACGTGCTGCCCACACCGCGGCCGAAAAAAACCCGGCCAAGCAGAACTGCGCATGCATTGATCGCGATGAATGCTTCCGGCGCCATTCTGCTGGAACAGCGTCCCACCCCTGGACTCTGGGGCGGACTTTGGATGTTTCCGCAGTTCGAAGATCGTGATTCGCTGACCGCGTGGTTGATGACGCGCATCCAAACCAATGCGGGAGCGCAGCAACCGCTGCCTGCCTATCATCACGCGTTCACACACTTCGACTTGACGCTGCATCCGTACCTCGTAAGGATCGAGCCTCACGCGACTGAAGTCTCCGAGCCGGGGCGCCTCTGGTACGACCCTTTGCTGCCCGCGAAAGTGGGCCTCGCGAAACCTGCGGTTGATTTGATTCAAGCCCTGACGGCCGCGTCGAACTGACCAACATCGATATTTGTGATCACGCCTTATTCGTATGAAGATTGACGTTAATGCCACTTCGCTCGACCCACCCGAAGTCGCTGTCCTGATCAAAGCGCTCAACGCCGAATTGGAGGAACGCTATCCCGAGGATGGCGCCAATCATTTCCGGCTTGATCCTGAGGAGGTCGCACCTGGTCGCGGTGTGTTCCTGGTGGCTTATGCAGAAGGACAGGCCGTGGGCTGTGGAGCCGCGCGGCTGACTGACACGCACACCGCCGAGATCAAGCGCATGTACGTCGTCCCTGCGTTCCGTGGGCATGGCATCGCCGGACGTGTGTTGCAGGAACTCGAACGGCACGCACGCGCTCTCGGTGCTCGCCAACTGGTGCTCGAAACCGGTGATCGACAACCCGAAGCCATCGCGGTCTACCGACGTGCCGGCTTTCAGAAGATTGCGCTCTACGGCGAATACCTCGATTCACCGCTCAGCTTGTGCATGGGCAAGTCGCTGTAACGATCATGACTGAAGTCATCGGCATCGATCACATCTACATCAGCGTCACCGATCTTTCTCGCTCGGAAGCTTTTTACGATGCCGTGCTGAAGGATGCGCTGAGCTTTCGCAAAAATCGCTTCGAGATCGCTGGCGATCCGCATGTGCAGTACTTCAATCGGCACTTCGGTTATGTGCTGCGCCCCGCGCGCACGGGCGCGTTCGATGCGTATTCACCGGGCCTGCATCATTTCTGTTTCCGCGTGGATACCGCCGAGGATGTGCAATCGGTCGCACGCCTCCTGCAATCCTCCGGTATCGACGCTTCACCCGCGCAGCTCTATCCGTCTTACGCACCCGATTATTGGGCGACATTTTTCTCCGACCCCGATGGCATTCGCCTGGAAATCACGAACTACCGGCAGGAACGCCGCGATCGGCATAATCATTGGGAAGAATGAGCAGCCGCAAAAAAGCGCAAAGGACACAAAGTTCAACCGTTCCGAACTTTGAGATTTTTGTGCTTTATTGCGGCCGTCCTTCCTGCTGATTGGAATTCATATGACCAGAACAGTGAAATGCGTAGTGCTTGGCCAAGAGGCCGAAGGGCTCGAGCGGCCCCCGTATCCCGGCGAGTTGGGACAGCGCATCTACGAGAATGTTTCGAAAGAGGCGTGGCAGCGCTGGTTGCGGCATCAGACGATGCTGCTCAATGAATATCGGCTGTCGCCGATCGAACCGAAGGCTCGTAAGTTTCTGGTCGCGGAGATGGAGAAGTTTTTCTTCGGCGGCGGTTCGGAGAAACCACAGGAGTTCGTGCCGGAAGAGCCGAAGCCCTGAGATCGACGCGTTGTTCAGCGTCGACCGCAGTGATCTCGTCGGTTACGCGCTGCGTGCACCCTTCCAGCCGGACTCTTCCATCAGCTCACGCAGTGTGACGGAAATACGCGCGAACTGTTCGGAGAGCTGTGCCAGTTCGTGATGCCAGTCGGCCACTTCATTGGCCTTCGCACGTGTTTCGATCGCAAGCGAGCGTGCTGCCAGTTCTTCGATGTGCAGATTTGAGCTTGCACCTTTGAGCTTGTGAGCGGCGCGACCGAGTGCGCCCAGATCGTTCGAATGCACCGCGAGCTCCATTTCCTGCAGC
>JBJMWN010000448.1:0-5733 GCA_045810085.1 Povalibacter sp. | reverse complement strand
CACGCGGCGATTGCGCGTTCGCGAATACTCAGCGAAGGGTCGGGCACCATGGACGCTTCGGTCGCATCGTAAATCCGGCCAAGGCCGTGACATTGCACACACGCACCTTGTGGCGTGTTTGCTGAAAACGATTCCGCATAGAGCAGCGGCTGATTCGCGGGATAGTCGCCCGCGCGCGAATACAGCATTCGCAGAAGATTCGAGAGCATCGTCACGCTGCCCACGGAGGATCGCGTGGTGGGTGATCCGCGTTGCTGCTGGAGCGCAACCGCAGGCGGCAATCCGTCGATCTCGTCCACCTGCGGCACGCCCATCTGATGGAACAGTCGACGCGCGTAAGGCGAAACAGATTCGAGATATCTGCGCTGAGCTTCCGCGTAGAGCGTGCCAAACGCCAACGAGGATTTGCCCGAGCCCGAGACGCCTGTGAACACCACGAGCGCGTTACGCGGGATATCGAGATCGACGTTCTTCAGGTTGTGCTCACGCGCGCCGCGCACACGGACCATGCCGTCAGCGTTCACCGCTTCGGAGTGCGCCGACGTGCGTGCTCGTTTCGCGATCGTGTCTGCCATAAGGGATCAGCGGATGCTCTGTCCCTGAAACTTGCGCGCGAGCGGCAGTGTTCCGTGGTCGAGTCATGGGTGATCCCTTTGCCCGGTCCTCAATGCTTGGCCTGTGGCAACTCGAAGCTCAGGTGCCGATTGAAAAACGGCAGAAGCGAATCTTCCACGCGGCCGTGCTCGGTCCAGTTCTTTTCGTAATGGTTGCCCCGGTATTCCTCGGCTTCGTGTTCGATGCCGTACTGATCGAGCACGCGAGTGAACGCCTGGTTCGAATACACATGGTCGGGATTGGCGTCATAACGGCCCCAGTCAAATTTGATCCCGCGCAGTTTCCTCAGATTCTCCACGTGCAATGGGACAAGCTGGTCGAGCAGGAAGCTCGAATACAGCCGTTGCGCGTTCGCCGGATTGAGCGTGAGCACGTTGTCTTTCAATTCGACGACGTAGTCACAATAGAAAGGCGGTCGATTCGGGTTGGGCAGATACGCCTGCGCCATCGCCGTGAACACTTGTGCGTAACCATCATTGGCCAGGTCATCCCAGGACTGAGCGGTATTGACCTTGCGCCAATCGAAACGCGAAGCGATCGGGATCAAGCCTTGACCTGTTCCGACCGGGTGCAGCGCATAGACCGAGCTGAACGCGTCCGGATGGAGCATGGCGAATTTGAATGCTGCATAGCCGCCGAGGAAATCACCCGTGATGCCGCGGCTATCCACCGATTTGAGCGTGCGGAAGTGGGCGTCGACGTAGGGCACGAGTTCATCGACGACGAAGTCCTCCCACTGACCGGTCGCGGGTGCGTTGCCGAAAAAGGTGCCCACGTGCGGGGTCGTGAAATCCGCGGCAACCAAAATAAAGTCCCTGATGCTGCCCGCGGTGATTGCTCGATCGAACAGTCGCTGCACGCCACCATCCTCGAACATCTGCCGATTGCTCCAGAAGATCGAGTGCAGGTAGTAGATGACGGGGTAGGACTTCTTGCTGGTGTCGTATCCCGGCGGCAGATACACCTTCAGCGTGCGTCTTGGATCGATGCCGATGCGATTGCCTTGTAGTCGCTGCGATACCAGCTCCGAATCCACCACCTTGCTCGGGGTCGAGGAAGTGGCATGAGCCGCGGCCAGCCACAGGACCGTAATCCCCAATAGCGCAAATCGTTTCATTGCTCGCCTCCGCACTCTGAATGACTCAGCAGGACGGCGCAGAAATTACAGGCGCGGCTTGAAGTTGGCGTCCGATCCGACCGGATCGCACGTCAGGCTCTGCAATCGATGCGAGTCATGAGGAGCACCAGCACGGGCGGCGCAGAAAGGAGGCATGGAATCGATCGGTTCGCAACTATCCGTGAACGCGTTCGAGCAGCTTGAGCTCGTAGATCACCAGGATCAGATAGGCGGCGGCGATCAGCGCAAGAAAAGCTTCGCCCGGAATGGCGCGGAACAGCTTCATGCGGCTGCAGACGACTAGGACCATGGTGCCGGCACTGGTGAGCAACAACTTGATCGCCGCAAACCAACCGAGCGAATGCGTCACGAACAGCGCCATGATGGGATTCACTTCAATGGCCCCGTCGGCCAGGAGCGTGACGGTCATTACTCCGTCCACGATACAGAGGATCAGGATGGCGAGGACCCAGGCGAAAACTCGCGGTGAATACCAGTCAACGATCGGATAGATCGCATCGCTTGCACGACGGCCGCCCCGACGCCGCGGATTGCGAGCCCCATGCCAATACGCTCGCAAAGAACGATGCCTGCGTTCGGTACCGGAGCGGCGATCCATGGTGGCCTGCATGTGACGAATATGCTTTTGGGCGCTCGTACTGTGCGCGCGACTTAACGGAATTCGCGTCAGTATTTTTTTCGGGATTGTGGGAACTATGGTGCCGAGGGTGATGAGTGCAGCGCCTCGAACCAGCGTCCTTTGCGACGAACCAGTCAGCGATCAGCGAGACTGAAGCCACGTTCCTGAGATCGTGATCACGTGATCACTGCGCGGCGGCTAGCGGGCAATCAACCAGCACGCTGTAGTGGAACGTCTCAGATCGCCGACATCCATTGCTGCAGTTCGCGATGCGGTTGGCGCACGGTGCGCGCTGCCCGTACGATCCACTCCATGAGATCTCGATTCCTTTCCTGCTTCTTCACACTTGCGGTTCTTCTATTCGGCAGCGCGCAGGCGGCTGCGCCGGCGCCGTTCGACCTGGCCGGTCCGACGCTCGAAGTGACCGTCGGTCGAAGCGATTTCACGCTACCGATTGCGCAAGCCCCGCACCTGGCGGTGGGCGACAAACTTTCGATCAAAGCCGATTTTCCGGAGAGTCAGTCCGAACATTACCTGCTGATCGTTGGGTTCCTGCGCGGACCGACGAATCCGCCGCCTCGCGAATGGTTCTTCAACTGCGCGACATGGAAGCGTCCATGCGCAGAAAAAGGACTGAGCATCACTGTGCCCGAAGGCGCGCAGCAGGCATTGGTATTTCTCGCGCCTGAAACGGGCGGTGACTTCAAGACGCTCGTGAATGCAGTGCGTGGTCGTCCTGGCGCATTCGTACGCGCGACGCAGGATCTGAATCAGGCGACACTCGATCGCTCGAGGCTTGAACGTTATCTGAGTGCTATTCGCACATTGAACGCGGCGAATCCCGCAGTGCTTAAAGACACCACGCCGCTGCTCGCGCGCAGTCTGGGCATTCGTGTCGACGACAAGTGTCTCGATCGCATTCCGCAATTGCAGGCACCTTGCCTGATGCAGGGACAGGACACGCTGATTCTCAACGATGGCCATAGCGTCTCGATTGTCGAGGCGCTCACCAGCGGTCCAGCCAGCGATCTCGCGATGGCTGCGAGTTACACGCCACAGGCGAACTATGGCTATTACAGTCCGTATCTGGCTTCGCTCGTGGATCTGGGTCGGCTGTTCGATTCCTTTCGTGTGGCGAGCTATCAATACATTCCCGCGCTGGCCACTGCGGTGAACAAGCAGCTCACGCTCACGTTGAATACGCCGCCTTCATTCCAGAATCCGAAATCAGTGCTGGTCGCAGCGCTGCCTGCTGTCGAGCACGCCTTGCCGCCGCCGCTGCATGCGGTGAGCCCGAAAGACATCTACTGTGCACGCAGGAACTCTCTCGTGTTGCCGGTGGAAGGCGCGCCGCTGGTCTTTTCCACCGAGTACGCGCATGACACATTCCTTCGGGTCACCGGTAAGAACGGAGCCGCGATCGATCTGCCTGCCACTGCCGACGCGACGCAAGGCGGTTTCGTCATCGATACCACGCCACTTGCGACTGCGAGTCTCGAGGATCGATTCCAGGGTTCACTGCATGGTTACTGGGGTTTCGAACGATTCGATGGTCCTGGTTTTCAGCTCGTGAACACCAACGCGCAATCATGGACGCCTACATCACTTGATGATGGCTCACTGATCGTTGGCCGCGCGAACACGATTCATCTGCAGGCGGGTAGCGTTGCGTGCGTCGATCGCATCATGGTCAAGGATCCATCCGGTAAAGAGCTGCGGGTGGATTGGTCGCCCGTGAAGGCCAATGAAGTCGAGGTCAACCTGCCGCTGCAGCAGGCGGAACCCGGTGCGTTGACGCTGTTGGTTTCACAGTACGGCGTGAGTGAACCGCATCCTGTCGAGTTGCGTGCGTACCCTGAAGCCGGGCGATTCGAGGCGTTCACGATTCACGCTGGGGAGGCGCATGGAATCCTCAAAGGAAGCCGGCTGGCCGATGTCGCTCGGTTGTCGCTGAAGGGAATTGAGTTCGTGCCGGCGCATTCCGGCGTCGAGGCCGAGAGCGATGCCTTGCGAATGGAAGTGAAGAGCGCGAGCTCCGATGGCACGCAGGCCACAGACAAAGAGCGTGATGCGAGTGACGCGGCGAGCGCAGCCGTGACGAGTCTGCAGCAAGGCGAGAGTGCCAAAGCAACCGTCGCATTGCGTGATGGCCGAACGTACACGGTGAATGTCTCGGTTGCCGCGCCGCGGCCGCGTGTCGAGCTGGTTGGAAAGAGCGTTCAGCTGTCCACGCGCAGCAACGAAAGCAACATTCAGCTCGCGAGTGACGAACAGTTGCCCCAGGATGCGCAGCTCATCTTCTCTATCCGCGCGAGATCGCCAGCGACATTCAGTCGTGATGTGAATGTGGAAGTTGCGAGTAACGATGAAGCGTTCTCGACGACGTTGAGTCTCGCGAATCGAGGTGTCGCACTCGCGGATGCCAGAGTCGCCGTTGCGACATTCGATCCGGAAAAAGCATTCGGCTTCTCGGCCTTCGGCCCGCTCAAATTCCGAGTCGTGAATAAAGCGGTCGCAGGCGACTGGCAACCGCTCGCAACGCTCGTGCGGCTTCCCGTGCTGCAGACACTGCAATGTCCTGCTGCGGCTGAGCAGGCATGCAAGCTCACCGGATCAAATCTGTTTCTGGTCGACTCGCTCTCGAGCAATCCGGAATTCAAGGAAGCGGTGCAGGTACCGGACGGTTTTCCAGGTCGAGCACTTCCTGTGCCGCGGCCGGGCAAGGGCGGTCTCTACATCAAACTTCGCGATGATCCGGCAGTCATCAACGTCGCCGCGTTGGTGGCCGAAGAACTGCCCGCACCACCGCCTGCGAGCAGTGAAACTCCACCGTCACCGCCGCCCGCTGCCGGCGTAGAAAATTCAGCACCTGCGGTGCCTGCCGATAGCGTCGCTCGATCAGGTCCGAACTGAGCGTCTCGCCCGGCGCGCGGTGCTCATTCAAGATCGCCAGGTCTCTCGATGCGAGAGACCTGGCTGTCGTGCGATTCAATCGCGAACCCATCAGTGTTCGGTCTTGCTCGAGTTTCCGTTCGAGCGATCGCGACGACGTCGCAACCAGCGGAACTTCATTGCGACCAGACCGAACACGCCTGCGCCGGAGGCGCCACTCGCAGCCACGACCGCGGCTGTTGTCATACACATAGGACACATAGTTGATTCCTCTGTGGGTCAGCCCGTGGCGTACTCATCGTGACGGCGCCACCACACACCTGTCTCATTGCGTCCCTTGGACGCGCGGTCGAGCCATTGATACATGCCCCAGAGGCCATCTAGGCCTCGCGCGTATGAAGAGTAGGTGTGATAGACCGCACCGTCCTCGAGTGTGAACGCGCTGATGCCGGGTCGATCGCGCGTGTAC
>JBJMWN010000447.1:0-2558 GCA_045810085.1 Povalibacter sp. | reverse complement strand
TCCTGAAAGATTGGTTCACGACATGCAGGATCGTGTCCCCCGCGCTCAGTTGATCGGCGCAGATGCGTCCTGTGAGAAACTCGTCGCCAAGGTGATTGGCTTCGTGGAGGCGCCAGCATTGGGACTCGATTTGCCGCTCGATGTACGCGGCACTGCATTTCAGCAAAGAGTTTGGGAAGCGCTGCGTGCGATTCCTGCGGGTGAGACGGTCAGCTACACCGAAATGGCAAAACGCATCGGCGCGCCCAAGGCCGTGCGCGCGATTGCACAAGCCTGCGCCGCCAACCCGGTTGCAGTTGCGATCCCGTGTCATCGCGTGGTTCGTAACGACGGTGCGTTGTCGGGCTATCGATGGGGAGTTGAACGTAAGCGCGCTCTGCTCGATCGCGAAAAAGTGGCTTGAGCATGAATGCCGGGATCATGTCAGCAGCCCTGCCGAGCACGAGCAGGGCCGAGCGGGTGGATTGGCAGTCTGTGTCTGCTCAGCTCGAAAAGGACGGGTTTGCGACTGTGCCGAAACTCTTGTCTCGGAGTGAGTGCGAACAAGTGGTCGCGCTCTATCCCCGCGACAGTCACTTCCGCAGCCGGGTCATCATGTCGCGACATGGATTTGGTCGCGGCGAATACCAGTATTTCTCTTACCCGTTGCCGCATTTGATCGAGACACTTCGTAGCGACTTCTACCCTCGCCTCGCGCCAATCGCGAATGGATGGCATGAGGCCATGAATCTTGCCGCGCGCTTCCCAGCACAACATTCAGAATTTCTGGCGCAGTGTCACGACGCAGGCCAAACGCGACCGACTCCGCTGTTGTTGCAATATGCAGCCGGCGACTACAACTGCCTGCACCAGGATCTGTATGGCGAGCACGTGTTCCCGCTCCAACTCGCAATCCTTCTATCTGAACCGCAACGCGATTTTGAAGGTGGCGAGTTCGTGCTGACGGAGCAACGGCCACGGATGCAATCGCGTGTCAGCGTGGTCCCACTCCGGCAAGGAGATGCCGTGATCTTCGCAGTGCATCAGCGTCCCGTTCGCGGCAGTCGCGGCTTCTATCGAGTGAACATGCGTCACGGCGTGAGTGCGATTCGCAGCGGTCATCGTCACACCCTCGGCATCATTTTCCACGACGCTAAGTAGCTGCCGCTGACCAGTTGCCCGCATCGGAGCTTGAAGCCATAGTGCGGAGCATGCCCGACGCGCTCATCGCAGGTCTCTCACAGCAGCGGCTGATGCGTGTTCGCGCGCGCGAACGCGAAACCTATTTGGCCGCGCATCCGCAATGCATTGGCGCTGCCGCGCGCTCGAGCGAACACTGGCTGAACGGTGTGCCGATGCATTGGATGACGGATTGGGCGCTGCCTGTTCCGCTGGTCGTGAAGCAAGCACGCGAGGCCGTTCTCGAAGATATCGACGGGCATCTCTACGCCGACTTCTGTCTCGGCGATACCGGTTCCATGTTCGGGCATTCGCCACCAGCGATTGCGAAGGCGCTGGCCGAGCAGGCACAGCACGGGCTCACTTGCATGCTGCCTTCGGAGGCGACTGCACATGCAGGCGAGCTGTTGGCGCAGCGTTTCGGTCTGCCCTTCTGGCAGATGACACAGACTGCGACTGATGCGAATCGGGCGGTGTTACGCTGGGCTCGAGCACTCACCGGACGGAAAAAGATCCTGGTGTTCGATGGCTGCTATCACGGATCGCTCGAAGACACGCTCGTGCATCTCGATCGCGGGCGAGTAGCGTCGAGGCCCGGCCAGGTGGGTCAAATCGCCGATTTCGCCTCGCATGCACGCGTGGTCGAGTTCAACGATCTGTCTGCACTCGAAAGTGAACTCGCGCATGGCGATGTGGCTTGTCTGCTCGCAGAGCCTGTCATGACGAACGCAGGTATGGTGCTGCCGCAGCCAGAGTTCTGGTCACATGCGCGCGAGCTGTGCGATTGCTTCGGATCCTTGTTGGCGATCGATGAAACTCACACGTTGAGTAGTGGTCCAGGCGGCCACGCGAAAAGTATCGGCCTGCGTGCCGACTTCCTGATCGCAGGCAAAGCGATTGCTGGCGGCGTTCCCTGTGCGGTCTACGGTTTCACTTCTGAGCTTGCGATACGCATGTCGCAGTTCCTTCAGGACAAACCCTCGGGTCATTCAGGCATGGGCACTACGCTCGCAGCGAACATGCTGGCAATCGCCGCTCTGGTGGCATGCCTTCAGCACGTCATGACGGACGATGCCTATCTGCACATGAACTCCCTCGCAGGCCGGTTGACTCAGGATCTCGAGCAGATCATTCGTTCGAACTCACTGCCCTGGCATCTCACACGAGTGGGAGCGCGGATCGAATTGTGTTTCACATCCACTCCGGCACGAACTGCACGTGAATCCCTGAACGCCGGTTCGCCATTGATCGAGCAGGCATTGCATTTGTATCTATTGAACCGCGGCGTCCTCGTCACTCCGTTTCACAACATGATGCTGATCAGCCCCGCTACCTCGATCGAACAAGTGAAGAAGCTTCTGACTGCCTTCGCGGATTGCATCGACGAACTGCTGACATGA
>JBJMWN010000446.1:0-7103 GCA_045810085.1 Povalibacter sp. | reverse complement strand
AACCTTCAAGCAAGAAGCAGCCATCAGCTGCGCTGCTCGGTCCACCGCGTCGCAAGTTCACATCGGCTTCTTGGCGGCAACAACTGCGGACGGGCGGGCGCCTCGATCGCTTTATCCGGATGACATGGCGGAATGCTACGGTGAGCTGGAGAAACGCGGCCTTGCACTCGCGAGCGAGAGCAAGCACATGTACTCAGCGTACGTTCATCAGCGAAAATTCGATGCGGCTCGCGAATTTCTAAGCACGCACTCCGCGGTCGCACTCACACCCTTGCCGCCGTTCGCCAATGGCCCGAGCGCGCCCGCATCAGTCATTCGTGTCATCCACAAAGATCGCATCACGCTCCACCGCGAGCCCATCGACCTGCTCCACGGGAGTCAACTCGTAGTGATCTCGAGTCCGTCCTGCCATTTCACACAGGATGCAATCAAGGCGGTCGAAGCGCGACCTCAACTCGCAGCCGATCTCAAGGACGCGGTGTGGCTGGTCCCAGCGACCGAACTGCTGGACTACGATTCCATTGCAGAATGGAATCGCGTGCATCCGCAAGCACAGATGCGCGTGGCGTACAGCGAATCCGAGTTCGATCAGTTATCGATGGCCGACACGCCCGTTTTTTATTTTCTGCGTGAGGGAAAGGTCGTCTCCAAGATCGTCGGCTGGCCGCCGCAGGATTCGACCGTGGCATCCGCTCTCGACCAACTTGAGCGTATGCATTGAAGCGATGTCCGGCTAACGCCGGACCCACAGTAAGACAAGTACGAACGCATACACTCTCACGCAATAGTTGTTGCGCCGATCGGCGCATCTCAGCATTGCGATTTCAGCGGCTGCTAATTCCCTTCAGCAGCGCGTCCACGCCGTAGTTGAAGGTGACATCCCAATGCTTCTCCTGGAAGTACGGTGCAGCCGCAACGAGATTCGGGCACTCGCGGCCAATGAACTCTTCGCTCACCGGTTCGGCCGCGGACGGCCCGCGTGCATACCCGGCTGTTTCATCAAGGCATGCGCCGACCAGGTAGTAGCCCACCGCGCGAAACACACGCGCAGCCTTCTCAGCATCCGGCTCGAGACCGCGGATCAGACGCAACACCGATTCGATGAAGCGCACGCCCACAGGTGTATTCAGCCGATGGGTAGCGACCAATGGAAATAAAGCCGGCCATCGCCGCGCCATGGCGCGATAAGAATCCAGGCACCGCCGCAGATCACGCTCGACGTCATCACCGGGTTCAGGCACTTCAACCGAAGCAGTGGCGTAGTCCACCAGCGCATCCAGCAGGTGCTGTTTGCTTTTGAAATGGTGGTAGATGCTCATGGCCTCACAGCCGAGCCGTTCACCCAGCTGGCGGGTACTGAAAGCCGCCAGACCTTGCTCATTCACCAGATCCAGTGCTGCCAGCACGATGCGCTCGGTCGTCAAGGGCGCTGGCGATTTGAGTCCGGCCTTCTTTTTGCTCACCTTTCGTTTCATGGCTTGACACCTTACGCTGTAAGGACGATATTTCCCCCGTGGCTTACGCCGTAAGGTAGCAGAAAATTCCTGAGGAGACGGTCATGCAAGCGGTTGATGTCATCGGGCTACTGGTCCCGGTCACGTATCTCGTCATGCTCGCAGTCGAGTCTCTGTTCCCAGCCCGCCAATTCCCTGCAAGGCGCGGATGGAAATGGATCGGCATTGTCTTCCTGGTGTTGATCGGGACGGTTTCGACCATCGTTCCGCTCCTTCTGGATCCAGCGTGGCTCGCGCAACATCGGTGGATGGATGGCAGCAGCCTGGGCGTGGTTGGCGGAACGCTGGTGGGATATTTCGTGCTGTCAGGCGTGGCTTATGCGTATCACCGGACAGCGCACGCAGTCCCGATCCTGTGGCGGCTCACTCATCAGCTCCACCATAGTCCACAGCGCGTCGACATTTCGGGCTCGGTGCTGTTCCATCCGATCGAGATGGCGCTGCAGACTTCGTTGCAGCTGTTTGTCTCGGTGATCGTACTCGGGCTCGATCCATTGGCTGCAGCGTTGACTGGCTACATCGCCGCGTTCTACGGCATGTTTCAGCATTGGAATATCCGCACACCGCAATGGCTGGGCTATTTCATCCAGCGCCCGGAAGCACACTGTGAACATCATCGCCTCGGCGTGCATGCCAACAACTATGGCGATCTGCCGATCTGGGATCTGTTGTTCGGCACTTTCCTGAATCCGAAAGGGTTCAAAGGTGAGTGTGGATTCGAATCCCCTGCTGATCGAAGGATGTTCGCCATCCTCGCGCTGCGTGATGTCAACCGCACAATCTATGGCAAGGGGAACCGTGGGCAGACCAGCCAGTCATCCGCCAAGGGCGATCGTTCTGGCCGCGCAAGTGGTGCAATCGCAATGACAAACGAGCACACAGGGACCGGAGCGACGTCCTGATCTGCGCGCCCGCTCCTTCACTCCGCCGTGCTGAAGTGCAGCTTCGGTCCGTTGCCGCTCTTGTCCTCTGACGCGAATACCGAACCTGACAGCGCGCCCAGCGGTTTGATCAACAGGCCCTTCGTTTTTCCGTCGAGCAGCCGCTGCATCACAGGTCGTGGAAGTGTGAAGTAAGCCTTCTCGCCAGGCTTGGATCCCAGCTCGAGATCGATCGTCATCTGCGTGTTGAAGACGTCTTCGTAGTTCGCGCCTCGCATGAGGCTCTTCGAAGTCACCTTCTCCTGATCCCACGCAGGATCACCGCCCAGAATTTCGATCACATGGACTTTTCCGAACTCCTCACCGAAATCCTTGCCCAGTGCTTCAATGTACTTGCCGCCGATGGCGAGTGAACTTGTCGTGAGCTCCAGAAGTCCTGCGCCCGCCGCCTTCGCGCCCTTGAGCTGACCGAAGTCCCAGCGCAACACGATCCATTGATCCGCAGTGACTGTCAGCACACGTGATTCGCCATCGCGCTCATCGACGTGCCAGTCATTGAAATTCACATCCGGAAAATCTGAGTTGATGATGCTGTCGTGCGTGACAGGTACGTGCTGCTTGAAGCTGCTCGGAGTCGCAATCGGCGGGTGATAGAGAAGCGGCTCCCCAAGATCAGGGCCTGCTTTCTCGGGACGAACCACGTCGGCTTTGTAGTAGTCGAGATCGACGTTGTATTTGCCAGGACCCCAGTCGGTCACACAGAACTGCGCGAACACGGTATCACCCGGCTTCGCATCGAAGTTCCTGGTGGTGAAGCTGATGACGTGCCAGTTCGTCGTGTCGTCCAGATAGTACTCGCGCAGATGCTCGTGAAAGTCGGTTGTGCGCGAAGTGTTGAGCATGAAGTTCACTCGCTTCGGCGCCGAACTGCCGCGCACCTTCGCTTCCACACGCAGCTCGTACGCAGGATCGCTGAGCTTCTTGAGATCGAGAGATGAAGTCACATCGCGTTTGATGCACGTCCACCACACGCCGTCCTTATCTTCGGTCGCATCGACGCCGATCCGTGCGAACCCTTCCTTCTGCTCGAAGCTCATCTTCGCGTAACCATCGCCGGTGATCTGAAACCACCCCTGAATCTGCGGGCCGTCGAAGTTGTCGGTCAGTGCCGCATGGCTGATGACGGGCAGAAGCATGAACGAAGCCGTGAGCAGCTGAAGTTTTCGCATGGGTAAGATCTTTGAAAGGAGCACGACGTAAAAACGCGCTCGAAGTCTGACCGCTTCGATGATGTTGGGCAAATGCCGCGGCCAGCGACGCGCTGAATCGCTACAATCCGTACGCATGCGAATCGTCACTTACAACGTCAACAGCATCAATGCCCGGCTCGGCAACCTGCTTCGCTGGCTCGAACAGACTCGGCCCGACGTCGTGTGTCTGCAGGAGCTGAAAGCGCCGCAGGAGAACTTTCCTGAGACTGCGATACGTGATGCCGGGTATGGCGTGATCTGGCACGGCCAGAAAAGCTACAACGGCGTTGCGATTCTTGCGTTGAATGAGGACCCGGTCGAAATCCGGCGTGCGTTGCCCGGTGATCCAGACGATGTGCATAGTCGCTACATCGAAGCGACTGTCAAAGGCGTGCTTGTCGGTTGCCTGTATCTTCCCAATGGCAATCCCTATCCGGGCCCGAAGTTCGACTACAAACTGCGCTGGCTGCAACGATTGACGGAGCACGCATCAGAGCTGGTCACTCGCGATACTCCAGTCGTGCTTGCCGGCGACTACAACGTGATCCCCACCGAGAAGGATGTCTATAAACCTGAGCGCTGGGTAAACGATGCGTTGTTCCGCGTCGAAACGCGCGAGGCCTTCAGGCGTCTGATCGATCAAGGATGGACGGATGCTGTCCGCCATCTGCATCCGGATGTCACCATCAACACTTACTGGGATTTCTTCCGCAACGCTTTCGAGCGCGATGCCGGATTACGCATTGACCATCTGCTGCTGAATCGACCCGCTGCTCAGCATCTCAAAGCTGCCGGCGTCGATCGCGACGTTCGTGGATGGGAAAAGCCAAGTGATCACGCGCCGACGTGGGTCGAGTTGGATCTGTGACAGGCAGGATCAAACCGTGAGTCTCACTCTCTTCTATCACCCGCTCGCCTCCTTCTGCTGGAAGGTGCAGATCGCGCTTTACGAGAACGGCACCGAGTTCCGTGGCGAAATCGTCAACTTCGCAGACAAGCAATCGAGCGCTCGTTTCTTTGAGCTGTGGCCCGTGGGCAAGATACCTCTGCTCGTCGATGAACAGCACGATCGAACAGTGCCGGAAACGACGATCATCATCGAGTATCTGGATCGACATTACCCAGGGCATCGACCTCTGCTGCCCAATCATGAGGATCAACGCCTCGATGCGCGTCTGTGGGATCGCTTTTACGATTTGTATGTCCAGACACCCATGCAACGCATCGTTGCAAATCAGCTTCGCCCGCAGAACGAGCGCGATCCACGAGCAGTCGATGAGTCGACTTCAGCACTGCGACTCGCTTACGAAATGATCGAACGTCAAATGGCCGATCGCACGTGGGCCATCGGCGAAGAGTTCAGCATCGCGGACTGCGCTGCTTTTCCAGCACTCTTCTACGCGATGACACTGCAACCTTTCAGCGAAGCGCACGCGAAGACAGCGGCCTATTTCGAACGGCTCGTCCAGCGGCCTTCGATCATGCGCGTCATCGAGGAAGCGCGACCCTACTTTCAGTTTTATCCGTTCTGCGAAGCGATTGCGCAACGGTTCCGCTAAGTAGCAAAGCTAGGGTGATGCGATTCCATACAGCGTCATCGGCCTTGCTAATTTTCGGAGCTGAAGGAAGCCGTTACCATCCACCGCCTCCACCACCCCCCGAGCTTCCACCACCACCGCTACTGCCGCCGCCTCCACCACCTCCGCCGCCACCGCTCGAGCCGCTTCCGGAACTCGCGGCAGCGACCCCGCTTGCAATGCCGCCGATTGCACTGACCCAGGTGCCAGAGGCGCCAGCACCGCCGAACATTCCACCACCACCTGTCCATCCAGATGAACTTGCGCCACTGGTCGCGATGCTTGAGCTGACCGAACTAGAGGCAAAGTGTGGACTTGAGGCAAACGCAGCTTCAGCTCCGTATGCCTTGAACCAGCGGTCAACTTTGGGTCCCAGGCCAAAGCCAAGGATGTAGGGCAACCACTCGTCCCTCAGTCGTGGAGACTGCGAGCGCAATTCGAGTTCAAAGTAGCGCCGTGCAGAGGCCAGTCGATTCCTCATTGCGATTCCATCTGAAGACTCGCGCGTCAGCATCGCGTTGTGAACACTATTGAGGAAACCAATCAGCAGGATTGTGAGCCCGACACATTCGAGCCCAGATGCCTCGAAGATACCCGACCGCAGTATGCATGCAGGCGCAACGATCGCAGCCACCAGCAGCGCGACGACACGAAGGGCCGGGACTAACATGGCCACGGGCGCAAGTCGGTAATATCGAGCTGACGCCTTTGCGGCCAGGAAAAAAAGAAACGCAGCGCCAGCGCCGAGGACAACGAAGCCGATGCTGCCGGGCGACAGCGTCACACCCGCAACGCACATCACCACCCCAGCAACGATCAGCAATGCCGTAAGAATCCAGCGAAGGGCGGACGGTTTGTCTTCCATGCCAGCGAGCGAACGGGCTGCGCTTTCGACACGCGGCCGGATGATCTCGACAGGATCGAAACCTCTGCTGCGATAGTGACTCGCAATCCTGTCACTGTCAGTCGTTGACTTGCCGAAGAACAGCGCCTTCACCAGACGTTGTTCATAGCCGGCGAGGTTGGCGGAATCACACAGCAAACGCAGATGCAGCACCTCATGCTTGAAGAAATACCAGCTCGATTCTGTTTTCACCTCACTCGACAGTTTTCCCTCGACGGTCATCCGGGCAAGAACTGCAACGACTTCGTGCGCAGACGTCTGCTGATCCCATGCGGCACCCACCACTTCTGCCGGAAATTTCAGAACGTATTCTGCGAGCCACCCCGCATCGATTGCATCGACAGACACCAGTGGACGCAGACGGCCACGCTTGCGTTCGTGGCGGACGACCAGGACACCATAAAGTAGTAGGGAAGCAACGATCACGCCCATCAATAGTTGGAGCAGGATGCGTGATGCCGGCTGCAACAGCTGTGCGATCGGCCCGGCGACGGCCGCGGGTGCTCCTGCGCCGATGTACTGAAGCTCGATGCGCTCGACTTCGCCAACACCGGGCGACAGGTTCCGCAGAGTAAACGTCGGCGCGAACGATTGTGTCGCCTGCCACGCGGGGTCGAGCTGAAGACTGCGGGTGAATTCCTGAATGACTCCGCTGCGATCCGCGAAAGCAAAGTCGTGATTGAGCACATAGACGGAACCATCCCGCAGCAGGATGTTCGAGAGCACATAGTTCAGTTCATAGATTCGCGTGGTCCAGCGAAACGGCGGATCGGACGGCATGCGGCTGCGCCAGCGCAGCAGATGATTATCGAACCAGGCGAATTCGCCGGTCTGCCTGAGCGGGCCTTCAGTGAATGCGCGCCGACTGCCGCTCTTCGGGTCGATCTCAGACAGTCCGACAAACTCGAACTTCTGTGCTGGGCGCAACCGGAACTGACGCTCACCTCCATTCCATGCACCGTCGAAAACAATCGCCT
>JBJMWN010000445.1:0-6079 GCA_045810085.1 Povalibacter sp. | reverse complement strand
GCATCGCTCGCGAACGCGCGGCGACAGCTACTTCTTGCCGTGTAACCCGTTCATGGCTTTCTCGGCACCTTGCTCCAAGAAAACCTGCAATGCGTCGAGTGAACTCGCGACGGAAGCAAGAATTTTTTCCTCTTCCTCTTTTGACGCGCGATGCAGTACGTAGTCGATGACTTGCGACTTGTCGCCCGGATGGCCGATGCCTAATCGCAATCGCCAGAATTCCGCACCGATGTGAGTGATCGTGTCGCGCAGCCCGTTGTGTCCGCCATGACCGCCGCCGAGCTTGAAACGCGATTCACCGACAGGCAGATCCAGCTCGTCATGAACGACGAGCACTTCGGCTGGCGGAACCTTCAGATAATCAGAAAGCGCGCGGATTGAGTGTCCGCTGCGATTCATGAACGTCGTGGGTTTGAGAAGCGTGATCTCACCGCCACTGTGAGGCACCCGACAGATGTCGCCCTGGAAGCGCGTGTGACTGCGGAAACGGCCGCCAAGCCTCGATGCGAGCGCATCGACGAACCAGAATCCGACGTTGTGGCGCGTGAGGATGTGCTCGGGCCCGGGATTGCCGAGCCCGACGATGATCTTGATGGGAGTGCCAGCCATGAGAGGAAAGCAGTTCGGAAGAGACGGTCGCCAATGAAAATAGAAGTGACGTTTGGCTCAATCGCTCGGGCCAACGCCACCTGCTTCCATTGAACGGACGGCCGGAGATCCGGCCGTCCGCTGTCCGTTACTTCTTGCCTGCGTCCTTCTTCGGAGCTGCAGCGCCGGCGGCCGGCTTCGCATCTCCAGGCTTGGCATCGCCCGCAGCAGGCGCAGCGGCAGGCGCCGCAGCCGCTTCTGCAGCAGCAGGTGCTTCCGCCTCTTCTGCACGCGGATGATGGATCGAAACGATAGGCTCGTCGCGACCGTGGGCAAGCGCTACGAATTCCACGCCTTCCGGCAGCGGAACGTCAGACAGACGCTTCATGTCGTTGATGTGCATGTCCGACATGTCGATTTCCAGGAACTCCGGAAGATCCTTCGGCAGACACAGCACTTCAACATCGTTGAGCAAGTGCGAAACGAGACCGCCTTCGGTCTTCACACCCGGTGAACCTGCCGCGCCCTTGAAGTGCAGCGGAATGCTCATGCGGATCTTTTCGTTTTCGAGCACGCGCTGCAGATCCATGTGCAGGACCTGGTTCTTGGCGGGATGACGCTGCACATCTTTCAGGATGGCTGCCTGCTTTTCTCCGCCAATGCTCAACGACAGAATCGTGGAATAGAAGCGTTCATTCACCAGCAGCGTCAGCAGATTCTGGTGATCCAGAAGAATCTGACGCGGCTCCTGATGTCCGCCGTAAAGGATCGCCGGAACCTTGCCGGAACGACGCAGGCGGCGGCTCGCACCCTTCCCCTGCACGCCATCCCGAGGATCGGCGACGAGATCAAAAGACGTTTTCATGTGTGACTCCAGAACAAACCGATGACGAACCCAGTGCACCTCAGCGCACTTCATTCGTCATCTAAAAGGCGTTACCGATTCCGCGACCAGAAATCGGCACCACCACACCAAAGCAACCAGGTCCTGTCGTAACCGACTTGCATCGGTCACGCATCGCCTGATTGCTCAATCGATATACAGCGAGCTCACGCTCTCTTCATCGCGAATACGACGCATCGTTTCCGCGAGCAATCCGGAAACCGATAGCTGCCGGATCTTCGAGCACGCGCGAGCTTCATCTCGCAGCGGAATCGTGTCCGTGACCACCAGCTCATCCAGATCCGACTTCGCGATGCGATCGATGGCTGGACCCGACAGCACGGCATGCGTGATGTAAGCGACCACCTTCTTGCCGCCAGCCTCCTTGAGCGCTTTCGCGGCGTGACACAACGTGCCTGCTGTATCCACCAAGTCGTCGATCAGGATCAGAGTCTTGCCCTTCACCTCACCGATGATGTTCATCACTTCCGATTCGTTCGCACGCGGACGTCGTTTATCGATGATCGCGAGGTCCGCATCATCGAGCCGCTTTGCCAACGCTCTCGCGCGGACCACGCCGCCTACGTCAGGCGACACCACCATCAGATTCTCGTACTTCTGCTTCCAGGCATCTCCGAGCAGCACTGGCGATGCGTAAACGTTGTCCACCGGAATGTCGAAGAACCCTTGGATCTGATCGGCGTGCAGATCGACCGTCAGTACGCGATCCACCCCTGCACTCGCGATCATGTTCGCGACCAACTTCGCGGTGATCGGAACGCGCATCGCACGCGGACGACGATCCTGGCGCGCGTAGCCGAAGTACGGCATTACCGCGGTAATGCGTGCGGCCGAGGCGCGTCGACAGGCGTCCACCATCACCAGCAGTTCCATGAGGTGATCGTTCGCCGGATTACAGGTCGGCTGCACGATGAACACATCGCGACCACGCACGTTTTCCAGCAGCTCGACCGTCGTCTCGCTATCGCTGAAGCGGCTGACTTGCGCCCTGCCCAGCGGAACCATCAAGTGCCGCGCGATTTCGAGCGCGAGCTGCGGATTGGCGCTGCCCGTAAACACCGCCATCGTTGCACGATCCATCAGGAACTCCGGTGAGTCGTGTGTCATCAGTGAGCCATACGGGCTGAACTCAAGCGCCGCGACCTTTAGCTAAACAAGCGAACGACGGATCTCGTCAGATGGCTGGGGCGGAAGGATTCGAACCTCCGGATGGCGGGATCAAAACCCGCTGCCTTACCACTTGGCGACGCCCCAACGATTCACGTCTTTCACGATCGACTGACCCGTAGCATGACTTAAAGGTCACGCAGAACGAATCCGTTTCAGCCCTCTCGCGCGAGCCGATCCAGCAATGGCGAACGATTACGTCCCCGTACGACATAGCCCGACCAGCGCGCAGGCAAGCGCCGCAGCGCGCGCTCGGCGACCGCTTCATCAGCCATGGCTACGAATACGCAGGAGCCTGTTCCCGTCAGTCGTGCTTCGCCAAATTGCCTAAGCCAATCAAGCGCTTCAGCGACTTCCGGATAACGCCCGCGCACGGTGGAAGTGCAGTCATTGCGGCCACCCCCCGCGAGAAAGGCGCGTATTGTCGTGACGGGGGAATTACGTGTCAATTCAGCGGCCTGAAAGATTTCAGCTGTTGCGACAGAGGCCGCAGGTTTCACGACCAGATACAACGGCTCCGGCAGCTCAATTGGAGTCATTCGTTCGCCCACGCCTTCGGCCCATGCGGCGCAGCCCTTCACGAACACCGGCACGTCCGCGCCCAGTCGGACGCCGAGCTCAGCGAGTGCATCAACGCTGAGTTTCAGACCCCAAAGCCGGTTGAGTGCCACCAGCACGGTCGCGGCATCCGAGCTGCCACCGCCCAATCCCGCCTGCACCGGAATTCGCTTGGACAACTGAATGGCCACACCTGGATTCGAAGCGCTCTGACCGGCCAACAGCCGAGCCGCCTTCACCGCCAGATCCGATTCCGGAGGCACATCGGCCAGACCGTCTAGTCGTTCGATTACACCGTTCGGACGACGCAAGAAATGAATCTCGTCGTTGAGATCGATGAATTGCATGGCGGTCTGCAGCAAGTGATAGCCATCCGCGCGACGACCCACGATGTGCAGGCACAAGTTGAGTTTGGCCGGGGCTGGCCACGCCTCAGCTAATCCAAGGGATTCCCCAACAGCTGCCGCAGTCACTTCAACGACCCAAGCTGCCAGCGATCGATCACGATCCGAACGCGCGTCGCACCGCTTGCCGCACTGATCTTCGTGGGCACGCGAGCGCCGGGCGTTTCCGAGAACTGTTGATATTCGATGCGCCAGCCGCCCTGATCGAGCGCCGTCACGCCCTGTGCGTCCGCCTGATGCCATTCATGTTCGCCAGGCGCAGCGATACCGAGCATCCAGAACCGCAGATTACCCGCAGGCACCGGCGCGCCCAGTCGCGCCTCGAGTTCGTTCCAAGCATCCTGCGATTCGAGCGTCGTTCCATCAGCCGTTCGCAACTTCACTTCAGGATCCTGAGCGCTGCCATCGACCTGCAGCTGCACGCTTCCGATCCCGACCGGTCCGCGGATCTGCACGTCGGCATGTTCACCTTGCTGCTGCCAATCGAATGATCCGGATCCGCCACCCTGCCCGCCGGAAACACCGATACGTCCGCGCGCCTGCCAGCCGTTCAGCTCACTCAAGTTCTGAGGAACAGGCTGCTGTGGACGCGGAGCCTGCGTTGCGCATCCACTCAAAAAGCTGAGAGCGACGAGAATGGAGAGTGCCGCGAATAGCGCGCGACTTTCGGCTCGACGGTGCATGCGATCGAAACTAACGATCGTTAATTAGGCAGCGCCTTGACGCGTGCCTGCAGATCCGCGTTCTCGGGATAGCGATCGATCGCGGCTTTCAATACTTCGCGCGCTTCGTCCTTGCGACCGAGCGCCAGCAGCACATCGCCCAGATGCAGATCCACTTCGGGATCGCTGATCCGACGCTTGGCTTTCTGCAGGTAAGTGAGTGCTTCTTCGTTCCGTTTCACTCGATGCAGGGCCCAGCCCATGCTGTCGAGGACCGCACCGCTGTCTGGCGTTATGGCCAGTGCGTCTTCGATGAGCTTCAGACCTTCTTTCGTCTTGCCTGTGCGATCGACGAGCGTATATCCCAACGCGTTGGAGGCGACGGGATCACCGGGTCGATCGGCAACCAGCTTGCGCAACTCGGCAACGGATTCACTGACTCGATCGGCATCTTCCAACTGGAACACGCGCGCGAATCGCAATTCAGATGAATCGGGATACTGCTTCAATCCGCTGTCGAGCAATGCGATAGCACCGTTGCGATCCTTGTTGCTCGATAAAAGCGTCGCACGCGCGATGATGCTGTCGATCGCGTACTGAGGCCGGGTGCTTGCGAATTCTTCGAGATACTCAAGACCCTTGGGAAGACCTTCCTTCTGCGCCTTCAATCGCGCAACACGAGCTTGCGCGGCCATTGCCGTGTCGCCGCCGGTCACGCGGCTGTAGATCTGAATCGCCTCATCTGTCGCACCGCGTGATTCTGCGATCGCGCCCAGATAGAACAACGACTCATATACGAATCGCCCCGACGATACGAGATTGCTGTACCGCTGTGCCGCCGAATCGCGATTGCCCATCTGAAAATCCAGATCGGCGAGCGTGCGCTCCACCACGCCGCCAGCAGTTTCGCTGCTGGCAAGTGCGTTCAACTCTTTGCGCCCTTCTTCTTCCTGGCCGGCCTGCATTTTCATCAATGCGTATTCAAGACGGTACGAATCTTCGTTGTCCTGTTCGATGACGCTCTTCGCTGTCGCGAGACCCGCATCGTTCTCGCCGCGCGCGAGTTGCACCTGCGCAAGCAACAGCCCGGCAGGCGCCCAGTAGGTCCCAAGCTCGCGTGCCTTCTGCGCGTGCTGCAAGGCGAGGTCGAGGTTCTCCGATAACAGTGCCGAACGTGCGAGTGCATAGTGAGCTTCGGTCACATCCGGATACTTCAGCACCAGTCGCTGCAACACCGCTGTGCTGGCAGCGGGTGATCCCTCATCTCCGAGCTGCGGTAGTAACGCGAGAAAGCCCGCGGCAGGATTGATAAATGCCGTATCGAGCAGAATGCCGAGATGCTCTGCGGCTCGATCGATCTGGTAGAGATGCAAGGACGCGAATGCCGCGAATCGACGCGCCTCTTCATTCGTGTGATTGATCTCGAGCCAACGCTCGGCACCGGCAAGCACCAGCGTCCATTGATCATGTTCGTAAGCAGTCCGAGCTGCCTGCTCCGCGAGCGACTCGTCTTGAGCCGCCTGGGCCGCTTTGACGTACGCACGTGAGGCTTCCAGGAACTGTCCACGTTGCAGTGCCACTTCCGCGCCAAGCACCAGCGCGTTCGGGTCGCTCGGCATCGCATCGGCGGCAGCTGCTGCGGGTTCACTCTTCGGCGTGCTGCTGCATGCGCTCAGCAATCCTCCGGTGACGAGGACCGATAACAGGACGGATCGCGTGCACGCACTCTGGAATGATCGAGCTGACGGACCGGCAGCTTTCATGTCGTGAACCAAGGTCAGACTCCGGCGAACGAT
>JBJMWN010000444.1:0-19305 GCA_045810085.1 Povalibacter sp. | reverse complement strand
AACCGTCAGTGCGGACACAGCACGTTGTGCGGCTCACCGCTTGCGTGAACGAAACGCGCAGTTCATCGACGCACCTGTGAGTGGCGGTGTCGAAGGCGCTCGCGATGGCACGCTTGCGATCATGTGCGGGGGCGATGCGATTGCTTTCGAGCGGGCGCGTCCAGATCTCGAAGCCATGGGACGCACGGTCACCTACTTCGGTCCCAGTGGAGCAGGACAAGCCGCGAAAGCGACCAATCAAATCATGTGCGCGGGTGTCATTCAGGCGATTGCCGAAGCCATGGCTTTTGCAAAGGCCGAAGATCTGCCGCTGGACAAGATCATCGAGACACTCGGCAAGGGCGCTGGATCGAGTTGGTACTTCGTGCACCGCGCACCCAATATCGTGCGTGACAGCTATCCAGCGGGATTTCGCGTGCGTCTGCATGACAAGGACCTGAAGATCTGCCGCGAGATGGCGGCGCGTCACGGAGTGCAGTTGCCTCTCATCGAAATGACATTGGTTCACTATCGACGCTTGATCGAGCAAGGGCACGGCGATGAAGATATTTCCACGCTCTTTCATTTGAAGGATGCGCTGTTCGCTGCGGCTGCGAACGATCCGAAACGCACTCAGCGCAATTGACGTCAGCCGCGATGTCCGCGAACAGCATCGACACGCGCGGTTCAAAACCCAGACTGTTCCTACCCGACTTCTGCTCGGCATCAGCCGTTCTCGCGGTAGTGCTGATCACCGAGTTGGTCGCGATCATGTTCGCGATCGCGCGCCAGACACTGCATGAAAGTTTCTGGATCGACCTCGCTGGCGGCTCGCTGTTCTTGTTGTGGATCGGCCTGGGCTGCGCGGCAGTGCTCTGTCGCGCTCGAAAGTGGCTGCAGGAATTGCCGGCAAACCAGGCGGCCATGATTGCAATCGCACTGCTGGTCGGCACGGTCGGCATCATCTCCGAGCTGGTCTATCGCGTGGGCCAATACTGGAGTCACGGGCTTACCGATGCAGATGCTCTATTCCCCATCGATCATTGGGGTTTCCTGCTTCGCAACATTGCTGTGGGTTTCATCGTGAGCGCACTCGCCCTGCGCTACTTCTACGTGAGTGCCGAATGGAAGCGCAGCATCGAAATGGAAGCGCTTGCGCGCATACGCGCGTTGCAAGCACGCATTCGTCCGCACTTTCTTTTCAACAGTATGAACACCATCGCTGCGCTGACGCGATCCAATCCCGATCGAGCTGAGCAGGCCGTGGAAGATCTCGCTGACCTGTTTCGCGCCAGTCTCGCCGAAGCAGACACGATGATTCCGTTGAAAGATGAACTCGAAATCGCCAGGACGCACGAGCGCATAGAGAAACTCCGGCTCGGCGAGCGCTTGCGCGTGATCTGGAATGTCGACGAATTGCCGCAGCGCGCTTCTGTGCCCAGTCTGATCGTGCAGCCGTTGCTCGAAAACGCGGTTTTCCATGGGATCGAAATGCTGCCTACCGGAGGCACCGTGACTATTACCGGAAGGCTGAACCAGCGCGAAAACCACGAGATCGAGATCGAAGTGCGCAATCCGATCCCGCTGCAAAGCGGCTACGGGGAGCGTGAAGGCAACCGCATGGCCCTGGAAAATATCCGCCAGCGCCTGGAGTTAGCGTGGCCAGGCCGGGCACGGGTCGAAACCCGTCAGGAAGGTGCCGAGTTTTCGGCGCGCCTCATCTTCCCGTATGCTGAGGCCCTGGATTCCCAGGACTAGCGCTGCAGGGACCGCGTAAAAGAACGGTAACCGCTTGCGAACGTCAGGGTCCTGAGTGATCCGTTTCCAGTGCTTTGCCCTTTCTTTGCGGCTGCTGATCTGCAAACGATATGAATCTGTTGATTGTCGATGACGAAGCACCGGCGCGCGACCGGCTGCGTCGATTGCTCGAAGAGATCGGCGATTGCGAAAGCATCGCTGAAGCGGGCAATGGTCAGGAGGCACTCGACTATTGCAGCGACAAACAGCCCGATGTCGTGCTGCTCGATGTGCGCATGCCCGGACTGTCGGGCATCGAAGTCGCACGTCACATCGACACGCTGCAGGATCCGCCGGCTGTCATCTTCACCACTGCATACGATCAATACGCAGTTGAAGCTTTCGAAACTGAAGCCGTTGGCTACCTGCTCAAACCCGTTCGCAAGGAAAAGCTGGCGCATGCTTTGCGTCACGCAGCTCGGATCTCACCTTCGAGATTGGTGCGAGTTGCACAGAACGCACGCATCGAACACCGACGTGAACAGATCTGCGCACGTCTTGGCGATCAGCTTCGACTCATTCCGATTCCGGACATTTACTATTTTCTGGCCGATCAGAAGTACGTGACGGTCAAACACAAGAATGGCGAAAGCCTGATTGATGAATCGCTGAAATCACTGGCCGATGAGTTCGCGACGGATTTCGTGCGCATCCATCGCAACGCATTGGTGGCGCAGAATCAGATCTCAGCGGTTGAGCGCACTGAAGAAGGCAAGTACTGCGTGCGCATCCGTGATTGCGGCGATGTGCTCGAGGTGAGCCGTCGTCACGCGGCCGAATTGCTCCGCCGTATTCGCGGCGAGGCGTAGAAATCTAGCGACGCACCAGAGGTAGAAGCCGCGCGACGCGTCGACCGGCAGTAAGAAACACAGCACTGCGACCAGCCCATCGCAAGATTTTTCTCGGCCCCACCATCACCAGCAAAGCAGCGACGCCCACCATTAACAGTGGCTGAGCTGCATAGCGTCGGACCATGTTGATGCCACGGTCTACCGACGCGAGACGTGTTTCAATTTCCTGGACCTGCTGCGAAAGCTCTCCACGTTGAACCGCGGAATGTGCGAGCAGAGCGGCTCGCTTTTCAGCCAGCCGAATTCGTCGTTCACTCACAACCGTGCCTTCAGCTGATCACGATCCTTCGCAAGCTCTGCGAGGGTGGAATCCAGCAACGGCGGTTTCGCGGCGAGACGTTGCATCAGCATGAAACCAGAGATGGCGGCGATCAGCAGAAACGCCCCAGTCATCGACAACGCGGCCAGCACTCGATGCGTATCCCAGAACACGAAGATGACGGTGAGCGCGCCGAGGAACAATGCCATCATCGCAGCGAACAGAGCCACGAATGACCAGACCAGTATCTGCCCGACCTCGCGAACTTCTTCCTGCAGCTCCGTCGTGAGCAGCTGCAATCGCGTGTGCCCGATCCCGACCAGCGTTGCAATGAAACCGTTGAGTGAATTGAACAACCCTGTCACGGGTGCCGGATCTCGATCCTTGGGGCCATCCATTTTCTGCACCCTGTTCCGCGTGATGATCAGCGACGGCTGACCAGAAGTCCGAGCACCAGACCCACGCCAGCGGCGATGCCGATCGATTGCCATGGATTGTCCCGAACGTACTCTTCGGTCGCATCTGCGATCTCACGTGCACGGCGAAGTGCTTCCTGCTCCACGGCAGTGACACGTTCCTTCGCTTGTCGCAGAGACTCTTCGGCCCGGGCTCGCACTTCCTGGATCTTCTCGCCCGTCTGAGCAGATGTTGCCTTCAGAAGCGCTTCTGCATCCTGCACTACGGTCTTGAGATCTTCGATCAGCTGATCGGTCGTCACTTCGGTGCTCATTTGGATTCCTCGAATCGAATACGCGTGGGTTAATCGACGAACGTTTCAGCAGCACCTGCCGCTGGGTCATGCGGCTCGTCGGAGCTCGCACGTACGCAAGGCTTGGACTGATAGTAGTCCCGGGCCGCAAACCTCATCAACTCGCCAACCCAGCTTTAGGGTCCGGCGTTATCGCAGCATAGTAGTGATAGCATGCCGACCGCATCGCCGACTTCATTTCAGCTGCTTCGGAGTCTTCCCATGGAGGAGTTGTCACAGCCTGCGACAACCAATCGCGACGAGTTCTACACGCGAGCGTTCACGCTCGTCACTTGCCTCATCCTGGCACTCGCGCTTTACAAGATTCTGATGCCGTTTCTAGGCCCGCTGATCTGGGCAATCTTTCTCGCCTTTCTTCTGAATCCCTTGCATGTGCGTCTCACGCGGCGATTGCGCAATCGACCGCAGTTGTCAGCTTTAATTCTGACGCTGCTGGTATTCATACTGTTTGTCGGTCCGCTCACCGGGCTTAGTGCCGCCTTCGCAGCGCAGGTAGGCGACTTGCTGCGGTTCGTGCAATCGACGCTAGCAGATCAAACGCAGACGAACGGGCTGGATCTGACCAATGTTCCCTGGGTTCGTGATTTGCTCACCCGTCTGGACGATCTGGTGGGCGTGGATCCGAATCAGGTGCGCCAGTGGGTGGAACAAGGCGCAAACCAGGGACTGCATTGGCTCGCATCGTTTGGCGGCAAAGTGTTTCTGGGTGCGATCGGAACGGCCCTCGGATTCGTGCTGACCATTTTCATGCTGTTCTTTTTTATTCGCGATGGTCAGGAGATGTTCTCGACGACTCGTGAATTGATTCCGATGCGCAACGAATACAAAGCTCGTCTGTTCGCACATCTGGCTGCGGTTACGCGAGCGATGGTGCTGGGCACGGGTGCGACGGCATTGATCCAGGGCACGCTCGTCGGCATCGCATTCCTGATCGTTGGACTGCCCTCTCCTCTGGTGTTTGCTGTGATCGCAGTACTTGCATCGTTACTCCCGTTCGGTGGAACCGCGCTGGTCTGGGTTCCCGCCGCGATCGTGCTCGCCGCACAGGGGCATTGGGGACAGACCATCTTCATGGTGATCTGGGGTGCCCTGCTGGTGTCGCTGGTCGATAACGTGGTGCGTCCGATGATGGTTTCTGGCCGCGCGAACGTGGGCACGCTCACCGTGTTCATTGGCGTTCTCGGCGGTCTCGCTGCGTTCGGCGCGATTGGTTTGTTCCTGGGTCCGGTAATCCTGGCACTGGTCATCGCACTGATCCGGTTGGTGCAGGAGATTCGACGCAATGAAGTGCCACCCACTGAAGTGAGAGCTCAGCAATGAGTGCGCCTCTGCGCATTGCGACGCGACAGAGTCGGCTGGCACTGTGGCAGGCTGAACATGTCGCCTCGCGATTGCGCGAAGCACATCGTGGGCTCGATGTGGTGCTCGTCCCGATGACGACACAAGGCGATCGCGTTCTCGACCGGCCGTTGGCTGAAGTCGGCGGCAAGGGCCTGTTCATCAAGGAACTCGAAGTCGCATTGCAGGAGGAGCGCGCGGACATCGCGGTTCATTCGATGAAGGACGTGCCTAGTGAGCTGCCGCCCGGAATGACATTGGCAGCAATGCTCACGCGAGCAGATCCGCGCGATGCGTTTGTCTCTCGCAAGTACAGCCACTTTCACGAGCTTCCGCAGAACGCGCGTGTTGGCACTTCGAGTCTACGCAGGCAGAGTCAGTTGAAGGCACTCCGACCCGATATTGAGATCACGGCGCTGCGAGGCAATGTCGATACCCGGTTGCGCAAGCTCGATGAAGGTCAGTACGACGCGATCATCCTTGCGGCTGCAGGACTCAAACGCCTGGGGTTTGATAAGCGCATTACACATTTGATCGACGTCGAACATTCTCTTCCCGCGGTCGGGCAGGGCATCGTTGGGATTGAATGTCGTGCAACTGACAGCCGCAGCATCGAGTTGGCTTCCGCGCTGAACGATAACGATGCGCGCGTGTGTTGCGAAAGCGAACGCGCCTTTGCATTGCGTCTGCAGGGAAGTTGTCAGTCGCCCATCGCTGGGTTCGCGACTTTGGAAGGCGATCAATTGGAGCTGCGAGGTGTCGTCGCCTCAGAAGATGGCGCAACGGTCTATCGCGGCAGCATCAGCGGCTCGAGAGAGAACGCGCAATCTCTCGGCATCGAACTCGCTGAGCGCTTGCTCAGCGCCGGCGCGGAGGAACTCCTCAGAGCTCAACGTGCCGCGGCCGCTCACTTCCCGCACGCGCCATGATTCCGGCTGTCATTCCTCCGTTGACGGGATTGTCCGTCCTGGTTACTCGTCCGTTGCAGCAAGGTGAGCGTCTTGCCGCAAGCATTCGCGAGCAAGGAGGAGAAGCACATCTCCTGCCCGCGATCGAAATTGTTCCTCTCGTTGCACAGATCACCGGCCTCTTCGATCTGATCGTTTTCATCAGCGTTCATGCGGTCGAGCACGGTGCACCGCTGATGATCAGAGGCGAAGCTACACGTATTGCTGCTATCGGTACTGCGACGGCCAGCGCGCTGGAAGCCGCCGGACTTCCTGCGAACATCGTGCCCGCTCAAGGATTCACGAGCGAATCTCTGCTTGCTCATCCTGATCTCGGCGTCGGCGCAAACAGTCGCGTTCTGATTGTGCGAGGTCGCGGCGGGCGTGAATTGCTGCAGGAGACATTCTCAGCGCAGGGGTGCGTGGTTGAGACGCTCGAAGTCTATGAGCGCATCCTGCCGGCAGTGGATCCAGCCCGACTCGATGAGCTAGAGATGCTTTGGGTTTCCGGCGAGATCAACGTGGTGACTGTTACCAGCGTCGAGACGCTCGAGAATTTGCGAGCGTTATTGAGCGATCGAGGAAATGCATGCCTGGCTTCAACACCACTCGTGGTACCGAGCGCCCGCATTGCGATTGCCGCCACGGAGCTTGGGATGACGGGTGACTGCATCGTGGCCTCAGGCGCGGACGATCAATCCGTTGTCACTGCGCTTGCGCGCTGGCACGCACGAGCAAGGGTGTCGTCGATCGTAGCCAACTGAGCCTGGCGCGATTTGTCGCACTGACACGCTGCTGCCATACTTCGCAGCCTCCCGCTGATCTCTCCTGCCATGGCTGACGAGCTGATCGATCACTCTCGTACTTCGACTACTTCTTCGGGCCCACGCGATGTCGGCACGACGAGCACGCGACGCTCGCATTCGTACAGTCGATTGACCACGGCCATCGCGGTTCTCGGATTTGCGACGGCTGGGTATGCACTGTGGCGGCTCGATGCGATGCGTGATCGGCTGGAGCAAGTGAATCAGCTCGTCACTCAGCTCGACTCGAACCGCCAGGTCATGCAATCGGAGCTGAAAGCCGCTGCCGAACGCGAGGCACTCGCACGCCGGGAGCTTACACAGCGAATCGAAGCGCTCAGTGACGCGCCGCGGCAGCTGCAAGAATTCGGCACTGCACTCGAAGAGTTGCGTGGCAGAGCCGAAGGGCCGGAGCGTGCGTGGTCTCGCGCCGAAGCTGCCTTTCTCATCGAGGTCGCACAGCGTCGGCTCAATCTGGATCGCGACATTGATACTGCAGTCGTCGCGTTAGAGGCCGCGGATTCAAGGCTCGCCTCGCTGCGGGATCCGGCAGTCGCAGCAGTGCGGCAACAACTCGCGAAAGACATTCAGGCCTTGCGAAGTGTTCACCGAGCGGACGTGACGGGCATTCTCGCCAGACTCACGAGCGCAGAGGAACAAGCAGCAACAATGCCGGTCCGCGGCATCGTTGCACTCGAACGCGATACTCGTATTCATGAGCTGCCGGAAGGTTTGTTTGCTCGGGCCTGGGCGGTGGCACGCAATGCGGTCGCAGGTTTGATCACGGTTCGCAAGATCGATGCTCGCGACAGCACCGTCGTCACTATCGAAGAGCAGTCGCTGCGACGTCAGCACTTGCAGCTGCTGCTGTATTCGGCGCGTGCCGCAGTGGTGAGACACGACGAGACGGCGTATCGCAGCGCGATGGCAGGCGCCCGCCAATGGCTGGGTGAGTTCTTCGATCTGGAAGATCCCAGTACTGCGGCGCTGGCAAATGAGATCAGAAATCTCGAGCCTATCGATATCGATCCCGACGTACCGGATGTCTCGGGGTCCTTGCGCACGCTGCAGCGTCTGTCTCGCACTGGCGTTCCATGAAAGCGGGGCTTTATATCGCGGTCGCTTTGATTGCTGGCGCACTGCTGGCACAACTGCTGCTGGCGGATCCTGGTTACGTAGCACTGCGCTTCGCCGGCTACTTCATCGAAATGTCAGCGATCACCTTCGCTCTTTCCTTGTTCGCGCTGTATTTGCTCATTCGACTGGCATCGAAGGCGCTGAAAGCGCGTCGTCTATGGCGTGAAGCGCAGATTCAACGTCGGCAGGAACGTGCACGACGAAGCCTGGCTCGCGGGCTGTTGGAGATGTCGGAGGGAAATTGGGCCGCATCCGAAGAAACATTGGTTCGTTCCGCACGCGAAGCAGAGTCGCCTGCCGCTCATTATCTTGTCGCTGCGCGTGCTGCAGATTTGCAGGGCGCGAGCGAGCGACGTGATGAGTACATCAATCGCGCTCTGGATGCTTCGGGTCACGAGCGAGCTCCTGCGCTGGTGATGCAGGCGGAAATGCATCTCAAGCACAAGCAGTTTCAAGCCGCACTCGCGGCGCTGGAGCAACTCGATGCAAGCGGACAGGCGAATGTTCGCGCCGTGTTGTTGATGGCTCGTATCTATCGACAAACCGGTGATTGGAACTCGCTGGCGGCACTCGAACCGCGAATCCGATCCACTAGCGGCATCACCAAATCCATTGCTGATGAAACTGTGGCGCAGATCTACTTCGATCGCCTGCAAGCGGCTGGAGCTGCACGTGATGAAGCAGCGCTCGAGAATGCGTGGAAGGATCTGCCCAAGTCACTCTCGCAACGTGCTGAAATCGTGGTGGCCTATGCACGGGCAGCGATGGCTTGCGGAGAGCAAGCCGCGGCCGAAAGTGAACTGCGAAGATTGTTGAATAGAAATTGGGACGAAGCGGCCGTACTCGCTTATGGCGAGTTGGACACTGAAGAGCCACTCGTCACCCTGGAACGCGCCGAGCAATGGCTTCCCGAACATCGAGAAGATCCGTCGCTCTTGTTCGCGTGTGCGCGACTCTCGATACGAGCCGAACTGTATGGCAAGGCGCGCAGCTACCTTCAGACCAGCATTGCGATCCGACCACGTCTTGAAGCCTGGCATCTGCTGGCCACCCTGCTCGAGCAATTGGGCGAGCGCGACGAGGCCAACCAGGCTCTCAGCAACGCGCTGATTCATGCGATGGGACGTAAGCCGAATCTGCCAAAGATCCGGGCTCGGCGCTGGACGGAACGCCGCCTGTCAGATCGACGCCGGAGCTGATCTGGCTCTTGTTCTGTTCAACCGATCACGCTGCACTCATCGGTCTGTGATTCATAGTCAGAATCAATAAGCCTGTGGTTGTGCGCGTGAGCGTGTTTGCCTATAAGTGCGCTGCGGCATAAATACGCCAACTTTCGGCCGCCTTTCGCGATGCCGTATACCACCGTCACCCTTTTACCTTCGCAGCAAGTCCTCTCGGTTCAGGAAGGCGAGACCATCCTGGATGCGGCGCTGCGCGCGGGCTTGAATCTGCCCCACAGTTGCAAGGGCGGGCACTGCGCGTCCTGCAGAGCACGCATTGTGTCGGGCGAAGTGTTCTACCCATTTGGCTCGCCCTTGGGAATTACTCCCCACGAGCGTGATCAGGGATACACCTTGCTCTGCCAGGCGCATGCGGCGAGCAGAGATCTCATCATCGAAGTCAAAGAAATCCGACCACCCACGCCCGAGTATCACGTGCAGAGTCTGCCGTGTCGGGTGGAACGGATGCAGGAACTCGCGCCCAACGTGATGGCAGTTTTTCTGCGATTGCCCGCCAACGAAATGTTCAACTTCGTCGCCGGTCAATACATCGACGTCATGCTGCCGCAGAACCGAAGGCGCAGTTTCTCAATCGCCAATCCGCCGCATGAGGGGCACCTGATCGAACTGCATATCCGTCGAGTTGCCGGTGGAGAGTTCACTGAGCAGCTTTTCAACGGCATGCGCGAGAAGACCTTGTTGCGCATCGAAGGTCCGCTGGGTCAATTCTGGTTTCGTCATGACTCGCCGCGTCCTGCACTGCTCATTGGCGGAGGTACAGGCTACGCACCCCTGCGGGCAATGCTGCGTCACCTGCTCGAGCGAGGCGATCAGCGTCCGCTGCATCTATATTGGGGTGCGCAAACGCGAGCCGACCTGTACGAACACGAGATGCTTCGAGACCTGACACGACGACATCCCAACCTGCATTACACACCCGTGCTCTCGGACAGTGTTTCAGCGGCAGAGTGGGAAGGACGTCGCGGCTGGGTTCATGAAACTGCACTGAGCGATCATCCGCGGCTCGAAGCTTTCGATGTGTATGCGAGTGGTCCGCCGGTGATGGTCGAAACAATCCGCCATGAATTTCTTGCCCGTGGCCTGCCGCCCGATCAGCTGTTCTTCGATTCCTTCGACTTCGCGCCCGATTCTGCAAACAAGGCACGTGAGCAGCCGGTACTGACCTGATCGATCAGTGAAGGCGGCTGGCACTCGCGAGTTGTGCTCTGCGCCTGCGATTCCAACCCCAGATCAACGGCGCGAGCACGAAGTCGTAGAAGTGCTCTGCGAGCGGCTTGACGACAGGCCATTGAAGCAAACGCCCGAGGCGCTGCCATCCTGGCAAATTCGACCAGATGCGCCCGATCGCTTCCATTCCACTGATCAGCGCTCCGCTTCGATCCAGCACATAGACACGGCGCCGGGCTAACTCGACATCCAGTCCGTACTTCATCATGAGGTCACGGTCGATGCTCACATCGGCGAAACGCCACGCTAATCCTGCTCGCCTCGCCGCTCGGCAATAGCCGTCCATTTCCACAGAGCACACGGGACAGAATGCGTCGTAAAAGATTTCAGCAGGTGGAGTGATTGAGCGCGGCGTTGTGAGTTGCGCAAGTGCGCTCGCGAGATTGCGATACTTGAATTCAAAGCCTGCGCTCCGAGCCCGCAACGGCACGACCTTCTGTCCGTCCACGAGCAACTCCGCCATTTCCCCCAGCAGTTTGCGCAGAAGTTGCGCAGGTACTCGAATGCAAATTGCGGGGTTCCACAAACCAGACAACGCTTTCGCAAACTCGATCTGACGCACGGGTTCAGGTGCAGTGCCATTGATCGCACCGCGCACATCGTCGTTGTCGGCACAAAAACCAATCAGCCGAATCACATCTTCGATATGGATCCAGGACATCCATTGATCGCCGCTGCCAAGCACTGTTCGCACACGCATACGTGCACCCAGGACCAATCGCGGGAACGCACCTGCTTCGTTGCCGAGCACCATGCCCAATCGAATACGACAGACTCGAACTCCGTACGAACTCGCGTTCTGCGCTGCCAATTCCCACATCTGACACAGTTGTGACTGGAAGATCGGACGGCCATGATCGGCTTCGCTGAGTTCCTCATCTCCGCGTACACCGTAGTAACCGACGGCCGACATACTGATGAGTGCTCGCGGCTTCGAGTGCAGACGAGCGATCAGTGCAACGAGTGCTTGCGTCACGGTCAAGCGACTTTGCACAAGCTGCTCGCGACGCCGGGTCGTCCATCGCTTTGCGAAAATCGGTTCGCCAGCGAGATTCACGATGAAGTCGATACGAGTCAGCTCGGAGATCTCACTCGGAGAGCTGACAATCGTTGCGTGAGGCCCGAACAGATCACGTGCTCGCCTGGCGTTTCGAGTCAGAACCCAGAGTTCATCGCCTGCTTCCAGAATGTGTTTGCCGAGTCGATAACCAATGAATCCCGTGGCGCCCGTCAACAGGAAGCGTCGCGGTTTATCGCGCTGTCCGACTCGAATGGGATCGCGCTGCCAGCGCGGTGGTCGTGTGAATCCACTCGTGCGGCCGATCGCGATCACGAGGGCGACAACGGTCAGTAGAAGCACAGCGATCAGCATGCTCATGTGAGCCTCTCTTTTATGATCCAAGCGAACGGCGCATAAAACGACCACTCGCGCACCTTCATACGATTGATGCCATGCATGAGCTCAGTGAAATACGCCATCCTGGAAGTACAGCTGGCCCAACCAGCCGTGATCCGTGCTCATGCTGAACCGGAAGTTGCCCGCGCCGAGATCTTCGTGAATTACGTGAGTCACGCCCGGCAGGAACCAGTTCGGTAACGCAAGTCGCAGCCCGGCTGCTTCGAAGTAATAGCCGGTGCTTACGAAATGCAGCTGGCCGTGTTCTTCATATATGCACAGGCGCATTCGCAGACCCGCACCCAGCGATTCGACCAGTCCACCTTCGCAATCGAGCTGCTTCGTTGAGAGAACGGTGACTGGACTGCGATTCGCAAACTCGTAACGACGTTCCCACACGATGCCTGCGTCAGACTCATAGACGCGAACCTGCATGGTGACGTCGTCGCCCACCCAAGGTGCGACTGGGGTGCCGATGAGACGACACACCTGCGCAAGCGCACGACCCAGGAAGGACGCGCGAACCTTCATCGAACCTCGATAGTGGGTGACGCCATGAACATGAGCGCTCGCGCAGAATCGATCCTGAACTGCTGCCGGCAGACGTTCCCAAGCCGCCTCACCCAGCAATCCTCTGAAGTCAGGCGTGCTCGGTGAGCTCAGCCGGTCGTTGAACTCCAATCCCAAATGCGTGGCGCTTTGCGTGTTCATTGTTTTGGTCCTTCTTCATTCCGCCGCATCCGTAATTTCAGGAAAAACAGAAACTCCTGGTCAAAAAAACTCAGCCGACGACCTTCGCGACTCGCGTTCCCAGACGCATGAGCTTCAACAGCGTCGAACGTGGCATCCCGCGGACCTGGTCGTACCAGCCAGTCATCTCTTCGAGAAATTCGAGCATCGTCGCGATACGCTCCTTCACATCGTCGGGGGTCTCGTTGTCGCGTTTGGCTTCCTGCGAACACTCCCGCAGCATCTGCACAGTGGGATCGATTTCGCGGCGCTTGCGACCATCCATGATCGTCGCGAGCACTTCCCAGATATCCTTGCGCGCCAGAAAGTAGTCCCGACGATCGCCAATCACGTGCGTAATGCTGACCAAATCCCAAGTCTGCAATTCCTTGAGACTGACGCTGACGTTCGAGCGAGCGATGGCCAGCGACTCGGCGATCTCATCGGCGGTCAGCGGCTCTGGAGCGAGAAACAGCAAGGCATGAATTTGCGCGACCGAGCGACTGACGCCCCAGCGACCGCCCATTTCTCCCCAGTGCAGGACACAGCGCTGAATGGTGGGGGTGAGCTTCATGAAGGGATTCCGCCTAGGTCAGTTGTTTCAGGAATATCTGAAATTTACGTAGAGACCGACCGCTGTGTCAATCAGCGCGAACCACGCCGAGCCATGGGAGAGCGGCATGGGGGCTGAGCAACCGCACACCCTGATCGTCGGCGCGGGTTATGTCGGATCGCGACTGGCCCGAGAGCTCGCCGGCAGGTACGACGTGACCGTCACGACGCGTTCGGCGGAGCGAGTTGCCGAGCTGAAGGCACAAGGCATTCGCGCCGTTCCGCTGGATCTCGATCGGGTGCGGCTCGGGACCTGGTTGCCCGAGAAGCTCGAGCAGGCAGCGATCTTTTATCTCGCACCGCCCCCTTCAACTGGTGAGAGTGATTTGCGTCTCGATCGATTCCTTCAGCTGGTGACCGTGCCGCCGCGGGCGTTCGTCTACATGAGCACGACCGGCGTGTATGGCAACACCGAGGGAGCTCTGGTGGATGAGAGCGCGACCGTGCAGCCGATGACCGACCGCGCACGCCGCCGACACAGTGCTGAAGAGATGACCCGGGTGTGGTGCACCGAGCGACGCGTCCGGCGGATCGTGCTGCGCGTTCCGGGGATTTACGGTCCGGGTCGTTTGCCGCTCGAGCGTTTGCGCCGCCGGGAGCCGACCTTACTTCCCGAAGACGCCGGCATCAGCAATCGCATACACGTCGATGATCTGGTGCAGGCGTGCGTCCGAGCTGCGGTGAATTCAGACGCTCGCGGCGTCTACAACATCACTGATGGAAACGCCTGCACAGCCACCGATTTTCTGGACCGAGTCGCTGCGCTCACGGGCCTGCCGCTGTCGCCTCGCGTTTCCATGGACGAGGCGCAACTCACTTTCAGTCAGGAGCGACTGTCATTCCTGAATGAATCCAGACGCGTCTCGAACGAACGAATGCTCAAGGATCTGGGCGTTGTACTGACTTACGCGGACATGGACCAAGGCATCCAAGCCAGTCTCAGAGAGGAAGGCGAAGCCGCTTCGTCCCGCGAAAACCGGTAATTCTCTCGGGTCGGGATAACTTCGGAGCCGGCTCGAATCTGCCGTTCAGCTCGGCTGGCTCTTCTTGCTGCCGAGCCACTTGGTAATCGGCTGCCACTGTTCCCAATCGGCTGCGGCCAGATACTCCGGCAGCTCGAAGATGCCCATCCCACGCTGAAACGCCCGCAGATAGTTCGTCGATTGACGCAATGAAGTCAGGTACGGGACTTTCAGCTTGCCGAGGTATTGATCAAGCTCCTCGAACATCAGCGTGTTTTCGCGGACTCGGTTTGCGACCAGCGCGAGGCGCGCCTGTTCACGCTGCACTTTCCCGAGCTCGAGCAGCTCTGCCATGAAATGCGCGCAGGCTTTCATATCGATGGGCGAAGGCATGACGGGCACCAGGATCGTTTCCGCGCGTCGCACCAGCTCATTCATCTCCGACCCATGCGTGCGTGCAGGTGCATCAATGACCAGCACCTCGGTGTCGCGCGCTACGCCGCGAATACCCTCGTCGTATGCCGGCACGCCCGTGATCTTGGGAAGATCCTCGGGCCGGGTGGCCAGCCAGTCCAGGCTCGTGCGCTGCGGGTCGTAGTCTGCCAATGCAACCTTGTAACCCTCGGTAGCGAACCAGGTGGCGATATTGGTGGCGAGCGTGCTCTTGCCGCACCCGCCTTTTGAATTCATAACCATCACATGGCGCATGAACTTCCTCGCTTGCAACCGCGGAGCTGACGGCGTTGTTGTTGTTCGAAGAGCCTTTCAGATGGGCTAAGTTAAAGTCCGGCGCTGAAAATGTCCACGCAGGGAACACAGATGTCCTTCACCAATCCCGATCAGGCTGAGATCACGCGGTTGCTGCGGGAGGCACGGACCATCGCGGTCGTGGGGCTTTCAGACAATCCGCAACGGGCCAGCTACGAAGTCGCTGCGACCCTGCTCGACTACGGTTATCGGATCATCCCGGTGAACCCGACACTCGCCGTCTGGGAAGGAATTCGTGCAGTGCCTGATCTCGATCATTTGTCCGAGATGCTGAGTCCCGGCGAACAGGTCGATATCGTCGATGTCTTTCGTCAGCCGGGGCATGTGGCAGAAGTGATCGACGATTGCATTCGACTGCAACTGCCCGTGGTGTGGTTGCAGCTCGGCGTGATCGATGAAGTTGCAGCTCAACGCGCCAAAGATGCGGGACTCACCGTCGTGATGAACCGCTGCATGAAGATCGAAAGGATGAAGCTCGGATAGAGAATAGAGATTGTGCTCGACCTCGTGCTGGACGCGGGTGGCGACCTATCACATCCGCATACGTCACCTGCTATTCTCGCGTCATGCTCATTCAGTTCACCAAGATGCATGGACTTGGCAACGACTTCATCGTCTTCGATGCTCCCTCCGACGAATCCGTACCTTCCAATGAAGTCATGCGAGCGCTCGCTGATCGGCGCACAGGCATCGGTTTCGACCAGGCACTCATATTACTGCCGGCGCGCGATGCTGCAACCGACGTTTACTACCGCATCTTCAATGCCGACGGATCTGAAGTAGAGCAATGCGGCAATGGTGCGCGCTGCGTCGGCAGACTTGTCGCCGACAGACTCGCACGCTCCTTCATTCACATGGACAGTCTGGGCGGACGCGTCGATGTGCAATTGCGCGACGATGGTCTGGTCTCGGTCGATATGGGCATTCCAGACTTCACACCTGCCGCGTTGCCCTTCGAGGCGAGTCGCGAGGCAGACATCTATCCTCTGCGTATCGGCGAATCGGAGCTGCAGATCAGCGCCGTCTCGATGGGCAATCCGCATGCGGTCATTCAAGTGCCTTCGGTGAAGGACGCGCCCGTGGACACTGTGGGGCCTGCTGTGGAGAATCACTCGCGCTTTCCAAACCGCACCAACGTGGGCTTCATGGAAGTCGTGAATCGCACTCGCATTCGATTGCGTGTATTCGAGCGTGGAGTGGGAGAAACGCTGGCGTGTGGCACGGGTGCCTGTGCGGCGGTCGCGGTCGGTCAGCGTCTGGGCTTGCTGGACAGCGAAGTTTCGGTCGATGCGCCGGGAGGACAGATGTCTGTTCGCTGGCTTGGACCGACGGAGCATCTGTGGCTGACGGGTCCGGCCGTCAAGGTTTACGAAGGAACCGTCGAAATCCAATGACAAAGATTGTGAATGTGGTTTTCTCTGGCCATCCACATTCGAGTGAGCCGACATTGAGGTCGCGGCCGTCAACTCTCAATGCGAGATCAGTAGGGGAGCTATGAATAAACAACCCGTCCGCGGCGGCGTCGAGACCGCAGCGCTATCGGAAGAAGCGATTGCGGAATATCTGCAACAGAACGTCGATTTCTTCGAGCGTCACGCCACCCTGTTCGGCAAGTTGAAGATCCCGCATGCACGCGGGGGCTCGACCGTTTCACTGGTTGAACGCCAGGTGCTGGTGCTGCGCGAGAAAAACGACAAGCTCGAGGCACGCCTGCACGAGCTCATCATGGTCGCTCGCGCGAACGACGTGCTCGCCAACAAAATTCACAAGCTCTCGTGCCGCTTGATTCGCGCTCGCACGGCGGAAGCGTTCATTGATGCGCTCGAATCCTCGCTGCGGGAAGACTTCGGCGCGTCCGAGTGGTTGATCCTGCTAGCAGCGCCCACTGACTCGGCGTTCCAGCGTGTCAGCAGTCGTCATCTGCGATTGGTGAGTCCCGCAGCCCAAGAGCTGAAGATGTTCGATACGTTGTTCGAAGGCGGGAAGCCACGCTGCGGACAGATTCGTGACAGCCAACGCGATTATCTTTTCGGCGCCGGTACCACCGAAGTCGGATCCGCGGCGCTCGTTCCGCTGGGACCGCAGCCCTCATCGGGATTGCTGGCGATCGGCAGCCCGGATACAGAACGTTTTCATCCAACCATGAGCACCGAATTTCTCGCACGCATTGGTGAGTTGGTCAGCGAATCTGTCGGCGCTTTCTGAACGCCGCGATGATGGAGACAGACTCGCCGCGTGAATGCGATCTGCGGCGAGTACAGAAGTCACGCGCAACGTAGGTCGTGAACGAAACAGAACTGCAGTGGATCGGGCGCTTCCTGATGCATTTGTCATCGGAGCGCCGCCTGTCTGCGCACACGGATGCGAACTACCGCCGCGATCTGCAACTCTTCAGCGCATTCTGCGAAAAATCCTCCATCGCGGATTGGAGCGGCGTCGACAGTCAGCACGTCCGCAGCTTTGCGGCCAGCGAATTTCGGCGGGGTCAATCTCCGCGCACGATTCAACGTCGTTTGTCTGCGATCCGCAGTTTTTGCAACTTCCTCATTCGTGAAGCACGGCTGAAATCCAATCCCGCGCTGGAAGTGCAGGCACCCAAAGCGCCGAAGCGTTTACCTGAAACCCTCGATGCCGATCAGATGGCACGTTTGCTCGCGTTTCGTACCGATGACGAACTGAGCGTGCGCGATAAAGCCATGATGGAGCTGTTCTACTCATCGGGTCTGCGCTTGTCTGAGTTGGTCGATCTCGATCTCACCGATGTGGACTTACGTGATCGTACCGTGCGCGTCACCGGCAAAGGCAACAAGACGCGACTGGTTCCGATCGGCCGGTTCGCGATTGAAGCCTTAACCAGCTGGCTCAAAGAGCGCGGCGCACTGACCACGCCCGCGGAGAGCGCGCTGTTCGTATCGAAACGCGGTGGCCGCTTGTTGCAGCGGGCGGTTCAACTTCGCATCGGAGCGTGGGCCAAGCGACAAGGACTCGGCGTGCATTTGCATCCGCACATGTTTCGTCATTCATTCGCGACTCACCTGCTCGAGTCCAGTCAGGACTTGCGGGCCGTGCAGGAATTACTCGGGCACGCCAACATTTCGACCACACAGATCTACACCCACCTTGATTTTCAGCACCTGGCCAAGATCTACGACCAGGCGCACCCTCGCGCTCGTCGCAAGGGCTGACGAACTTACGGACTTACCATCAGACGGAACGCTCGAGTGAGCATGTCGATCGAACCCGATCTGCGTGTACTCTGTGCGCCCTGTTTGCAGCGAATCGGCTCATGAATCAGTTCGACGGCACAACCATTCTCTCAGTGAGACGCAAAGGCGTCGTGGCCATCGGCGGCGATGGACAGGTCTCACTCGGCAACACGGTCATGAAAGGCAACGCACGCAAAGTGCGGCGCCTGCACGAGGGCAATGTGCTCGCGGGATTTGCCGGCGGCACCGCAGATGCGTTCACATTGTTCGAACGCTTCGAAGCCAAGCTTCAGCAGTACGGAAATCTCACTCGCGCAGCGATTGAACTGGCGAAAGACTGGCGCTCCGATCGGAGCCTGCGTCGCCTGGAAGCGCTGTTGTGTGTCGCCGATCTGCGCAGCTCATTTGTCATCTCGGGCAACGGCGATGTCATCGAACCCGAAGACGACATCATGGCCATCGGTTCCGGTGGATCTTTTGCTTTGGCTGCGGCGCGTGCGCTCACTCAGAACAGTGAACTCGACGCCCGCACCATCGTCGAAAAGTCTCTGAACATTGCCGCCGACATTTGTATCTATACGAATCGCAATCTAACGATCGAAGAGCTGGGCTCATGAGATTCAGAGCGTGTGGCAGCGGGTCGCTCGCTTGCCAGAATCGAAAGATCTCCTCCTCTGGCCAACTGCCCGCAGCCAGTCACCGATCGTTTTCTTTCTACCTTCCTGGTTCTGGCCGATCGCCAGCAGCCAGTCGCCAGTGGCCTCTCCTATGTCTTCAATGACCCCCCGCGAAATCGTTCAGGAACTCGATAAGCACATCGTCGGCCAGGCCGAGGCGAAGCGCTCAGTCGCGATCGCTTTGCGCAATCGCTGGCGACGTATGCAAGTGGGTGAGGAGTTGCGGACAGAAATCACGCCCAAGAACATTCTGATGATCGGGCCGACAGGTGTTGGTAAGACCGAGATCGCACGACGCCTGGCGAAATTGGCGCGCGCACCTTTCATCAAAGTTGAAGCCACGAAGTTTACCGAAGTGGGCTATGTCGGCCGCGAGGTCGATTCGATCATCAAGGATCTGATGGATGTCGCGGTCAAAATGACGCGCGAGCTCGAGATGGAGAAAGTGCGTCATCGTGCGATGGATGCAGCAGAAGACCGCGTCCTCGACGCGTTGCTGCCGCGGCCTCGGTCGATGGGCTTCACTCCCGAGCCGGAGCCTCGCGATCAGGACACGCGTCAGAAGTTTCGCAAAATGCTTCGAGAAGGCCAGCTGGACGACAAAGAG
>JBJMWN010000443.1:0-12214 GCA_045810085.1 Povalibacter sp. | reverse complement strand
GCACCGTCGCTTCCTGTGTGGTCTTTGGTCCTGCAGGCCCACTAAAGGCCGACTATCGGCGCTTCAACATCGAAGGCATCGAACCGGGCGATGACTACGGCGCCATGCGTCAGGCGTTGACGCGCCGTTATGCCCGTATCAAGAAAGGCGAAGTGCCGATGCCTGATCTGCTGCTGATCGACGGCGGTCCTGGTCAATTGACGCAAGCGATCGATGTGCTCAAAGAGCTGGAGATCAGTTCAGTCTCTGTCGCTGGTGTGGCGAAAGGCGCCGATCGCAAACCTGGGCAAGAGCGACTGTTCTTGGCGCATCAGGACCTGCCCACTATACTTCCGCCGGACTCGCCTGCCTTGCACCTGATCCAGAGAATTCGCGACGAGGCACATCGTTTTGCCATTGCCGGTCATCGTCAGCGTCGCGCGAAAGCACGCAGGGAATCCATTCTTGAAACTGTTCCAGGTCTCGGCCCACGCAAGCGACGTGAACTGTTGCGTCAGTTCGGCGGCTTACAGGGAATCACGCGAGCAGGCGTCGAGGATCTCGAGAAAGTGCATGGCATCAGTCGCAAGCTTGCGCAATCGATCTACGAGACGTTGCATGCGGTTGGGTGAAACAGCATGCAGGTCCAAGCGCGCACATCGCACTGGATTTCTCAGGTGAAATTTCCCATCGCGAATGTGCTGACTTTCGCGCGGATCCTGATGATCCCGCTGGTCGTCGTGCTGTTCTATCTTCCGTACAGCTGGTCGAGTCCCGCCGCTGCAACCGTCTTTATCGCCGCAGCGATCACCGATTCGCTGGATGGCTATCTCGCCCGCAAGCTCGGGCAGATTTCAGCGCTCGGTGCGTTCCTGGATCCCGTCGCCGACAAATTGATGGTCGCTACGGCTCTCATTCTTCTGGTGAGCCACGATCCACCGGTTTTGAAGTTCGTCTCGTTCGATCCTCACGTGCTGATCACGTTGACTGCGGCAGTGATCGTCGGGCGCGAAATCACGATCTCTGCATTGCGTGAATGGATGGCGGAACTGGGTGCCCGCGGCAAGGTGGCTGTGTCGTCCCTCGGCAAGCTCAAGACGATCTTTCAGATGACAGGTTTGTCGATGATGCTGTTTCGCAGTGATGTCTGGTTTATTCCAGCCTTCGAGCTCGGCTTGTTCTGTCTGGTCACCGCAGCCGCGCTGACGTTGTGGTCCATGGTGGTCTACGTGAGGTCAGCATGGCCCGCGCTCAGCGAGACACCGCTGCACTGAGAACCATTGCTCAGGACTCAAACGTCCACGATCTTTACCTTGACAGAGCAGGGCGCGGCCCTAGAATAACGCCGCTTTCTAACGGCCTGCGGGAATAGCTCAGTTGGTAGAGCGCAACCTTGCCAAGGTTGAGGTCGAGGGTTCGAGCCCCTTTTCCCGCTCCAAGATTCTCATTGAAACCCCGGGTCGACCCACACCCCGGGGTTTTGCGCTTCTGGGGTCGTCCAAGGCGTCGTGGCGGAGTGGTTACGCAGCGGTCTGCAAAACCGCGTACGCCGGTTCAATTCCGGCCGACGCCTCCATTCAAATCCTGACGGCCGCAGCTTCGTTTTCTTCATCGGCGCTGATGCAGTGGCGGTGACCGGAATCGAACCGGTACGACTATTCGTCGGCAAATTTTAAGTCTGCTGCGTCTACCAATTCCGCCACACCGCCCAACTGCCGGCGCGGATTCTACCTGCGGTCGTTCGATATCGCACCGGCGTCGCAGATCGGCGCTGCGAGCGATCTGCTACGATTCGCGCCGTTCACGCCGACGATTCCAATAAATCTCTCAAGGTCATCGCTCGCCGGCATTCACGTGGTTGTATCAAGCGAAGCACGTCTCGAGATCGAGGATCTGCATCTGTGGCGCGGCGAGCGGCATCTGCTGCGCGGCGTTTCTCTGCAGTTGCAATCCGGTGAACTGCTGCAAGTCACCGGTCCGAACGGTGTGGGCAAAACCAGCCTGCTGCGGTGTGCGGCCGATTTGCTGCCGATCGAGTCCGGCCAGATTCGATGGAAAGGCACACCGCTCGAGCAGGGACGCGAGCAGTATCACCGTGACCTGGCGTATCTCGCTCACTCAAACGCGCTGAAAGCCGATCTGACCGCGCTCGAAAACCTGAAGTTTGGGGTCGGTGTTCGGCGTCAGATCAGCGCCTCCGACATCCTTGTCGTACTCGAGCGTCTGAAGATTCTCCACTGTGCGGATCTTCCGGTCCGCTCGCTGTCCGCGGGTCAGAAGCGTCGTGTCGCCATTGCGCGAATTTTTCTCACGCAGGCAAGCCTGTGGATACTCGACGAGCCGATCACGAATCTGGATGCGGACGGCGTGTGTTTGTTCGAGGAGTTCATGGATGCACATCTGGCCGCAGGCGGAATGATTCTGACGGCCGCGCATCAGTTGCTGCTCTCCGGTCGGGACCAGGTACGCACCCTGGAGCTGAACTGATGCAGCCCGGCGCGCTTCAGCTCATTTCGCTCATCGTCAGACGCGACCTGCGCCTCGCGATGCGTCATTGGGATCAGGTGCTGCAGCCGTTGGTGTTCTTTGTCATCGTGACGACACTTTTCCCCCTGGCGATCAGTCCATCATTAGATGAGCTCAGACGCATCGCACCTGGGGTGCTCTGGGTGGCAGCGATGTTGGCCTCGCTACTCGCATTGGAATCTCTGTTTCGTCCTGATGTCGAAGACGGCAGCATGGAACAGTGGGTCCTCAGTGGTCAGCCGGTCGCTGTGATGTTGTTGGCTAAAACGCTGACTCACTGGTTGTTGGCGGGTTTGCCGATGGTGCTGGTCGCTCCGATCGTGAGCTACGCGTTGGGAATGTCTTCGGCTGCGTGGACAGTGGTGCTCGGATCGCTTGCGCTTGGCACGGGTGCGCTCAGTGTGCTCGGTGCAATCGGAGCTGCACTAACCGTTGGTGTGCGGCGCGGCAGCGTCCTGCTGGCCCTGTTAGTGCTGCCTTTGGAGATGCCGGTTTTGATTTTTGGAGCGCGCGCAATTGATCTTGCGATTCACGGCGAGAGTGCGGCAGGTCCGTTAAACTTGCTTGCTGCAGTGTTGCTGCTGTTCATCAGTCTGGGTCCGCTCGCAATGGCTGCGGCCATGCGGATCAGCGTGGAGTCATGAATTCCGAAGTGCGTGCAAGCGATAAGTCGTCATCATCGACCCGCTGGCTCTGGTTCTACCAGCTGGCATCGCCGCCTCACGCCTATCGGCTGCTGGGCTTGTGGCGCCCCTGGCTGCTCTGGCCTGCGATCGCACTGATCCTGATTGGAATTTATGGAGGGCTGGTGATCGCGCCTCCTGACTATCAGCAGAAGGACGCGTTTCGCATCCTGTATGTCCATGCCCCGAGCGCGGTGCTGTCATTGACGGTCTACGTGATGATGGCTGTCGCGGCGGCGATCGGCGTCATCTGGCGCATGAAGCTTGCGCACGCAGTAGCGGCTTCATGTGCGCCAATCGGTGCTGTCTTCACCGTGCTTGCGCTGGTGACCGGTTCGATCTGGGGTAAGCCGATGTGGGGCACCTGGTGGGAATGGGATCCGCGCCTGACTTCGGAACTGATCCTGCTTTTTCTATACCTGGGCTACATGGCCCTGCGCGCCTCATTCGATGACGTGCAGCGAGCCGATCGTGCAAGTGCGATTCTGGCGATGGTGGGCGTCGTGAACGTCCCCATCGTCAAGTACTCGGTCGTGTGGTGGAACAGCCTGCACCAAGGCCCCAGCCTGTCGCTGATGAAGAAATCGGCCATCGACGGCTCAATGGTCTGGCCGTTGCTTCTGCTGTTGTTGGGGTTCCTTCTGTACTTCGGCGCCGTGCTCTGTACCCGGGTCAGGAGCGAAATCCTCGAACGCGAACGCAACACCTCTTGGCTGTCTGAAAAAAGCTTAAGATCATGAGCTTGGCAGAATTTGTTCATATGGGTGGTTATGGCGGCTATGTGTGGTCGTGCTATGGGCTGACGGCCGTGGCGCTGGCTGCAATGGAATGGTCCAGCCGGCGTAAGTTGGATCGGGCCCGGAAGACGGCGGCCCGACGGGCCGCAGTAGCAGCGAGTGGCAAATCGTGACTTCACGACAGCGACGCATGATGTGGGTGGGACTGATGGTGCTCGGTGTAGCAGCCGCCGCCGCGTTCGCACTCAATGCGTTTCAGGACAATCTGCTTTATTTCTATTCGCCGACGGATGTCACGGCGGGCAAAGCGCCGTCTGGGCGCTCGTTCCGCGTGGGTGGAATGGTGACCGAAGGCAGCTTCAATCGTCCCGCTGGAAGTCTGCAGGCTACGTTCGTGGTCACGGATTTCGCGCACGATGTGACCGTCAAATACACAGGCGTGTTGCCCGATCTTTTTCGTGAGGGGCAGGGCGTGATTGCCCGCGGTCGGCTCGCGAGTGACGGTAGTTTCGTCGCGGAAGAAGTGCTCGCGAAGCACGATGAAAATTACATGCCTCCTGTCGTGGCTGAGAGCTTGCGCAAGCAGCACGATCAGCGCCCCAAGATGCCCACACCGGCGACCTGAGTTCGCCGCCTGGATCTCAACCAATGATCGTCGAACTGGGTCACTTCGCTCTCATCCTCGCGTTCTGTCTGATGCTGCCTCAGGCGTTCTTCGGTCTGTTCGGAGCCGCGAACAGGCGTCCGCATTGGATGCAGGTTGCGAATCGCGCGGTTGCCGGCCAGTTCGTATTCACTGCGTTTGCATTTGGCTGCCTGGCGTACGCGTTTTACGTGAATGATTTTTCGGTGCTGTACGTCGCGCAGAATTCGAATTCACAACTGCCCACGTTCTATCGCTTCGCAGCCGTGTGGGGCGCGCATGAAGGCTCGCTGTTGCTGTGGCTGCTGATCTTGTCGCTATGGACCGTTGCGGTCGTCGCCTTCAGTCGCAACTTGCCGCAGACGATCACCAGTCGCGTGTTGGGAGTTCTCGGGTTGGTGAGTGCAGGTTTTGCACTTTTCATTCTCACCACCTCCAGTCCTTTCGCACGCTTGCTGCCGGCGGCTGTCGACGGTCGTGACCTCAATCCTTTGTTGCAAGATCCTGCACTCGCGATTCATCCACCGATGCTCTACACCGGCTACGTCGGTATGGCGGTGCCATTCGCCTTTGCTGTCACGGCAATGCTCGAAGGCAAGCTCGATTCAGCATGGGCTCGATGGGTAAGACCTTGGGCTGTGACCGCCTGGTTGTTTCTCACGATGGGCATCGCGCTCGGCAGTTGGTGGGCGTACTACGAGCTTGGTTGGGGCGGCTGGTGGTTCTGGGATTCTGTTGAGAACGCCTCGTTCATGCCCTGGCTGATTGGCACAGCACTGATTCATTCACTCGCAGTGACTGAGAAACGCGGCTTGTTCAAGAGCTGGACGTTGTTGTTGTCGATCACAGGCTTTTCGCTCGCGCTACTCGGTACGTTCCTGGTTCGCTCAGGTGTAGTCGAATCTGTGCATGCCTTTGCGAGCGATCCAGCACGTGGCCGGTTCATTCTGATTTTCCTCGCGCTGTGTGTGGGAGGTGCGCTCGGCTTGTACGCCTGGCGCGCGCCGCTGTTCAAATCGAACGCCGGCTTCGCTCCCGTCTCTCGGGAATCCTTTCTGCTGTTGAACAACGTTCTGCTCGTGGCTGCAACGGCGCTGATTCTGCTCGGTACGCTTTATCCTATTTTCCTTGACGCGCTGAGCCTCGGAAAAATCTCCGTAGGTGCACCTTGGTTCACGGCCATGTTTCTCGTTCCCATGTTGCCGTTGCTGTTGCTGCTCGCGCCGGGAATGCATGCTGAATGGAAGCATGCGACTTTCAGTCGCACGGGCAAGTTGCTGGTTGCCCTGTTCGCACTCGCGGTCGTAGTTGCTGTTGCTCTCGCCTGGGCCGCGTACGGACTTCACTCCGTGCTGAGCAGCGTGGGCATCATCGCCGGACTGTGGGTCGCGTTCTCTGCGCTGGTCGAGCCTGTACAGCGATTGCGCAAGGGCCATAGTCTCTCTGCGAGTGTGATCGGGATGTGCGTGGCGCATTTCGGCCTCGCGATGTTCGTGATCGGCGCAACTACGGTGGAATCGTACAAGCGCGAAGCGGATCTGAGTTTGCGACCCGGGCAAACGCTTCAGCATGCCGGATTCGACTTCACCATGACGAGCGTGCGCGACGTTACAGGGCCGAACTACGATGCCGTTGAAGCGGAGATCGTCGTGGCTCGTGACGGACGCGAAGTTACAGTGCTGCATCCGCAGAAGCGGACCTATCGCGTGCAGACCAGCCCGATGACTGAGGCGGGAATCGATGGCCGCTGGAATCGCGACATCTTTGCCGCGATGGGCGACCCACTGGGCGGAGGTGCCTGGAGCCTGCGATTGCAGTACAAGCCGATGATTCGTTTTATCTGGTTGGGTGCATTCGTGATCGCGCTTGGCGGTTTCATCAGTGTGTGCGATCGACGCTATCGACAACGCGTCGCCGTGACCTCACCGAGCGCTGACGCTGCAGCTGCGCGCGCCAAAGCAGGTTGAGCCAGATCATGTGGCGCTTCCTGATTCCAGCCGGTTTGTTTGCTGCGCTTGTCGGATTCTTTTTTTTCAGCCTGGATCGCGACAAAGAAACCTTGCCTTCGCCTTTGCTCGGCAAGCCTGCACCCGCTTTCGAGCTGCCACGCCTCGACGATCCCACTCAAAAAGTATCAGGCAAGGATTTCGCGGGCCAACCCTATGTGCTCAATGTCTGGGGCACGTGGTGCGTGGGCTGCCGTCAGGAGCACGGCGCATTGCTCAAGATTGCACAACGAGGAGAAATACCGATCGTTGGCATCAACTGGAAAGACGATCGCGAGCAGGCGTTGAGATGGCTTCATGAACTGGGCAATCCCTACGTCGTGAACGGCTCCGATGATGAAGGTCGCGTCGCAATCGATTGGGGCGTCTATGGCGCACCGGAAACGTTTCTCATCGACGGCACAGGTAAAGTCATCTTCAAACACATCGCGCCGTTGACCGTTGAAATCTGGGAGCGCGACTTCGTGCCGCGAATCCGACAAGCAGGCGGTCAACCATGAAGGCCTTGATGCTCGCGTTCTTGCTGGTGCTCGCCGTGCCGGTACTGGCCATCGACAGCGGGCCTGCGTTCGACGACCCTGCGATGCAAGCGCGCTATGACACGCTGATTCGCGAACTGCGCTGCGTGCAGTGTCGTAGTCAGTCGATCGCAGATTCGAACGTGGGTCTTGCTGCGGATCTGCGTCGGCAGGTGCGTGAGCTAATGGCGTCGGGTAAGTCCGATCGAGAGATTCTCACGTACATGACTGATCGCTACGGCGAATACATCCTGTACAACCCGCCGGTGAATCCGACGACCTGGCTCCTGTGGGCGGCACCCGTGGTGCTATTGCTCATCGGAGGAGTGAGTGCTGCTTTCGTCATTGCTCGCAAATCCAAGCTCCCAGCCGATGATCTCGTTGATACCGCTGACGATGAGCGCGCACGCAACACGCCAGGTGCTTCATGACGGGATTCGTCATTGGTTGCGCCGCGATGGTGCTCGCGGCGCTGGCCTGGATTACGTTGCCATTGCTGCGCACCAATGCTGTCGATGCAGCGAGTTCGCGTGTGGAGCGTCGAACTTCCACACTCATCGTCACGGTGGCGATCTCGGCGCTTGCCGTGTTCATGTATGCGGGGCTCACGACCTGGAACTGGCGCGCAGTTGAAACCGCTCAGACGCAAGCCGCCAACGTCGATTCGATGCTCAAACAGCTCGAAGACAAACTCGCAACTCATCCAGAAGACTTGCAAGGCTGGCTCCTGTTGGGGCGCTCTTACGTTGCGCTTCAGCGTTTTTCCTTGGGGGCGACTGCATATCAGCATGCTTACGATCTGAGCGGAGGCGAGAACGTCGATGCGGTGGTCGGTCTGGGCGAAGCACTCGCGTTGCTCGATCAGAATTCATTGTCCGGCCGCGCGGGCGAATTGTTCGATGCGGCGCTCGCTAAAGCGCCGAACAATCCCAAAGCCTTGTGGTACGGCAGCGTAGCCGCTTTGCAGAAAGGCGATCTGCGGCTCGGGCGTGATCGGCTACAGGCGTTGCTCGTGCAGAATCCGCCCGATGAATTGCGGGCGATGCTCGAACGCCAGATCCAGGATTTGAACGAGCAGTTGGGTGAGACCGGCGAGGGCGTACGAGCGGGAGCGAGCGCGCCGGCAGCTCAGGGTCGAGTGGTGAGCGTGGCGATCACAATCGCGCCAGCGATCCAGCAGCAGCTCAAGGGCACTACGCCTCTTTTCGTACTTGCGCGAGATCCTGCAGCACCGGGCCCACCCTTGGCCGTCCAGCGTCACAGTTCCAATGAAGCACCGTTGACTGTGCAGCTCTCGGAAGCTGACGCCATGATTCCAACGCGCAGCATCGCGACCGTGCCCCGAGTCAAGATCGTGGCGAGATTGTCACGCTCAGGCGCTCCACAGGAACGCACGGGCGATTTCTTCGGCGAAGCCGATTATGATTTCGGCAAGGACAAGGGACCGCTGCAGATCGTCATCGATCGCACCGTGCCATAACTGATCAGAAGCGCTGACCGTGCCTAGCGCCGCGAACCCAAAAGAAATTGCTACAGCGCACGCAACGAATTGGAACGCATGACCGTTAATTCATCCGCCACTTTCCCACGAATTTCCTGATGCCAGCCATCGCCAAGACCACATTCGCCGCGCAGCCCTGGATGGTGCCGGCGTTCGTCCGCGTGTTGCTGGGCAAGAAGCCATATACCGCGCCTGCCGGCATTTCAATTCGGCCGATCGAACTCGAAGCTCGCAAAGTCAAACTCTCGGCGAGTCATCTGCAGCGTTATCGCGAAGTGTGCGGCGTTCCTTCTGGATCCAGCCTGCCGCCTGCGTATCTGCACGCAGTTGCGATGCCGATGCATATGCAGTTGTTCATCGCGCCGGATTTTCCGGTGAAGGTGCTCGGGCTCATTCATTTGCGCAACACGATTCGCGTGTATCGAAGCATCGATGTCAGTACGCCTCTGCGGCTAAGCGTGCATTTCGACACGCTGCGCTTGACGGATGCGGGACAGGAGTACGACTTCACCACACGCTATGAGCGCAATGGCGAACTGGTGTGGGAAGAAGTCAGCACGATGTTTGCGCGAGGCACGACACCGACGAAGGCTGAAGGCAGCAAGCGTCCGTCCATCGATCGCTCGACGCATCCGCAGGAAGGAACCGATACTCAGACGCTGGAGATTCCCGAGAATACCGGCTGGCGGTATGCGCGCGTCTCGGGTGACTTCAATCCGATTCACCTGACGGCGAAAACGGCTGCGATGTACGGGTTCAAGCAGGCGGTGGCTCACGGCATGTGGTCTCTCGGCCGCTGTCTGGGCGCTGCGGCGGCTCATCTGCCGAATGAAGGCATTCAGGTCGATACACAATTCAAACTGCCGGTTTATCTGCCGTCCCAGGCGTTGGCTCGTGCCTGGTCAGTGCCGGGAGGAGTTGATATCTCCATGAGCACCATGCGCGGGGATCGGCTTCACCTTGCGATGCAAGTGCGTCGCCTCTGAACCTCTGCACGAGAGTCGACGAATGAATCTGCTGGAAGGCATCCAATCCCGGACCTCGCCCCTCAAGTTGATCGAGCCGGCGCCGCCACCCGAAATCGTTCAACGCATCATCGAAGCTGGGGTGCGCGCTCCGGATCACGGCAGATTGCGCCCGTGGCGATTTGTGATCCTTGAAGGCGATGCTCGCAAACAATTGGGCGATGCGATGGCCGAGTTGCTGCGCGCAAAAATGCCGGACGTCTCACAGGATCAACTGGAGGGTGAACGTCGCAAGCCGCTTCGTGCACCGATGATCATCGCGGTCGCTGCGCATGTAACGTCTGGAAAAATCCCGGAGATCGAGCAGGTGCTTGCAGTCGGTGCCGCAGTTCAGAACATGATGCTGGCGGCGCATGCACTCGGATTCGGTGCGATGTGGAAGACCGGCGGCGCGGCCTATGCTGCAAACGTGAAGCGTTTGCTGGAACTGGATGAGCGCGATCACATCGTCGCGTTTCTGTACGTCGGCACGGTAGGCGCAGTCGGACCCTTGGTCGCTGCCCCGATCGATCAGGTCGTGCGCCGACTCTAGCCCGTTCACAAGGCTCTTCGCGCACCGCGGTTCGCGGCTTCCCAAACTACGGATTGACCCCTCAACGCAGCGACGAGCCTACTGCCCATCGCAGTTTGATCGTGCGCAGTTTGGCCGTGTTCTGGAGTTGCCTGTGACGCTCAGGAAACGACGCGTCAGCGGAACTTGCTATAGGCGCGGGCAATTGATGCGCTCGGAGGTGCGTCGTGAAATCGGCAGGGGGAATGAAGGTCGCTGTGTTGATTCTGGCTGGCTTGGCGGCCTGGGCCACCATTGCACAGACGCCAAAAACTGCCGTTCCAGTTCTGCAAACCTCGAAGTCCGTTGCACCCATCGCTACTCCTTCAACCGAGCTCAAGTTTGGCGACGAACGAATCGCCCGCGTGCAGGGAATGCTTGTAGGTAAAGAACGCCGGGAGTATTCGTTCGATGCCCGAAAGGGACAGCGAATCGCGTTAACGCTTTCGTCCGATCGCTCTCCGTGGATTGGCATGGATCTGATGGCAGCACCTGTGTTCGTCGCTACCCACAACAATTCACCTGCCGTTTACACCAACTTCATGGATGGGTCGACATCGTGGGAAGGTGTGGTGCCCGCGAATGGCAGTTACACACTGCGACTTGGACTATTAAATGCGCAGGCACGAAAGGCGGGTCGAGTGGACTATCAGCTGGATGTGAATCTCCGGTGAGCAATCGCAACGTATTTTCCGTCGTCGCGTTGGCCCTGGTCCTCGGCGGCTGCGCGACGGATCCAATTCAATACGCCGGTAACACGAATTCTCTGCCCACCTTTCGCACATTCAGAGTTCAGGAAGAGCGTTACGTATTCCCTGAGCAGCTATCGACTGAGCAGAAAGATCGTGTTGGCAATGAGCTGCGCAAGGCGGCAGTGAGCGCGTTGGAGAGCCGCGGTTATCGTGAAGTAGCTTCCAATGACCCTGCTGATGTCTTCGTCGTACTGGGTGCGATCAGTCGCACCGATGTCCACACCGGTATCGACGAGGATGACAATCCGCACGTGAATCAAGTGAACACTTCGGTGTTCGAAAACAGTTCAACGCAGCCACCCGCGGCAGTGGGCGGCGATGGTCCGACCGGATTCAGCCGCGAAGGCGATCTGATCCTGTATCTGTTGGATCCAGCGACGAAGCGCTCGTTATGGCGAGCGAGTGCGAGCGGTTCTGCAAGCAGTTCGGGCGAGGCGCTGCGCAAAGCACGCTCGACCTATCGCGCCATGGTTCGCCAGCTGCCGCAAGTCGCAGGCGGCTGACCCATTCTCGTCCAACGCGTTCTCCGCATCATTCAGTGATGCCATGATGCACTCCACACGCGCGTCTGCGCGCTGGAGAACCCTATGCATCCGTGGCTTCGCTCTGTCGTTCTCATCATTGCCGGTTTAGTCAGCTGCTCTGCAGGTGCGCAATCCGAAGACGCCGAGCACGCGCTCTCCGCGGCGATTACAGACTACGAAACGCTGTTGCGACAGATCGATCCCATCACAGCAGGATTCGAGGGTGATCGCGAAGCGTTGACCCGCATGCCGGACGTCAGCCCGGAGGCGGAAGCGAGATCGAAGCATCAGCTCGAGACCTTGGCGGCCCAACTCAAGATGATCGAGCCTTCACAGCTCTCGCCTGAGTCATCGCTCAATCATCTTCTGCTGACGCGTACGATTGCACTCGCAATCGAAGAGTCTGGTTACGACCTCGCTCGAATGCCGTTCGAAAACGACGAGGGTTTCCATACTCTCGCCGCTTACCTTGGACGGACCACATCGATCGCTTCGCAGGAAGACGCGCAGGCGTGGCTTGCACGCTTGCGAGCTGTCCCGCAGTTCTACCGGCAGAATCTCGCGAACTTGCGTCGTGGCATTCGCACGAAGTTCACGCAGCCGCGCATCGTCGTTGAGCGCGTGTTGGATGTTGCTCGCCAACAAGTCACGATCGAGCCGGAAGACAGTGCGTTGTTGCTGCCCTTCACCAAATTGCCCTCAAGCATCCCCGCTGACCTGCAGCAGGACTATCGCCGGCAAGCGATTGCCATTGTTCGTGAACAGGTCTT
>JBJMWN010000442.1:0-3374 GCA_045810085.1 Povalibacter sp. | reverse complement strand
GGTGTGATCGAGGTCAACATCCATCCTTCGACGAACTGGGGCGAGCTGGTCGATCGAACGACTCACCTGTACGAGGCCGCGCGCGAAACACGACTGAGCACCGAGAAGTTCATGCTCGACGGCCGCCATACAGGCACCGGTGGTGGCAATCATTTCGTGCTCGGTGGCGAGACCGTGAACGATTCGCCGTTTCTGCGTCGTCCTGATTTGCTGCGCAGTCTCATTTCTTATTGGCACAACCATCCGGCACTTTCTTATCTGTTCTCCGGACTGTTCATCGGGCCGACCTCACAAGCTCCGCGTGTGGATGAGGCGCGCAACGATTCGCTGTATGAACTTGAAATCGCGTTCCGGCAATTTCCGCCAGCGAAGGGTTACAGCGCACCTTGGGTGGTCGATCGGGTGCTTAGAAATCTGCTCATCGATGTCACCGGCAATACCCATCGCGCCGAGTTCTGCATCGACAAGCTGTACTCACCCGACACGTCGACCGGCCGATTGGGCCTGCTCGAGATGCGAGCGTTCGAGATGCCTCCGCATGCGCGCATGAGCCTGGCTCAGCAACTGCTGCTGCGTTCGTTGATCGCGAAGTTCTGGAAACAGCCGTACGAGCCGGCGCGACTAGCACGCTGGGGCACTGAGCTGCACGACCGCTTCATGCTTCCTTACTTCGTGGAACAGGATCTCAAGGATGTCGTGCAGGAACTCAACAGCGGTGGCTATGCCATGAAGACAGACTGGTTCGCGCCGCACATGGAGTTTCGCTTTCCCAAGATCGGCGATTTTTCCAACGTCGGTGTCGATCTCGAGTTGCGCCACGCGCTCGAACCCTGGCACGTCATGGGTGAGGAGAATGCGGCTGGCGGTGCCGTGCGTTATGTGGACTCGTCGGTGGAGCGCCTGCAGGTCAAAGTTGAAGGACTGGCGCCTGATCGATATGCACTCGCATGCAACGGCAAGCGCGTACCGCTGCGAGCGACAGGCAAGGTGGGCGAGTTCGTGGCTGGCGTGCGCTATCGCGCCTGGCAACCTGAATCAGCGCTGCATCCGATGATTGCACCCCATGTACCGCTGACGTTCGATCTGGTCGATACGTGGCTGCAACGCTCGCTGGGTGGATGCCAGTATCACGTCGCGCATCCAGGCGGAGTCAGCTATGCAGCTTTCCCCGTGAATTCTTTCGAAGCCGAGAGCCGCAGACTCGGGCGATTCTTCCGCATCGGATACACGGGCGGAAAGGTTGAAGCACCTGCGCCTGTCTCTTCCGATGAGTTCTCCTTCACGATGGATCTGAGGCGAAGCTGATGCAGTCACGGCGAAGCTGATGGGAGCGAGTGACGGACTACGTCAAACGCCCCCTCGGCAGACTTGACCTGGCCGTTGCGGCCTTTCAACCTCGGTTCTTCGCCTTATCTGCAGTGCCTCAATACCCATGGCTGTTTCACCCCTGCTGACGCCTTACGCGCCGGACGCGACTCGCTACGACGAGTTGCTCGCGCCCGACGCGTCGATGCGGGCGCATTGGCGACCACTGATCGAGAAGATGGAAGAGGCGGGGCAGGACACTGTCCGGCGCGGTGTCGAACTGGCGCGTCGACTGATTGTCGAGAACGGCGTCACTTACAACGTGTATGCCGATCCGCAAGGCCGCGATCGTCCCTGGCAGCTCGATGTCCTTCCTCTGATCCTGCCGACCAACGAATGGCAGGTGATCGCAGCAGGAGTGGCGCAGCGGGCGCGTTTGCTTGATGGCTTGCTCGCCGACCTTTACGGGCCGCAGCGTCTGCTCGCAGAAGGCATCGTGCCGCCCGAGATCGTGTACGGACATCCGAATTTTCTCTGGCCCTGTCGCGGACTGCGTCCCGCTAGCGGACATTGGCTGCACGTCTATGCTGCCGATCTGGCACGTGCGCCGAATGGTCAATGGTGGATTCTGGGCGATCGAACGCAGACGCCATCGGGTCCGGGCTATGCCCTCGAGAACCGACGCATCGTCTCGCGCGTGTTTCCGCAGATCTTTCAGGATCTGCGGGTGCGTTCGCCAGGCGGCTTCTTCGCGACGTTGCGCGATCAGTTGCTCAGCCATGCCGATGACGATGAAGCGCCACTCGCAGTCGTTCTCACACCTGGGCCGTTTAACGAAACGTATTTCGAGCACGCGTATCTGGCGCGACAACTCGGACTTGCGCTGGTGGAAGGCGCCGACCTCACGGTGCGCGGCGACACGCTCTATTTGAAAACGTTTGCAGGACTGCGTCGTGTGCATGCGGTCCTGCGTCGACTCGACGATGACTTCTGCGATCCCTCCGAGCTGCGTTCAGATTCCGCGCTGGGTATTCCCGGACTGCTGCAGGTCGTACGTGCGGGCCGTGTCACGTTGGCCAACGGACTCGGCACGGGTGTACTGGAGTCGGCAAGCTGGCTCGGTTTTCTGCAACCCATTTGCGATTGGGTCTGCGGAGAGAATCTGGTACTGCCCTCGGTCGCCACCTGGTGGTGTGGTGAGCGAGCTGCGCTCGAGCAGGTGATTACGAATATCGATCGGCTGGTGATCAAACCCACTTTCCCCAATCAGAAATTTGAGCCGGTATTCGGTAGTGCGCTCGATCGAAAAGGTAAAGCACAGTTGATTGAGCGATTGCGCGCTCGGCCTTACGCATACGTCGCGCAGGAACGAGTGTCGTTGTCGCAGTCGCCCACATGGGGACCGAATGGACTGACGGGACGTGCCCTCGCCATTCGCGTCTATGCCGTTGCGACCGAAAACGGATTTCAGGTCATGCCGGGTGGTCTCGCGCGTATCGCATCCGACTCTGCAGCAGACATCGTGTCGAATCAGCGTGGCGGCGGCAGCAAAGATATCTGGGTGCTGGCGGACAGTGAGATGCAGGACGAAGTCGATGTGACCGTCAGCACGGGTCGCCGACGCACGCGCAATGAGGATCTGCCGTCGCGGTTGGTTGAGAGTCTCTTCTGGATGGGTCGCTACGCCGAGCGTTGCGAGGACAAGGCGCGCCTCGCGCGTGCGACGCTGGCTTTGGACACACGCTCGGATTCATGGAAACACGCGCTCAATGCATGTACGAATTTCGGTGTGCTGTCGGAACGCAACGATCTGCGGTCCAGCCTGTTCGATGTATCCAATGTGTCCGGACTCGCCGCAGACTTGCGACGACTCGAATGGTCTGCAGCGCAAGGTCGCAGTCGTTTATCGGCGGAGCACTGGCGAGCGATCGGTGTGCTGCAGCGTCAGTATCACGAAGCGGCCGCCAGTCGCGCGGATGCACGTGAGACGCTCGATCGGCTGGTTCTGGCACTTTCAGGTCTCGCTGGATTTGCATTGGATGACATGACGCAGGACGACGGCTGGCGCA
>JBJMWN010000441.1:0-12359 GCA_045810085.1 Povalibacter sp. | reverse complement strand
TTCATTTCATCGGCCTTACCCAAGCTTCAGCAGGCGCGGGATCGAATTCGCGCAAGCGGACGTAACATCCGACTTGAGATCGATGGCGGAGTGAAGATCGACAATATCGGCGAAGTGGCCAGAGCCGGGGCCGACACATTCGTGGCGGGGTCCGCCATCTTCGGCACGAAGGACTATGCGGCAACGATCTCGGCAATGAGAAGCGAGATCGAGAAAGCGTGCGGGAAAAGGGCAGGGTAAGAAGAAGCTCGAACGAGATGCTGCTCAGGCGAACAGCATCTCCGAAATCACGTGACGATCAATCCTCGTCGTCATCATCGAAGTCGTCATCATCATCCGCGACACGGCTGTTCGATACAGTGCCCCGACCAGCGGCTGCAGCAGCGGCAGCCAACGGTGGCTTCGTCTTCATCTTCGGCCGAGCGCCATACACGACGATGGTCTTGCCCGTTGCGCGCAGTAGACCCTGGTCTTCCAGAACCTTCAGCACGCGTCCCGCCATTTCGCGCGAGCAACCAACCAGGCGCGACAACTCCTGACGGCTCACCTTGATCTGCATTCCTTCAGGATGCGTCATCGCATCTGGCTCGCTGCACAGATCCATGATGGCGTGTGCCACGCGGCCCGTGACATCCACGAAAGCCAGATCGCCCAACTTACGGTTCGTCCGATCGAGGCGAGTGGCCAGCTGCGTTGCAAGCTCAAACACCAGTCCGGGGCTTTCTGCAGCGAGCTGGCGGAAGCGGGGATAAGTCATTTCTGCCAGTTCGCATTGCTGACGTGTGCGCACCCAGGCGCTGCGCGTGGGCTGTTCGTAGAACAATCCCATCTCTCCGAAGAACTGACCCTTGTTGAGGTAGGCGAGCACCATCTCGTTGCCTTCCTCATCTTCGATCATCACTTCGACCGAACCGCTCACGATGTAATAAAGCACGTCCGGCAAATCGCCCGCGTGGATGACTACAGTCTTCGAAGGCACGGTGCGGATCCGGCAATAGCTCAGGAACCGGTTGATCGCCGGGATATCGCTCAATGGCCTTGTGCCCTCTTCCATACTCACCCCTGGGTGTCTTTTCGCGTTGTGATTAGACAGATTGCAACGGAATTCTCGTGCGCGACTTTTAATACAGTATGCGGCTTCACCGCAAGCATTTGATTATCGAAGCACTAGAGCCAACGCGCAGTGCTCGTCATGATCTTCGCGGTCGCTTTCATCACGGCACGAGCAAAAGCAGGCAGTTCAGCACCGCCGGCTTCGATTGCGTTGTGTCCGTGTCGCGCTTCGTCAGCACTCATCTGATTGATGATTGCGCGTGTGCGCAGGTCTTCCTGAGGCAATTGCCCCAAGTGGCCGGTGAGATGTTCGACCACCTGGCGCTCTGTTTCCGCGACGAACCCTAGGCTGGTGCGATCTCCGGAGAAGCCTGCGAGTACACCAATCGCGAATGAGCCTGCATACCACAGCGGATCGAAAAGGCTCGTCCGACCCCCGAGCTCATGGACTCGACGAGAGCACCACGCGAGGTGATCGGCTTCCTCACGGCCGGCGTCGAGCAACGCCTCGCGCATCCGCGTATCTGCAGCAACGAGCGCCTGACCCTGGTAGAGCGCTTGTGCCGCGACCTCGCCAGCATGATTGATCCGCATTAACGCGATCACTTCCTGCTGATCGGGTTTGCGATCCACCGTTTCAGGGATTCCCTCAGCCGGGTAGGGGCGGGCGGGCGGGCTTGTGCCAAAAAGGGTTCTCAGGGCCTGATCGGCGGGTTCGATCAACCGATCAAGAAGGGAAAAGACCCTCGGTTCGCTCGCGGGAGTGATTGGCATGCATCACATTATATATGTGGCATTCTCCGGGCCGGCCGCCGCACCGTGGTTCCCCTTAACCGTCGCTTGAACAACGGTTTGCAATGGGCAAAGTCGTCCTTTAGACTTGCCGGCCTTTTCGCCCCAGGCCTGAAGTTTTCCCGGAGAATTCAATGAGAACCGTATTCGCCAACGAGGCTACGGTGCGCCGTGATTGGTACGTAGTCGACGCGTCGGGCAAGACCCTGGGCCGTCTGGCGTCACAGCTCGCCTTCCGATTGCGTGGTAAGCACAAGGCTTCCTACACGCCGCACGTCGACACCGGGGACAACATCATCGTCCTGAACGCGGGCAAGGTCCGCGTCACCGGTCAGAAGTTGACCGATAAGTTCTATCACCATCACACCGGCTACATGGGCGGCCTCAAGACGACGAGTCTCGAGAAGCTGTTGCAGAAGCACCCCGAGCGGGCGATCCAGTTCGCGGTGAAGGGCATGCTGCCGAAGAATCCGCTGGGCCGGAAGATGTTCAAGAAGCTGCATGTATTTGCAGGCGGCGAACATCCTCATTCTGCTCAGCAGCCCAAAGCTCTCGAAATTTGATCGCGCATCTACAGGCGTAACGCACCATGGCAGTTTCGACCAATTACGGCACCGGACGTCGCAAGACCTCAACGGCTCGCGTATTCCTTCGTCCAGGCTCGGGCAACATCACCGTGAACGATCGTCCGCTGGACGTGTTCTTCGGTCGCAAGACTGCACGCATGATCGTGCGTCAGCCGCTCGAAGTTGTGCAGCTCGAGACCAAGTTCGACGTGAGCGTCACAGTGAAGGGCGGCGGCACCACCGGTCAGGCTGGCGCAATCCGCCACGGCCTCACTCGCGCGTTGATGGAATACGATGAGACGCTCCGCAAGCAGTTGCGCGATGCCGGTTACGTGACTCGCGACGCTCGCGAAGTCGAACGTAAGAAGGTCGGCTTCCGCAAAGCTCGTCGCGGAACGCAGTTCTCGAAGCGCTAATCGCTCCAGCTGCAAGCTGCTGCAAAGCACTTGGGGGATCGTCTAGCGGTAGGACTACGGACTCTGACTCCGTCAACCTAGGTTCGAATCCTAGTCCCCCAGCCAAACGAACCGGCCCGCGCAAGCGGGCCTTTTCGTTTCTGGCAGGGACTAGGATGAGAGCCTAGGGGACCTAGCGTTCGACTAGATTCGCATGGATGCGAATCTGAACATCACATCGATCGCAGTCGGAGCGGTGTGATGACCCCGATAGGGCGGAGTGCATGGATGCACGAAGTCATCCTAGTCCCCCAGCCAAACAAAGAAGGCCTGGTTCATCCGGGCCTTTTCGTTTTCGGCTGCGATAGGACGAAGAATCCAGGACTCGTACGGTTCGCCTAAATTCGGACGAGGCGAGCTTGAACATCGCCGCCTCGATCGTCAGATTCGATGTAATGACCCAATGAAGCGGAGTGCATGGATGTGCACGGAGCCACGAAGTCATCGCAGTTCCGGGCCATCATGCGAAAGCAGCCTTGTTGATATGCGGAACACGCAGGCGCGCACTTCGACTTTCAAAGTCGCTACTTTGAGTTTCACATCTATCCGCATCGCGCAGATGACACACGACGCGCGCTCGAGCACGAATCATCCGCAACGCTGGCCGAATACACGTGGGCTGAGAGAACCTTTGCGTTAATTGATCCGCCCAGTTGTTCGCTGCTGCTGATGTGCGATCAATAGTTCCTGAACTTCGTTCTGCTCGATTAGCAGTCGATGCGTCCGGGCACCATAGGACACCTCTCAACGAAGTCTTGCTGAGCACCACGTCAGCTCGCGAGCCTGCTCTCGCATGTCTGCTCGCCTTCGACTACTTGCCATCTTCGAGCTCCACATACCAATTCAAGGTCGTCGCGTTGACATTTGGAGTGCGCACTTACCTGCGGCAGCTCTGACCGCCAGACATGCTGGAATCTGCAACCTCATCCTGGCCAACGTTCCCCGCGGCGAGGTTCGAGTTGTCGTGTCCACACAAGCGACGAATCATTTGGAGATCTGTAGACCATCCAGGAGCGGCCAAGCTCTTCGTGTTGCGCGACTACCTTCTGAACCCGCTGGCTATGCGCCCACTCAGACCATCATTCACTGCTGGCAACTATTCAAATTCGGTACAACCGGCGAAGATTGCTTCATGCGTTCCGCCCTTATCGCAATCCAATCGTTCCCCATTCTCTGATGCTCGCCACTCTCTATCCCGTATTGCGCCCGCTGCTCTTCGCACTTGATCCGGAACGAGCGCATGGTCTGACGCTTGAGTCCTTGCGAATGGCGCATCGATTACATCTGTTACCCACCGTACGCGAGTCCGCGCCCATAGAGCTCATGGGTCTTCGCTTTAAAAGCCGGGTCGGTCTGGCTGCGGGTCTCGACAAGAACGCTGAGTACATCGACGCGTTGGCTGCGCTTGGCTTCGGCTTCGTCGAGGTGGGAACGGTGACGCCCAGGCCACAGGCAGGACGTGATCGGCCAAGGCTATTTCGGTTGACCTCGAGTACGGCTTTGATCAATCGCATGGGTTTTCCAAATCAAGGTGCGCACGCGGTCGCCGAGAAGCTTCGCCTTCGACGCTTTCGCGGGATCCTGGGTGTGAACATCGGGAAGAACGCCGATACGCCATTGGAGTCTGCAGTGGACGACTACGTCGCATGCCATCGGATGCTCGCGCCACACGCGGACTATGTCGCTGTGAACGTCTCCTCGCCGAACACGAAGGATCTGCGCCGTCTGCAGCAGAGCGATCATCTGCGACCGATCCTCGAGGCGCTGCTGCAGGAAAATGCACAGCTCACTCAGCGTTCGGGTCGACGAGTCCCGCTGCTCGCCAAGATCGCGCCCGATCTCACGAACGAGGAGATCATTCAGGTGGCGAAACTATTGCTCGAACTCGGCATCGACGGCGTCATTGCGACCAATACCACGGTGAGTCGCCCCGAGTACGTAGCGAAACGCGAAGGGTCAGTCGCTCAGGAGCAAGGTGGCTTGAGTGGCGCACCGTTGCTTGAACTTTCGTTGCAGGCTATCCGAACATTGAAGGCAGCTTCGCAAGGCCGACTCGCGATCATCGGTGTGGGCGGGATTACTGCAGCTGCGGATGCGACGCAGATGCGAGAAGCCGGCGCGGATCTGGTTCAGGTCTACACTGGACTGATCTATCGCGGACCGACGCTCGTTCCCGAATTGACGGCGGCTACCAGTGCCTGATGATTTCAATCTTCAAGGCAGCGTGCGAATTCCTGTGTCTGTTCCCAGGATGAGAACATCTGCGGGCCGGTGAGCGAACAAACCCACCGTCACCACCCCGGCAATCTGATTGAGCGTGGTCTCGAGTCCCATCGGATCCACAATCTTCAGAGAATGGACGTCGATGATCTGGTTGCCGTTGTCTGTGATGACCCCTTCACGCCATACCGGATGACCGCCGAGCTTTAGTAGCTGGCGCGCAACGTACGAGCGTGCCATCGGTATCACCTCGACAGGTAAGGGGAAATTTCCGAGCACCGGGACGAGTTTGGATTCATCGGCAATGCAGACGAACCGGCGCGATGCGGCGGCGACGATCTTCTCTCGCGTCAATGCAGCACCCCCTCCCTTGATAAGACGCAGGTGCGGGTCGGATTCATCGGCGCCGTCCACATAGAGGTCCAGATCGCCCGCTGCATTGAGGTCAAAGATCTCGATGTGATGCTTCTTCAAACGTGCAGTTGAGGCATCGGAACTCGATACGGCACCCCGAATGCGCAGCTTTCGCGCAGCCAATGCATCGATGAAGTGGTTCACAGTCGAACCGGTGCCAACTCCGATGATGGTGTTCTCTTCGACGTAAGCGAGTGCTGCTTCGGCGGCTCGCTTCTTTTTCTGGTCAGCATCCATCGTGTGATCCCGCAACGTGTCTCGTGAGCAAACGCCTATTTTTCCAGGGCCCGGAAACGACTGTGCCCGCTTTCGCGGGCACAGTCTTCATCTACATCAACAAGAAGAAATTTACTTCTTCTTGGCAGCCTTCTTCTTGCCGCCTTTCTTCTTTGCTGATTTCTTAGCTTTAGTTGCCATAGTCATTAGTCTCCATGTCGAGTTAGTCCGGGCGCAGTATATACATAAATTGAAAATGGCTAGCAAGAGGTGTATGCGAAATTGTTGTTCGGTTCACATCACACTCATCACGCAAGTGACGTGATGAAGTCGAACTCGCTCTTCGTCACGGGTGTGATCGAGAGTCGATTGCCGCGTTTGAGAACGATCATGTTCTTCAGTTTGCCGCTCTGATGTGAGCGCAACTCCTCCAGCGAGATGACGCGAGCGAATTTCTTCTCCAGCTTCACATCGACTGCGTACCACCGAGGATTGTCCGCATCGCTCTGCGGGTCGTAGTGATCATCCTTCGCGTTGAATGCGGAGGCATCGGGGTAGGCTTCCTTTACGATCTTCACGATGCCGGCAACTCCCGGCACGTCACAACTGGAGTGATAGAACAAGGCGAGATCGCCCTTCTGCATGGCTTTGAGGAAGTTACGTGCCTGAAAATTGCGAACCCCGTCCCATCCAGTCGTTTTGTTCTTCAGCGACGCGAGAGTGTCGATGCCGAAGGTGCTGGGCTCGGATTTCATCAGCCAGTAGTTCATGGATACTCCTGAGTGCAATTCGCCGTTAATCTGGTTCTAAGATGCATGCACGCAGCCTTTGCGCGCATTGGTATGCGAACGGGACTCACCACTCTCGTGGTCGATCTACGTTGTGACGTCGCGAGGTGGAGCCCAGGGCCGCAACGTATGGAAGCCTCGTTCGGTGATCAATCCTTCAATGGGGACATCCCATTTTGATGGTTCCAGGTGCGGCACGCGTTGAAACTCATAAGCGATCCCGATGAGTTTGGGTCGGCGCCACCGACGAGATGCTCGCAGGTGCGACAGATGACGATCATAGAAGCCGGCGCCGTTGCCTAAGCGCCACCCACGCGCATCGACAGCCACGAGCGGTAGCAGCACGACGTCGAGATGGCGAATGCTCACGCGTGCCGCATGCGACGCGATGGGTTCGAGTATCCCGTAAGCGTTCTTCTTCAGCGGACTGCCAGGAACGAACTCGACGAATTGCATGCGATGCGTTCGCATGTGTGTGATGAAAGGCAGGTACAGGCGGCACCCGCGCTCGTGGGCGCGCTTGATGGCAATGGACAGGTCTGCTTCACGCCCTTGAGGCAGATAAACGCCGACTCGACTGCCGGTGCGCAGCAATCGGCTTCGAGAAATCCAGATCGCGAGTTGTTCGGCGACATGTCGCTGCTCGACGAGGCTCACGCTTCGCCGTATGGCTTTCATCTTGCGACGCAGTTCCTCCCTGGAGAGTTGCCGGTCGCCGGAGCGCTCCGTGTCAGGGATCGAGGACTGATGAGCGGTGGATGAGCTCATCGAAGAGAAGGGTGGCGCCACCCGCCTGTGCCGTCATACGCCATTGCTCTCGACACGGAGCAATAGGTGGGACGCAGCCATGTCGACTCAGGCTTTCCGTTCGAGACGGACTTGCACAATGCCGCCATGAGACCGAGCCCCGAGGGTATTAACATTAGGGTCGAGAGGTAACCCGACACATGTCGAACACCGCAGGCGGCGCCATAGAACCGATAACTTTGAACGAACGAACGCGACCCGGGTTCCGCCAGAAAACTGATCGCGCCAAAACTACAGATCGAGCTGCTGACCCTTTGCAAGCGTCGCTTCGACGCGCTCACGCATCTGCCGTACTCGAGGTGTCACGTCAGCACCCGCGTCACCTGTCCGACGGACCTTCAGCAATTCATTCGCGAGATTCAGCCCTGCCATCACGGCGATGCGATCCAATCCGATGATGTTGCCGCCGTCGCGGATCTCACGCATCTTCATGTTCAGGAACTCAGCGGAGTCGAGCAATTCGGAGCGTTCTTCGGGAAGACAGGCGACCTGATATTCCTTCTCGAGGATTCGAACGCTAACCCGTACTGTTCGATCGGTCATGCGCCGTGCTCCATCGCCTTCAATCTGCCGATCATCGCCTCGACACGCGTACGCACCTGCTCGTTCTTCTGCAGAAGAGTGGCGCGCTCGCTCGTCAGGCTGTCGAGTCGCTGTCGCAATGCGCGATTCTCTTCGCGAAGCTGAGTCACTATGGTGACGAGTTCGCCGAGGCGCACCTCGAGCAACTCGAGTTCCTGATTTGCGGCAGTGGGCTGTCTGGTTTCGTTCACGGGTCCGATTATGCGGCGCACCCTCCGGCAGGGTCAAACCGCGTTCAGTCACGAGCATCGCTTGCATCGAGTCCGTGCCAAGTACCTTCGGTGCTAACATAAGCCTATGTTGCAAGTGACATTCCCCGAGATCGTTGAAGTGATGCGCAGTGCCGGTTCAACGGTACCTGCATCCGAAGGTCACGGTTGTCTCTGCGGTGCGCTCTGCGTCAGTGCCGATTACAGGCTGGAACGCTGGCTCGAAGAGCTCGTGGAGCTCGATGAGACTGCACCGATTCCACCGGATCTGATGCAATCGATGCATACCCTTTATCAGGACACCGTCGCAGCGCTGCGTGGTGATCAAATGGATTTCGAACCTTTTCTTCCGGACGATTCCGTGACTCTGGAGCAACGTGCAACGGCGATCTCTCAATGGTGTCAGGGCTTCCTGTACGGATTCGGAACGACTCGCGCCATTCAGGCGGGTCAGATGCCAAAGAGCGTCGATGAGATCCTGATTGACTTCACCAACATCGGCCGCGCCGAGGCTCAGTCCGGCGAGGACAGTGAGGAAGATGAAGAAGCGTACACACAGGTCGTCGAGTACATCCGAGCTGCAGTGCAGCTGATCCATGACGAGCTCGAAGACTTACGCAACGGCGATGACTCGAACGTCGCGCTCGATGATCAGGATTCAGACGAACTGGATCCGGATGATCCGGATTACGACGCGATCCACTGATCTGTCTCTGCCGGTCCAAGACTGAATGCGCAAAGCTGAATTTGTTCGCCGCCGCCGCCAGCTCATGAAGATGATCGGTAAGGGAGGCATCGTGATCCTCCCCGCGGTCCCTGAGAAGACACGCAACAGCGATGTCCTCTATCACTACCGGCCAGACAGTGATTTCTTTTACCTCACAGGTTTCGCTGAACCCGAGGCGGTAGCGGTTCTGATTCCCGGACGCGCTCAGGCGGAATACGTGTTGTTCGTGCGAGACCGCGATCCCGCGCGCGAGACCTGGGATGGACGTCGCGCCGGGCCAGAAGGTGCAACGCGCGATTACGGGGCCGACGACGCGTTCCCGATTTCGGACATCGACGACATTCTCCCAGGGCTCATGGAGAACTGTTCGCGCGTTTACTACACGATGGGTCTGCACCAGGACTTCGATCAGCGGGTGATTGGTTGGGTGAGCCAGTTGAAGGCACGCGCTCGCTCAGGGATTCAGCCGCCTCAGGAGTTCGTTGCCCTCGATCACTTCCTGCACGACATGCGCCTGTTCAAGACGCGTCCGGAGCTTGATGCCATGCGGCAATCGGCACGCATCGCAGTGGCTGCTCACGAACGCGCGATGCAGTTCACGCGTCCGGGATTGATGGAGTACGAGGTCATGGCCGAGCTTCTCCATGAATTTCGTCGTAACGACGCTGACATTTCCTACCACCCCATCGTGGGTGGCGGCGCGAACGGTTGCATCCTGCACTACCACGAGAACAGCGACGAACTGAACGAAGGCGATCTGCTATTGATTGACGCGGGTTGTGAGTACGAGCTGTATGCGTCGGATATCACCCGCACCTTTCCTGTGAGTGGCCGGTTTACGCCAGAGCAGCGCGCGCTCTATGAAGTCGTACTCGAGGCTCAGTACGCGGCGATTGCGAAGACCCGCCCCGGCAATCATTGGAATGAACCGCACGACGCCGCGGTGAAAGCGATCACTCAGGGTCTCGTCAAGCTCGGCATCCTCAAAGGCAAGGTGCCGAACCTGATTCGCGACGGCGCCTATCGAAAGTTCTACATGCATCGCACCGGGCATTGGCTCGGCATGGATGTGCACGATGTCGGCGACTACAAAGTGGGCGAGCAGTGGCGCGTCCTCGAAGCCGGAATGGTGATGACGGTGGAGCCGGGCATCTACATTCCTTCGGGTACTCCAGGCGTCGCCAAGCGTTGGTGGAACATTGGCATCCGCATCGAAGACGACGTCGCGGTGACCGACTCAGGGAATGAAGTGCTCACTCAGGCACTGGTGAAAGAAGCGGATGACATTGAGCGCCTGATGCATGCATGAGTTGCGTTCCATTGAGGTTCCGATGTTTGCCCGCGTGAACTGCCAGTGAAAGTCGACGTCGCCATTGCCGGTGGTGGATTGGTAGGAGCGAGCCTTGCGCTGGCTCTCTCCAGTCTCAAACTGAAAGTCGCCTTACTGGAGGCGCACCCGTTCGGAACGAGCGGCCAGCCCAGTTTTGACGACCGCACGACGGCCTTGTCGAACGGCAGCCGCCGAATCTTCGAAGCTATTGGGGTGTGGCCGCTCATCGAACGCGAAGCAACAGGCATTCGTCGCGTCCATATTTCAGATCAGGGCCGATTCGGATTCGCCCGCATCGATGCCAAAGAACAGAACCTCGCAGCCTTGGGGTTCGTCGTAACCAATAGGATCATGGGAGCTGCGTTGTGGCGCCGACTGCAGGAGCAGGCCGTCGAGGTTATTGCGCCAGCGCGAGTGATCGATTCGGAAATCGTGGGCGACCATCGTGAGCTTCGGTGCGAGATCGGCGCTGAGGCAAGCGTGACGCTGCATGCACGGCTCGTCATCGCTGCGGACGGCGCTCAGTCTGTAGTTCGCGAAGCAGCAGGCATCGCAGCCACGACCTGGGATTATGAGCAGCATGCGCTGGTCACGAACGTGTTCACGCAACGCTTCCATGACCACGTCGCGTACGAGCGATTCACTGCCTCAGGTCCGCTCGCCTTGTTGCCCATGACTGAAGGTCGCATGGGTCTCATCTGGACGTTTGCGCCGAGTGCTGCAGCCGAGATGCAGGCCGCCACGGACGAGGTCTTTCTAAGTCGGTTGCAAGATGCGTTTGGCTTTCGACTGGGTCGATTTACTCGAGTGGGTGCGCGGCAGATCTATCCGCTTGCATTGACGCGCGCGGAGGAGCACATCGCGCCCAGGCTCGTCGTCGTCGGGAATGCTGCCCAGTCCCTGCATCCGATTGCAGGGCAAGGCTTCAACCTCGGCCTGAGAGATGCAGCGAGCATTGCTGAAGTGCTCGCGGATGCTTTGGCCGCTTCACACGCCAGCGTCGAGTTCGATGCGGGTGACGGCTTGCTCCTGAATCGCTATCGCGAATGGCGCGGTTCGGATCGACAGAAAATCGTTGGTTTCACTGACGGGCTGGTACGTCTCTTCACGCAGCCTTTCGGTCCCGTCAAATTCGCGCGCGATCTCGGTTTGTTGACGTTTGATCTGATGCCCGCAGCCAAGGATGCTTTGTCGCAACTCTCGCTTGGCGCCTCAGGACGGATCCCAAGACTGGCCCGTGGTGGAACGCTGTGAAGCCCGACTTCGATATCGTCGTCGTCGGCGGCGGAATGGTGGGCGCTTGTCTAGCCTCAATGCTGGGGAGCGAGCGTGAGCTTGCAGATTTGCGAATCGCTTTGCTCGAGGCAAAGCCGCCAACCTTGCCGCCATCGCCTCTTGAAATGGATCTGCGTGTCTCGGCGATTTCGCCGGCCTCACAGCGCATTCTCGAATCGGTCGATGCCTGGTCGAAGATCAGCGCGTCAGCGCTGTCGCCTTATACCGAGATGACCGTGTGGGATGCAGGCGCGCGACCGCACAGCCCTGGATCGATTCATTTCTCGGCAAGCGCTACGAGCGAGCCTTACCTCGGACACATCGTCGAGAACCAGCGCATTCAATGGGCACTCTTTGAGACCGCGGGTTTACGGCGAGTCACTTTGTTGCGAGCGGAGCTCACGCATCTGGATTTCGAGGATGAGCGAGTGCAGCTCACCTTGAGTGATGGCAGACAGATCGGCGCGGGCCTGGTCGTCGGTGCGGACGGTGCAGACTCGCTCAGTCGTCGACTTGCAGGCATCGAGGCCGATGCGCGCAATTACGAACAGCGCGCGTTCGTCACTCACGTCACGACCGAGTTGCCGCATCAAAGCACGGCATGGCAGCGGTTCCTTCCCGCCGGACCGATTGCGTTTCTGCCCTTACGAGATGGCCGAAGCTCGATCGTCTGGACGACGACGCCCGCGCACGCTCAGTCGTTGATGCAGCTTTCTCAGGAGCAGTTGGGCAACGAGTTGACCGATGCGCTCGACGGTATCCTGGGCATCGTCACACCTGCAGCGGAGCGTGCACACTTTCCTTTGCGGCTCATTCACGCGCGCAACTATTCGCGTGAACGATTCGTGCTGGTCGGGGACGCCGCACATTCCGTGCATCCGTTGGCGGGGCAAGGTGTGAACCTCGGTTTCCTGGATGCAGCCGC